>CANFOX010000008.1 GCA_947448845.1 Microbacteriaceae bacterium | reverse complement strand
TGGCTCAGCCAAGCGCCACGCTGCCGAACAAGCCGACGTCGTCACTCGAGCCTTCGAATAAACATTGGTGTCAGAGCGTAAAGACATTCGAATCGTCATTCTTGGCGATTCGCTTGCCACCGCATCTGGTGATCCAAAGGGGCTTGGCTGGGTTGGTCGAGTCATGGCACGAACCCCGCGCGAAAACCCGCGCATCGATGTTTACACACTGGCCGTTCCAAGTGAAACCAGTGGCCGATTAGTTGACCGATGGGTCAACGAGGTGCAACTTCGCTTTAGCCCAGAGACTGACAACCGTTTGGTAATCGCGCTGAGTAACTCAGACCCTGCCGAAGGGGTTTCGATCTCGCGCAGCCGCCTGAACCTCGCTACCATTGTTGACGAAGCCAGGCGCAACGGCATCGAAACCTTTGTGGTTGGCCCAGTGCCAAGCGCCGATAAATCCTTGAACCAAGAAATCGAACACCTGACCTCTGGCTATGAAGATGTCACCAGCCGACGGGGCATTCCGTTCGTTGACTGTTTCCATCCGCTGGTTGAACACACCGGATGGAATGAAGAGCTCGAAGAAAGTGGACACAACACCCCTGGCCAGGTTGGCTATGGCCTCATGGCGTGGTTGGTGCTGAACCGCGGATGGCTCGAATGGCTAGACCTAAAGGTTGAAGATTAGGCCAGTTTAGAAATTTGGTCTCGAATGCGAGCAAGCACTCGCTGAGCCAGTTCTTCTGGTGGCGCCTCTGAGCAAGATCGCTGAATCACCGAGTTAAAAAGCACCTCGAAGTCATATTCCGACTCACAGTTATCGCAGGTCGCAATATGCGAGGCAATCGCATCCATTTCGGTTTCGCTAAGTTCGCGCTGCAAAAACTCTTGAACGCGAGTTTTGCTCTGCTGGCATTCGTCACTCATCTGCCGCCCCAACCTCTTCAGTTAAGTAACCCTCTTGAATAGCGTAATCGCGCAGTTTTTCGCGAAGTTCATTTTTACCGCGGTGAAGTCGGCTCATAACGGTGCCCAACTTGCTTCCCATGGTTTCGGCGATCTCTTTATAAGACATTCCCTCAACGATGGCATAGTAAACCACCATGCGGCGATTCTTTTCAAGCCCGTCGAGTGCCTGCTTCACAACATCGGCTGGAAGGTTCTCAATGGCAATGGTTTCTGCTGAGCTTGCGGCGGTAGCGGTGAGCGAAGTGGCGGCGCCAACCTGCCAGTCTTCAAGTGCGTCAACGCTGCTTTTGAACGGGTTGCGAGCCAGCTTGCCAATTCGGTTCTTGCCAAGATTCTCCATGATCTTGCCCATCCAGGCCATCACGTTGGTTCCCTGTTCGTACTGCTTCCAATACATAAAAGCTCGAGCCAAAGTCTCTTGCACGAGATCGTCGGCTTCAGCCGGATTCTGGGTTTTGCGCAGCGCTAAGCGGTAAAGATTCGGCAGGTAAGGCATTGCCTGCTGATCGAATTCAATCACGCGGGCCTCAAGCTCGGCCTTGGTGGGTTTTTTGCTCATCGGTTTCGAGTCTAGCGAAGCCGATTGAACCATTAATCGTGGGGCCAAAGTTGCCACTGGTGCTCCTTTCGGTGCGCGGTCTGCTGATAACTTAGAACCAATGACAAGCCAGACTTATTCCGCCGCATGGCAGGCGCCAGTTGCCAAAGGCCCGCTAAATGCCAAAGTTTGGCTACCCGGCTCTAAGTCACTTACCAATCGTGAACTTGTGCTTTCGGCGCTAGCTAGCGAACCAACTCGCCTTTTGAAGCCACTGCACTCGCGCGACAGCACGCTCATGATTGAGGCCCTTCGCTCACTTGGCATTGACGTTGATGTGAGCGAAACTGAAATAGTCGTAACGCCATCACCTCTGGTTGGCCCCGCCAGCATTGACTGTGGCTTAGCCGGAACCGTGATGCGCTTCGTGCCTCCGTTGGCGGGCTTAGCTACCGGTGCCATAGCCTTCGATGGCGATGCAGCTGCCAGAAGACGGCCAATGCACACCACGATTGAGTCTCTCAGGGCCCTTGGTCTTGAGGTAACCACCGCTGGCGAAGAAGCTCTGCCGTTCACCGTGCACGCCACTGGGCGCATAGCTGGTGGCGAACTTGAGATCGACGCCTCGGCATCGAGTCAATTCGTGAGCGGCTTGTTGCTGGCTGCCCCGCGCTTCGAAAAGGGTCTCACACTGCGCCACGTTGGTGAACACCTGCCTTCAATGCCACACATTGACATGACGCTAGACACATTGGCCAAGCGCGGCGTGAAAGTTTCGCAACCTGCGACCGCAACCTGGCGCGTGGAACCGGGGCCAATCGCCGGAGGAAACGTAACCATTGAGCCAGATCTATCAAATGCCGGCCCGTTTTTGGCCGCGGCCATGGTTGCCGGTGGTAGCGTGACGGTTGGCGATTGGCCAACCACCACCACTCAGGTTGGCGATGAGTTTGACGGCATTTTGCAGCAAATGGGCGCCAAGGTATTTCGCGGCCCAGAAGGTTTAACACTCGAGGGTGATGGCAACATCCACGGCATTGAAATTGACCTTTCAATTGGCGGTGAACTAACCCCGGTGATTGCCGCACTAGCAGCTCTGGCCGATTCACCAAGCCGTATTTGGGGTGTAGCCCACCTGCGAGGGCATGAAACCGACAGACTCGCTGCCCTGGCAGCCGAAATCAACCGTCTTGGAGGCATCGCCCGCGAAACTGCCGATGGGCTCGAAATAGAACCGGCCCCGCTTCATGGTGGCGAATGGCACACCTATGAAGATCACCGCATGGCTACGGCTGGCGCCATTATTGGACTTCGAGTTGATGGCGTTGTGGTTGAAGATATCTTCACCACATCGAAAACCATGCCCAACTTTGCCAAACTTTGGGCAAATATGCTGAACGGCAACGCTTGAGCTGGCTTTATGAGCCAGAGTCTGGGCCGAACGACCTAGACGAATCAGATGTTCGAATTCGCCCAAACCCCAAGGGCAACAAACCGCGCACCAAGATTCGCCCCGGTCACAAAAACGCAACCATTGGGTTTGTAACTGGCGTAGACGTTGGGCGCTACCGCATCTGGCTTGACGCCGAAGCTCGCGCTATTGACGCGACCCTGGGCAAAGAACTTCGTAAGCACGGGGTTGCCGTAGGCGACAACGTTGCACTCACCGGCGACACCAGCGGGCAAGAGGGTGCGCTAGCGCTAATTGTTCGGGTGGAACCACGCACCACCCTGCTTCGCCGCAGTGCCGACGACAGCGATCAGGTTGAACGGGTGATTGTTGCCAATGCCCATCAGATGCTTATCATTGTTGCCATTGCCGACCCAACCCCGCGCACCAGGCTGATTGACCGCTATTTGGCTGCCGCATTCGACGCTGGCCTGAAGCCAATTCTTTGCATTACCAAGACTGACCTCGCCGACCCAGCCGAGTTTCTTGAGCATTTTGCCGGGCTCGACATTCCGGTGGTGCTCAACCGTTCAGATGAACCGAGTCTCGACCAACTGCATCCGTTATTAGCTGGCAAAATCACGGTAATTGTGGGTCACTCTGGTGTTGGCAAGAGCACCTTGGTAAACGCCTTGGTGCCAAGCGCAATGCGCGCAACCGGAGCGGTCAACGCCGTGACCGGTCGCGGCCGCCACACCAGTTCTTCGGCGAGGGCACTGCCGGTAACCGACGGCTGGATTATCGACACCCCTGGGGTGCGAAGCTTTGGCCTGGGGCACGTGAAGCCAGAAAACCTAATCAAATCGTTTGTTGATCTCTATGCGGTGATTGAAACTTGCCCGCGCGGATGCAGTCACCTTGCCGATTCGCCAGACTGTGCGCTCGATGAAGCCATTGAAGCCGGCACTTTAGGTGAACACGGGGCACTTCGAGTAGACAGCCTGCGGCGACTCATGCGCTCGGCCAGTTCGTCTCAAGCCGAATAAACACCGCTAAATTTGAACCATGAGTTTTTCTGCCGACCTCAACCTTGCGCTTCAATTGGCAGACCTTGCCGACGAAATAGCCCTGCCACGTTTTCGAGCGCAAGACCTGAAGGTTGAAACCAAGCCAGACGACAGCCCGGTTACCGACGCCGACCGCTCGGTAGAACAAGCAATCAAGGCAATGCTGGCCAATGAGCGCCCCGATGACGCCATTATTGGTGAAGAGTTTGGCGCTAAATCAGGCAGTAACCGCACTTGGATAATCGACCCAATCGATGGCACCGCGAACTTTATGCGCGGGGTGCCGGTTTGGGCTTCGCTGATTTGCCTTGCCGTCGACGGTAAACCGCAGGTTGGCGTAGTTTCAGCACCCGCTCTTGGCCGCCGCTGGTGGGCTGGCCCGAACCTGGGTGCTCACACTCGCGACCTTGACGGCAGCACTCGACCACTTGAGGTTTCGGCGGTTTCAAAAATGGCAAATGCCAGCCTCAGCTATAACAACCTAAAACTTTGGGATGAACTTGGCCACCTAGACGCCTTAATGAAACTTAGCCGCTCGGTGTGGCGCACTCGCGCCTATGGCGACTTTTACAGCTACATGCTGCTTGCCGAAGGCGCCGTCGACGTTGTGGCAGAACACGACTTGAAGATTTACGACATTGCGGCCCTGGTGCCAATCGTTGAGCAGGCCGGCGGTCAGTTCAGCGACCTTTTCGGCCCGCTTACCGAGAAATCATCGAGTGTGTTGGCTACCAACGGCCAGTTGCACCAGCAGGCTCAAAGGTTGGTAAAGCCATGAATAAAATTGTGACCATTACCGGTGCTTTCAAGAACGCGGGCGATTACCTTATTGGTGACCGAGCCCGAACGTTGCTTCGAAATCACACCGATGCCGAAATAGTCGACTTGAACCGGCGCGAATTAACCGACTCGCACTACGAGCTGCTTAATGGGGCTCGTGCCGTGCTGCTCACCGGCGGCCCCGCCTACCAGGCCGAGGTTTACCCCAAGATTTACAACCTCGACCTTGGCCGAATTGCGGCGCCGGTTCTGGCGTTTGGTCTTGGCTGGAAGGGCAAGTTGGGTCAAGCGCCAGAAGAGTTTCGATTTGCCGAACCGGCCGGCGAGTTTGTTCGCGCCATTCATGCCGATAAAACTCGTTTTTCTTCGGCCCGAGATTTTCTAACAGTGAATATGCTGCGTGCCAACGGTGTTGACAATGTTGCCATGACTGGCTGCCCAGCTTGGTATGACGAACGATTCATCGCTCAAGATTACGAGTTCAACCCGAACATCAAACGTCTGGTGCTTTCGATGCCGGCCATACCCCAGCCAATGATTCCGGTACTGCTTCGAAACTTGGCCAAACGGTTTCCGAAGGCAGAAAAATTCTTGTCATTCCAAGCCGGTTACAAATCTACCCACAGCAAGAAAGCAAACGAATACTCACGTTGGAACTACCTGATGCTCGCTAAGGGTGCGCTTCGTGGCTTCAAACCAATCAGTTTCGAAAGCGATTTCACTGGCTTTGAAAGCTTCATGAACGGCATCGATCTGCATGTTGGATTTCGAGTGCACTCTCACGTATTCAGTCTTAGCCAACGCAAAACTTCGCTGTTGATTGCAGAGGATTCCCGTGGCATCGGTCAGGTGCAAGCCATGGGCGCAGTAGCAGTTTCAGCCCACGACGACCCGCAATCGGCCACAGCAGCCCTCGCCGAACTTCTTGACACCCGAGGTGCCTCGGTTGCCGCAGCGGTTAAGACCATGCAAACCACCCACAACGAAATGCTCAGGTTCATCAAACAGTTGTAAGTTGCCCGCCACAACTTTGTCATTACATGGCATACTTGAACAAGAATGTTTCAATGTTCTAACAAAGTGACATGCAGCGGAACAAGTTGCACTTGGGAGTGGTGAAATGAATCAGGTCGAGCAAATACTGCCGCTTAGCCTCTTCATGGATCTAGACCGATCTGGCCCCATCTCGCTTTACTATCAAATCGCCCAGAAGATCGAACAAGCAATTCTCGATGGGCGCCTTGCTGCCGGTTCTAGGCTAGAAAATGAAGTTGCCTTAGCCGACCGTCTCGGCATTTCGCGCCCAACCGTTCGCCGAGCTATTCAAGATTTGGTAGACAAGGGTTTGCTAGTTCGCCGTCGTGGCATTGGCACCCAGGTGGTTCACGGTCAGGTCACCCGTGGTGTCGAGCTGACCTCGCTCTACGAAGACTTGAACCAAAGCGGCCAGAAGCCCTCAACCAAAGTTTTGACTTACGAACACGTGAAAGCCGACCACAAGATTTCTGAAAAGCTAAATGTGAACGTTGGCTCCCCGGTTCTCTACCTGAAGCGCATTCGCTTCAGCGACAATGTTGCCGTTTCAATTATGGAGAACTGGCTTCCAGAAGATTTTCTCGACATCACCGAAGCCGACCTAAATAAGCACGGCTTGTATCAAATGCTTCGAGCCCGCGGCGTCAACATTCGCGTTGCCAAGCAGCGCATCGGGGCTCGCCGAGCCGCAGCCAACGAGAGCGAGATACTCGGAATCGACAAGCACGCGGCGCTTTTAACCATGGATCGCACCGCCTATGACAACTCTGGCCGTGCCGTTGAATTTGGTCACCACTGCTATCGACCCGACCTCTACTCTTTCGAAGTAACGCTGGTTGAAAAGTAGCAACTAAGGTAGCACCACAACTTTGATTGCTTCACCGCTCAAAACCGCTTGAATGCCATCTTGAATGTCATCTAGCGAAACGCGGTTAGTAATCAAATCGGCGACAACCACTTTGCCAGACGCAATCAACTCAAGTGCCTCGCGGTTTTGGGCAGGGGTTGAACCATTTGCGCCAGCCAGAATCAGTTCTTTATAGTGCACCAAATTGGAATCAACTGAAATGAGCGGTTTATCTTTTGGTAATCCGCCAAAGAAACTGATTCGGCCACCAGGTTGAACAAGGTGAATTGCCTGCTCTTGGGCAACGCCAGCCGGTGCCGCGGTCATGATTACCGACGGACCACGGCCATCGGTGACATCCTTGAGAATTTCTTCTAAGTTTTCAGAAGACATGTCGATTGCGCGATCTGGTTTTACAACATTCGCAGATAAGGCAAGTCGACCCCCATTTACGTCGGCCAAGAAAACTTTGCTTGCGCCAAGCGCTCTAGCCAATCTAACGTGCAGGCAACCAATGGGGCCGGCACCCATAACTAGCACGGTGTCTCCTTCACCCACATTGATTAGCTTCTGAGCGTTCAATACACAGGCTAAGGGTTCAACAACCGCGGCTTCTTCATAAGAAACTCCGGTTGGAATGCGTGGCTCGACAACCTTGTCGATTTGCTTTAGCACCCAAGCGGCAGCAGGGCCGATCAGCATTGCACCCAAGAACATAGGGATGTCGGTACCGACGATTACACCAACGGTTGCAACAGCTGCCACGACGGCACCGCGCTGACCGTGAACCATACGACCACCCGTGTATCCGATAAGGATAGGCAGGAGGTTAAGGATCATTGGCCCCCAACCATCTTGGCTAGATCCGCATTCGGAGTCCAACCGGTTGGAATGAATAGAGCGGTAAGCAGACCCCAGGCGATGAACGCACCGATGTTTGGAATCACCATGCCGGCGAGATTACCGCCGATTCTTAGCAGGATAGAGCGCCAACCGCCTTGGTTGGAACCTCACGCAGGAATGTAACTTGACATTACAACTACCTTTCTTGTGTCTGTAAGTGGTGCACTTTCTTCCTATGAAGCCAACACAACATCGCATTCAGAATGGCGAAATGTGTTCAGGAAGTCTTCTGGCGTCTCGCCATCGGTAATGAGGCGATCAAAACTCTGTTGGCATTGCAAACTTTGCGGCGAAAGAACCGCCGAACTTTGAGTGGTCTGCCAGCAAGATTCGCTCTGCGGCGTTGGCAATCATGGCTCGCTTCACTGCGGCTTCACCTAAATCGGCTGTGGTCATGCCGGCTTCGTCGCTAATGCCGTTCAAGCCAATGAATGCAACCTGGGCGTGAAAATTCTCGAGCTCGTCAACTGCGAGGATTCCCGTGGTGCTCAATGACGTGGCTCGAACTTCACCTCCAAGCAAAATAACCTTCGTAGAACTCTCGCCGATCAACGCGGTTAGCGTGATGCTGTTGGTTGCAACTAATAGATTTGGCTTGTCTCGCAGGTAGGCCCAAAGAAGTTCGGTAGTTGAGCCACCGTCAATGAAGATGCAGCCACTCTCAGGAATGTAGGTTGCGGCGGTTTGGGCAATTTTCGCTTTAGCGGTTGAATTAGAAACTTTGCGTTCGGCGCGATTGGCCTCTTTTGTAAATCTTTCGATTGGAATTGCGCCGCCGTGCACGCGCTTGACGACACCTCTTCTTTGAAGCACATCCAGATCGCGACGAATGGTTTCGACGGCTACATTCAAACGATTGGATGCCTCGAGAGCATCGAGTCGGCCCTCGGTCTTTGACCAAGCCACCAACTGAAGTCGGCGCTCTTCTGCGAGCATTTCCAATCCAATCTAAAAACGAATGTGGTTTATCGTTTGATTTCTGTAAAAGTTGCAGTGACTTTGGCGTTTTCAGATAAAAAACGACACAAACAGGCAAAATGTGACAATTTCGTTACTTTTCTTAAATGCAAGAGCCCGAACCGAAGTTCGGGCTCTAAGTGGTGCATCTGCGACTAGGCGCGTTTGGCGATTTCTTTCTCGATGGTTTCGCGCTGGTAAACGGCAACCTCGCGGGCATTCTCGTTCTCGGCAAATACGCTCGAACACATAACGCTGCTCGGGTTATCCAAGAATCCAATCTCTTTTAGCCCATCGAAGAATTCGCCCCAATTCACATCACCGTCACCCATCTTGAGGTGTTGGTGAACACGAACCGGATTGCCCGGTGGGTTGGTGATGTAACGAAGGCCGTTCGAACGAGTGTGATCCATGGTGTCAGAGACGTGAACGATTCCGATGCGGTCGCCCGCGGCACGCATTACTTCGAGGGCATTTCCGCCCATATGGAAGGTGTGGGAGGCAACGTAAACCATTCCAAGATGCTTCGAATTAGTGCCGCGAATTACTCGCCAGGCGGCAAGACCGTTTTCAACAAAGTCGTCTGGGTGTGGGTCGATGTAAACCGTGATGCCTTCTTTTTCGAGCAGCGGAAGAATCTCTTCAACCGAACGGTAGAAAGCGCGCTCTGACTCCTCTGCCTTTTCTGGGCGACCAGAAAATTCGGTGCCAATGGTTTTGACCCCCAGTTCGGCGGTTATCTGAATCACACGCTTGAAGTAGCGCACGGCCGCTTCGCGAGCATCTGGGTCTGGTGAAGACCAGCGCAGCACTGGCAAGGTTGACGCAATCTCGATTCCGGCATCCGAAACAGCCTTCTTCATCTTCTTCACCAAGGCGTCGTCGGCCTTCGGGTGGTTGAAGAATGGAATTAAGTCAGGATGCGGCGTCATCTGAAGGTATTTGTAGCCCAAATCGGAAGCAATCGACGGAAAGTCGAGCAGCTGGTGAGTTGAGTGAAAAGGGGTTGGGTCGAGTGCGATCTTTACCATGATTGCTCCTTAGAGGTTGAAGCGAGCCGCATGAGTGCAGCTTGAAATGTGCTTCAAGGTTCGTTCTGCGATTGGGTATGGGAAGTCGACATCACAGCCATACATGTCTTGCTCAACAATGGCGAACATGTCTGGGTTGATCTGTGCCGCTTTCTCAATGATTGGGGCAAATTCTGGAACTCCCTGGAAACCAGGCTCAGTCATAACGCCCTTGGCGACTGCATCAACAAATGGCATGTCGTTCTTGAGCGCCTCGGCCAGAATGTCTGGGTGAACCTGCTTCAGGTGCAAGTAGCCGATGCGCTCTGGGTAGGCGTTCATTAGTTTCACGTTGTCGCCAAGGTAGTAGGCGAAGTGGCCGGTGTCGAGGCACAGGTTGGTGAACTCTTTGCTGGTCTCTTGCAAGAAGCGTTCAACCTCTTGGTAGGTGCCAATGTGGCTGTCGGCGTGGCTATGAAACTGCTGGTGAATTCCATAAGTTTCAAGCAGAGCCTTGCCGAGTTTGTCGTGACCGGCAGCCAATTTCTTCCACTGAGCGTCATCGAGCACGCGCGATTCAAGGGCATCTCCGGTTTTGTCGCTTCGCCAAAGGTCTGGAATCACCACGAGGTGCTCAACGCCAAGCTGGGAAACCAACCCGGCAACGTCGAGCGCCTGGTTCCAGGCCCGCTCCCACTGGTCGTCATCCTTGTGAAAACCGGTAAATACGGTTCCCGCCGAAAGCTTCAGTTCGCGCTTGGCAAGTTCGTCTTCTAGTTGGTGTGGGTCGGTTGGCAGGTAACCGAAAGGGCCCAGTTCAATCCAGTGGTAGCCGGCACGCTGAACTTCGTCAAGAAAACGCTCCCAAGGAACCTGCTTTGGGTCGTTCGGAAACCATACGCCCCAGCTGTCTGGTGCGGTTCCAACTCGAATCTGTGCGGTCATTAGTTGTTCCTTTCGACAGCGCCACGGCCGAGCAATGGCTTCTGCAGTTTTTTGGCTTTTTCGTATTCCTTGTAAGCGTCTTTGGTGCTCTTAAGTTCTGATACCGGTGAAACAGGTACATCCCACCAACCTTCTCCGTCTGGTGCATAAATGCGAGGGTTGCTGTTGATGTGAATCAAGGTTGGGCGATTCTGGGCCTTGGCTGTCTTAACGGCAGCGCTCAGGTCGGCGATAGCGTTAGGGCTTTCGGCAATGCGAATCACATTCATGCCAAGGCTTTCGGCGTTGGCGGCAAGGTCGATCGGCAAAATCTCGCCGGTCTCAAAGTTGTTTCCGGCTTTATCTTGGTAACGGTATAGCGTTCCATAACGCTGCGAACCAACATCTTCACTCAGGTGGCCAATCGAGGCATAACCGTGGTTCTGAATCAATACGATGATGAACTTGATGCCCTCAGCAACGGCAGAAACCATTTCAGTGTGCATCATCAAATAAGAACCATCGCCCACCATGACGATAGAGTCCCGAGTCTTGTCGGCACGGGCCACGCCAATACCAGCGGCAATCTCGTAACCCATGCAAGAGAAGGCATATTCCACGTGATAGCCGAGTGGGTCGCGAACTCGCCACAGCTTGTGCAGGTCGCCCGGAAGCGAACCGGCCGCGCAGACCACAACATCCCTTGGATCTGATGCTTGCTGAACCGCATTAATGATTTCTGGTTGGCCAGGAAGCGCCAGCCCGCTGGCAGCAAACGATTTGTCGACCGCAGAATTCCAGGTGGCGGCTTCTTTGGAAACCTGCTTAGCGTAAGCATCGCTCACGCGGTAGCCACTGAGAGCGGTGCTCAATTCTTTCAGCGCCTCACGAGCGTCGGCAACCACCGGAATTGCCGAGCCGTGCTTGAAAGCATCGAACGATGCGATGTTGATGTTGATGAACTTGACCTTGCTGTTTTGAAAAACGGTACGGCTCGCGGTGGTGAAGTCGCTGTAGCGGGTTCCAATTCCGATCACTAGGTCGGCTTCGCCAACCAGGCGGTTTGCCGCAGAAGTTCCGGTGGCGCCAACGGCACCCAGGCTCTGGGGGTGATTCCAGGCAAGCGAACCAACGCCGGCCTGAGAGGTTCCAACCGCAATGCCGGTTTGCTCGACCAAAGCCTGAAGTTCGGCGTGGGCGTCTGAGTAAATCACGCCACCGCCAGCCACAATCACTGGCTGCTTGGCGGCACGAATAGCCTTGGCGACCTCGGCAATGATGCCGGCGTCTGGGCGGGGCCTGCGAATGTGCCACTCGCGGTCTGCCAAGAATTCTTCTGGCACGTCAATGATTTCGGCCTGCACATCTTCTGGAAGCGCAATGGTAACGGCGCCGGTTTCAACCGGGTCGGTGAGAACGCGCATGGCTCCGAGAAGTGCAGAGAACAGCTGCTCTGGGCGCTGCACGCGGTCGAAGAATCGCGAAAGTGGCTTGAAGGCATCATTCACGCTCATGCTGGCATCGTGCGGAAGTTCGAGTTGTTGAAGCACAGGGTCTGCTACCCGGTTTGCGAAGGTGTCACTCGGAAGCAGCAGCACCGGCAGGCGATTGGTAGTGGCTACTGCTGCACCGGTAAGCATGTTGGTAGCGCCTGGGCCAACCGAGGCGGCACAGGCAAAGGTTGAGCGCCGACGGCGAATGCGCGAGAAGGCAATCGACTCGTGCACCATAGCCTGCTCGTTGCGAGCCTGGTGGTAAGGCATGAGAGTTGGGTCGGTTTCAGAGAACTGCTTCAGCGCCTGACCGATTCCGGCTACGTTTCCGTGACCAAAAATACCAAACATGCCCTCAATGGTGCGTTCCCGGTAGTCACCATCCACTGTGTATTGGTGCGCCAAAAACTCAACAATGGCCTGGCTCACTGTCATTCTGCGGGTGCTCATTAGGTTTCCTCTCTGAAACTTAGGCGGTATAAGGAAGTCTTGGGTCGGTGTCTTGGTGGTGCCAGGTTTCTCGAATCCAGGCATGGTTCGGGTCGTCGGTAATGTTCCAACTGCGGTCTGGGTCTGGCCCGGCCATTACGTTCATGAAGTAGAGGTCGTAGCCAGGGGCAGCCATAACCGGGCCGTGCCAGCCATGTGGCACAAGGCTCACGTCGCCAGAACGCACCTCGTCGAGGGCATCATATTCGCGATGGTCTGATGAAGTGCCGCGAAGGTAACCAACGGCGTCGTGAACGGCTGGCGCGGTTACCCCGCGAGTCACATTCGATTCGAAATAGTAAATCTCTTCGAGGTTAGATTCCACCCCAGGCGTGTAGGTGTCGTGCTTGTGCGGAGGGGCACCCGACCAGTTTCCGGCCGGAACGATAACTTCAACCACGATGAATCTACTGGCATCGAGCACATCTGGCACACCAAAGTTGTGAACCTGACGAGTTTCTCGGCCAGCTCCCCGCAAAAAGACTGGAACCTCGCTCTTGGCGATGAACTTCACTGGTTTGAGTTCGCGAGCTGGGGCTTCTGCGATTATGACCCGGCCGTCACCCTCGATAAAAACCTCGGTGTGCATTGGCAGGTAGATCAAGTCACTTGGGCCGTGAAATACCGATTGTCTTCCTTGCAACTGCTTGGTTTCAAACTCAGACTCACCAGAAAGTCGGTATTTCACTTTGAGACCGAGGCCTTCGAGCGGCCAAATCAGGCGCTCAACGTCATCGGCAGCAATGTGAAAACGGCGGTCTTTTCCGAGGGTTCCAACTCGCATGCCGGTGTGCTGCCAACCGTCAATCGAACCGTCAACCAGAACATCCCAGTTTTCGGTCGCAAGCGAACCCTTCGGAAAAAACCAACCCATGCTTGAACTCTAGTTCTGCGGGAATCCGAGGTTGATGCCACCGTGGCTTGGGTCAAGCCAACGCGAGGTGATGGCTTTGCCGCGGGTGAAGAAGTGAACTCCCTCAACGCCGTGAGCTTTGGTGTCACCGAAGAGCGAGTTCTTCCAGCCGCCGAACGAGTAGTAAGCCACCGGAACTGGAATCGGAACGTTGATGCCGATCATGCCAACCTCGATTTCGTTCTGGAAACGACGCGCTGCACCACCATCGTTGGTGAAGATTGCGGTTCCGTTACCGAAGGCACCCGAATTAATTAGCTTCACGCCCTCTTCGTAAGTTTTTACGCGAACAATCGCAAGCACTGGGCCAAAGATCTCTTCGGTGTATACCTTCGAGGTGGTAGGAACCTTGTCGATCAGGGTTGGGCCAAGCCAGAATCCGCCTGGTTCGCCGTCGAAGTCACCTTTGCGACCATCAACCACAACCTTGGCTCCGTCTTGCTCGGCAATCTCAATGTAAGAGGCAACCTTGTCGCGGTGAACCTTGGTAACCAACGGCCCCATGTCGCAGCCGCGGCGGCCATCACCGGTGCGAAGTTTGCCCATGCGGTCAACAATCTTGGCGATTAGGTCATCTGCAACAGGCTCTACTGCAACAACCACCGAGATAGCCATGCAGCGTTCACCAGCCGAACCGAAGCCAGCGTTGATTGCTGAGTCAGCCACCAGGTCAAGATCGGCATCAGGAAGAACCAACATGTGATTCTTGGCACCTCCTAAAGCTTGCACGCGCTTGCCGTGGCGGCTTCCAGTTTCGTAAACATACTGCGCGATTGGGGTTGAGCCAACGAACGAGATGGCCGCAACGTCTGGATGGGTTAGTAGGCCGTCAACCGACTCTTTGTCGCCGTTCAAAACAGTGAAGACACCGTCTGGTAGGCCTGCTTCTTTGAGCAGTTTGGCCATCCAGATTGCCGCACTTGGGTCTTTTTCTGAAGGCTTGAGAATTACCGAGTTACCGGCAGCCAGTGCGATTGGAAAGAACCACATTGGAACCATGGCAGGAAAATTGAACGGGCTGATGACGCCAACCACACCGAGCGGTTGACGGGTCGAGTAAACATCAACACCGGTCGAAACGTTCTCGCTGTAGAAACCCTTAAGCAGGTGAGGAATGCCGGTGGCAAACTCAACAACTTCTTGGCCGCGGGTGATTTCGCCGAGGGCATCAGACAGCACCTTGCCGTGTTCGCTGGTGATAATTTCGGCAAGCTCTGGCTTCTTGCGGTTCAGCAGTTCGCGAAAGTTGAAGATGACGGCTTGGCGACGAGCCAGTGAGAGATCTCGCCATGCTGGCCAGGCAGCCTTGGCAGTCGAGATTGCGAGTTCAATTTCTGCAGCGTTTGCGAGTGCAACCTGCTTGGTTTCCACGCCGAGCGCTGGGTCGAAAACCGGCGCGGTGCGGCCAGATTTGCTTTCGTATTCTGCACCGTTGATCCAGTGGCCAACTACTGTGTTCATCTTTTCTTCTTTCTCGAATTTCGTTTAATGTTCTAAATATTTAGCCGTGAACTAGTTTCACGGCGGTGT
This sequence comes from Microbacteriaceae bacterium, assembly GCA_947448845.1. Classification (GTDB taxonomy): domain Bacteria; phylum Actinomycetota; class Actinomycetes; order Actinomycetales; family Microbacteriaceae; genus Rhodoluna. The sequence goes on along the minus strand of CANFOX010000008.1, from coordinate 18,206 downwards.
CGATGGCGGCAGCTACATCGCCGCCCTGTGGGTAAAGCAGCGATCTACCAATTACCAGACCGCGCACGCCAGGCAACTTGAGGGCGTGGCCCCATTTGGCGAAGGTTTCATCTTCACCCTCGGTTGGGTCGCCACCAAGCAGCAGTGTTGGTAACGTGGTGGCTTGCATCACGCGTTCCATATTTTCAACCACGGGCAATTTCATCCAGGTGTAAGCGCTCGAGTTTCCGAGCCCGGCAGCTATGGCAACCGAGAGCACTGTGGCATCGGTGCTCAGGTCGTTCACAATCTTGCCGTCGACCCACTTGCTTATGAATGGCTCAAGCATGATTGGCAGTTTGGCCGCAGAAGCAGCGTTCACGGCTTCGTGGCTGAACTGAAGCAAGTTTGAGGTGCCGGCATCTTCGAAGTTGATGCGATTGAGCATCTTTGCGAAGTCGAGCCCGTCTCGAACAATTCCTGGCATGTCGTAACCGGTGACGCGGTCATCCATCTCGAAACTGGAGCCGCGAAGGCCACCGCGGTTTAGCGAGCCGACCACGATTTTGTTATCGAGGCAGCCCATGAGGGCTAGGTCATCGATGATGTCTGGCGTGCCTAGAACACCGTCAACACCCGGTCGGCTCAGCGCGGTTGCCAAACGTTCAAGTAATTCATAGCGATTTGCCATGGCGTTTGGATCGTTTCGAACCGAAAGTGCAGCTCTCGCTGGGTGGTCGGCGGCAACGAAAAAGAGTTTGCCGTCACCCTGAATCAGTTTGCGCTTTTTGCGTTTTGCGTAAATCTGGGCAAGGGCGGCGGGGTTTTCTGCTCGAGTTTTGCGAAGACCTTCGAAGTCATAACTCATTAGTTCATTCCCTTCAAAACTTCTTCAACTTCGGCCTGCGAAGGCATTGCAGTTGAGCATTCGAGGCGACCGGCAACAATGGCTCCGGCAACGTTGGCGAAACGAAGTATGCGTTCCATGTTCCAGCCCTGAAGCAGGCCGAAACAGAAGGCGCCACCGAAGCTGTCACCGGCACCCAGGCCGTTTACAACATCCACAAAATAAGGAGCCACTTCAATGGTTTCGTCTTTGGTTTTAGCAAGAACACCCTTTGGCCCTTGCTTCACAACCGCAATCTCTACCCCGCGCTCGAGAAGGGCATCAGCCGCGCGCATTGGTTCAGTTTCACCAACGGCAACCTGACACTCTTCTTTGTTGCCAATGGCTATGGTTACTTTGCCGAGAGCTTTGGCAACCTCGGCGGTTGCTTCTTCTGGGGTGTTCCAGAACATGGTGCGGTAATCAAGGTCGAGAATGGTGTGCTGCTTCTTGCCGCGAGCATCTAGTGCCACATGGTGAGCCGCTCGCGAAGGTTCCTGGCTAAGTCCGGTAACGGTTGCCCAAAAAACCTTGGCGCTCTTGATAGCTTCGAGGTCAAGTTCGCTGGCGTTGATCTCTAAATCTGGAGCCTTGGGTTCGCGATAAAAATAAAGCGGAAAATCGTCTGGCGGAAAAATCTCACAGAAAACCACCGGAGTGTTCAGCCCAGCAACTCCAGAAACGAATGCATCGCTAACGCCAAGGCGAACTAGCTCTTTGTGAATGAACTTTCCAAACGGGTCATTTCCGGTTCGGGTGACGACTGCCGATTTCAGGCCGTATTTGGCCGCCGCAACGGCAACGTTGGTGGCACTTCCGCCAAGAAACTTGCCGAAACTTGAAACGTCTTCTAGGCCAACGCCAGTCTGCAACGGATAGATGTCAACGCCAACACGACCGATGGTTATGACGTCGAATGCCTGTTCACTCATGTTGGTAATTATGACACAAAAACAGAGTTTGTCATAACATACTTACAAACGGGCTAAAGCCAGCGTTCAGCTACGTGTTCTGCCTCTACATAACGGATGGTTCCAGAGACTCCGCGAATCACGACACTGTGGGTCAAAATGACCGGCCCCTTGCGCCTGACTCCCCTAACGAGACCGCCGTCGGTAACGCCGGTGGCAACAAACAGCGTGTTGTTGCTCGCCACCATTTCATCCATTTCGTAAACGTGATCGAGCTTCAAGCCTGCCGCCAGGGCACGCTGGCGTTCGGTTTCGTCACGAGGCTTCAGAATTCCCTGAACGATTCCGCCCAAACCCTTTACGGCACAGGTTGTCACAATGCCTTCTGGGCTGCCACCGATGCCAACACATAGGTCGATTCGTGAGCCGTAACGCGCAGCCTGGATGCCGCCAGCCACATCACCGTCGAGCAGCAGCCGAGTGCCAGCACCGGTAGCGCGAATGTCATTTATCAGTTGTTCGTGGCGTGGCCGGTCGAGCACAGCAACGACCACGTCTTCGATGGCTTTTCCACCCGCCTTGGCAATGGCCCGAATGTTCTCTGCGATTGGTTTCCGAATGTCAACCACGCCAATGCCTTCTGGCCCGGCCACGAGTTTGTCCATGTAGAAAACCTCTGAGGCGTCAAGCATGGTTCCGGCGTCGCTCACGGCAATCACCGATAGGGCATTTTGGCGACCAGCTGCGGTGAGGCTGGTTCCGTCGATTGGGTCAACTGCAATGTCAACCTTTGGGCCGTTTCCGGTGCCAACTCGCTCGCCATTGAAAAGCATTGGGGCGTTGTCTTTTTCGCCCTCGCCAATCACAATGGTTCCGTTGAACTCAACGGTGTTCAAAAACTGTCGCATCGCGTCAACGGCAGCGCCGTCGGCGGCGTTCTTGTCGCCTTTGCCAACATATTTGAATCCGCGAATCGAAGCTGCCTCGGTGGCCCGCACCAATTCCATGCCGAGGTTTCGATCTGGTAATACTGGCGGGCGATGCCCAACAAATTCGCTACACATGCGCTTTAGGCTACTCGCCTATTTTGCCTAGACGGTAAAAAAGTGCCAACCCAGCCACCACCAGACCAAAATCACAGCCAGTCGTGTGTTTCTGTTGTGCATGATTCGCTCAACCAGATCGCCAACGCGAGCCAAAAAGTTCGGGCGAAAACGAGGCAAAAGCCAGGCCACGAGCGATAGAACCAAAACCGCTAGATATTCAAAAACTGGAATGGTCACTTGGCAGCACCGCCGGGCTTCTTTCGCCAAACGCCGAGCAGTCCAACGCCAATCAGAGACCAAAGAGTGAGAAAGATAATTCGAGCAACCGGGTTTAAAAGCAGCGGGCTAACCAGCACAGAAATGGTGGGAAAGGTGTGATCGTCTTGATTCACATTCGCAAAAATGTAGGCAAACAATTCACTAACAGCCATGGCAAGTGCCAGCGTCATCCACACCCATTTGGTTCTATTCATGGTCTTGGTTAGCGACGGTTTCGGGCCGTGATCGCGGTAGTAAGCCAGCCATAAGGCAAAAAACAAAATCACAAGCAACACGACAATGTTTGGCCAAGAGCCCCGATTGGTGGCATAAAGCACCAAACTCGCGCCAACAATGACTGACCAGACCAAAACCTTGCCTAGGTTTCTTCGCTCTGGCATGCGGCCTGGAATGAGCCGTTTCCAATCGGCAATCATCAAGCATGTTGCCAGCGCAAAAAAGACGGCGTCGCTGGTGGCACCTCGAGTTATGTGAAACACGGTGACAAATGCAAAGACGGGTAACCATGGGTTGATTCCAGCCAGCAAACGCTTCACAAGGTAAACAGTAGCGAACAGCGCGCGTAATGTGACGCAACAAAGAAATCGCCCTGAAGGGCCTCGAATAAACTTCATTGAAGTTGCTCATTTAAACGAAGGTTTGCCCTCATGGCTATTTACAACAACATCACCGAGGCGTTCGGAAACACCCCGTTGGTTCGCCTGAACCGCATCAACGAGGGTGGCGCCACGGTTTACGCAAAGCTTGAGTTTTACAACCCTTCGAGCTCGGTAAAAGACCGCCTAGGAATCGCAATGGTTAACGCAGCTGAAGAGTCTGGTGAACTAAAGCCTGGCGGCACCATCATTGAAGCCACCTCGGGAAACACCGGAATTGCGCTCGCCATGGTTGGTGCAGCTCGTGGCTACCGCGTCATCTTGACCATGCCGGCAACCATGTCAACCGAGCGCAAGGTGCTACTTCGCGCCTACGGTGCCGAACTCGTGCTCACCCCGGGGCCTGAGGGCATGAAGGGTGCCGTGGCGAAGGCTGAAGAACTTGGCCGCGAAATCGCTGGCTCGGTGCTAGTTCGCCAGTTCGACAACCCAGCAGGCCCAAAGATTCACAGTGAAACCACCGCTGAAGAAATTTGGAAAGACACCGAAGGCAAAGTCGCCGCGGTGGTTGCCGGAAGCGGCACCGGAGGCACCGTAACTGGTGTTGGTCGCCGACTCAAAGAGCTAAATAAAGACATCAAGATTTTCGTGGTTGAGCCAGCCGCCTCGCCACTACTAAGCGGTGGTGCCGCCGGGCCTCACCCGCTTGCCGGCATCGGCCCAAACTTTGTGCCATCGATTCTCGATACCTCGGTTTACGACGAAGTTTTTGATGCCGACAATGACAACTCGTTTGCCTGGGCTCGCCGTGCCGCGCAAGAGGAAGGCCTGCTGGTTGGAATCTCATCGGGCTCGGCACTCTGGGCAGCCAACGAAGTGTCAAAGCGCCCAGAATTCGCTGGCAAGATTGTTGTTGTCATCATTCCTTCGTTCGGCGAGCGTTACCTTTCAAGCCTGCTTTACAAGGATCTTCAGGAAGAGTACACGGCGGGCATTTGAGCAGGTTCAGCGAAGACATCAGGGTTGGCCTCGACCGAGACCCTGCCACCAAATCTGCGCTTGAACTAGTTCTAACCTCACCCGGCTTCCACGCTCTTCGCATTCACCGCTGTGCCCACCGCATGTGGGGTTGGGGGTGGCGAATTCCCGCCCGCCTTGTGTCGAACTTGGCTCGCTTTCTTACCGGAATTGAAATTCATCCTGGTGCCGTTATTGGTCGCCGAGTGGTAATCGACCACGGCATGGGCGTTGTGATTGGCGAAACCGCAGTAATTGGCAGTGACGTTTTAATGTTCCACGGCGTAACCCTAGGCGGCTGGAAAAGCACGGGTGGGCAGCGTCACCCAACTATCGGAAACGATGTAGTTCTAGGTGCCGGTGCCACAGTGATTGGCAATGTAACCATCGGTGATGGCGCTCGAATCGGCGCAAACGCAACAGTGACCAAGAATGTAGCACCAGGCAAAACGGTTATCAACGCCAATCAGGTCATACGATAAAGCCATGACTAATTCGATGCCACTGCTTCCAAAGCCTTCCATTATCAACCTGAAGCAGGGCCCGGCCATTCGCTGGGGCATCATTGGCGCCGGTGGAATTGCCACGACTTTTGCCAGCACGGTTTTGAAGCACACCAACCACCAAATGGTTGCGGTAGCCAGCCGAACCCCAGGCAAGGCAAAGCAATTTGCCGATGCCGTTGGCGTGACAACGGCCTATGAAAGCTACGAGACTCTGCTTGCCGATTCGAACGTGGATGCGGTTTACATTGCTACCATTCCAGGTGATCATCTAGAGCACGCCCTATTAGCCATCGAGGCTGGCAAGCCGGTATTGGTAGAAAAACCCGTCACGCTGAACAGCCAGGATGCCGAAACACTATTTGCGGCGGCGAAGGCAAAAGGCGTGCTCGCCATGGAGGCCATGTGGACCGCCTACCAACCACAAACTTTTATTGCCAAAGAGGCCATCGCCGCCGGGCAAATCGGTGAAATCAAACTGGTAGTTGCTGACTTCTTACAAGCCCTTGAGCGAGTAGACCGCCTCTGGCAAGTTGGCGGCGGAAGCCCAATGTTTGACTGTGGCATTTACCCAGTTACCTTTGCCTACCAATACCTAGGCATGCCAGACAAAGTTCGCACGGTTGGAAAACCTGGCAAGAACGGCTTTGAGAGCGAAGCGGTTAGCTATTTTGAATACAAATCAGGCGCAACTGCCGTGCTTACCCTCTCGATGCAGGCAGACGCCCCCAACCACGGCACGGTCTCAGGCACCGCAGGCACCCTTGAATTCAAGGCACCTTTCTTTGTAAACAATGGTCTGAGCCTGTTGCCTCCGAAGTTCAATGAACCAGGCGAAGACTGGCTCGATGAAACTGGCGTAGTTGGCCACGAGGGTTTGGTTTGGCAGGCTGGCTACTTCGCGAAGTTTCTAACCGAGGGCTTACTTGAGTCACCGATTCACGGGCATCAAGACACCATCAATTGCCTGACGCTGGTTGAAACTATTCGCGAGCAGCTAGGCGCCCCTAAAGCCTAGGCATTGTTACCAGCCGAACAGCTTCCGGAGTTAGCTGCTTCTCTAAGTCAATTCGCTGAACTTTGCCCATGGTGTTTCTTGGAATACTCGGCACTTCAATGAGAACTAAAGCACCACCAAATCGAAGTGAATCACTAATCTGGTCGCCTAGGCTCTTCACGCTAAAACCATTCTGAAGCACAAGAGCAACGGCGATTGACCTAATGCCGTTCGGCAAATCAAATCCGAATGTGGCTGCATCGTTCACCCCAGCAATATTCTTTACCAGGCCGTCTAGTTCGTTTGGGTCACGTTTGGAGCCCCCCGCGTTAATTCTTTCATCGGTTCTGCCGACTAAATAGAAATCACCGTCAGTTGTAAGGTACCCCTCATCGCCAGAGAAAAAATAGCCATTCACGAAGTGTTTGGCCGTAGCCGCCCTGTTGTTTCTATAAAAAGTTCGCATGTGCGGCGTTTTGACGCCAATTCGGCCAACGGTTTCTGGCGGTAGGGAATTCAAGTTTTCGTCAAAAATGACAATCTCGGAACCTTCGTAAGGGCGACCAACATAGCCCTCTGGGTCGGCTTCGTGTATTTCCTTCCAGGCAACCCCAGACACGGCTTCGGTTGAACCCATTCGGTTCACGAAAATTGCGTTGGATTTTTCGCGAATCGAAGCAATCAGCGCAGCAGGCATGGCTGCACCGCCAGAGATCACGAACTCTATTTTCTTCAAAACGTGAGAATACTCAGGGTTAGAAAACAAATCCGAAATAAACGCTGGCGAGGCCATGATTCGAGTTATGTCATAAGTGGCAATCATCCTGAGATTAATCTCTGTCTTACCAGTGGCAAGGTAATAAGGATGGCCGTCACGGAAAGCTTTTCCCCATGTAATGGACCCGCCAAAAACGGTAAACGGAATTATGCAGAAGGTTTTTTCAGGAAGCGATTTAACGGGTAACCGTTCTGGTGAGCCTTGCATCCACTGTTCATGAATGTCTGCCAGGGTTTCGATTTCAAACTCTAGAATTTTTGGAGTTCCAGTGGTGCCGCTGGTTTGAAGTAGCCTTGCAACCGCATTTTCATTGGCAAAGCTAATAGCCGGCAGGGGTTCGGTTGCTTCTGCCCTAACAACCCAATCATCGTCAATGAAAATGGTCTTTTCGAACGGGAAACCGTCAATTGGTGTTCGGGCAAACGCTAAATCAGCTTCAATTTCAGGAACATACTTTGGGCCAACCTGAATTGCAGAAACCGCGGCTTCATGCATAGCGGCAAGCATGAAAATGTAATCCAACATTGCATTCCCCGTAGCCAATAGAACCACCTGACCAGGTTTAACGCCCGTCGAGCGCATTGCCGTTCCAATACTGCAAGCTAACTGATGCACCTTCGCGAAAGTCATTGACATGTCGCCGTGAACCAGAGCAGGTGAATCTGGCTTCAATTTGGCATGATTTTCTAAGTACCGAAACGGGCCAACTACTTGCATTTACTTTCCTTTACCCTTGAGAAGTTAGTTTTCTAGCCTGATCGGAATACCGATTTTCCAATTCAATTCGTTGAACTTTACCGATGCCACTTCTTGGAATAGAAGCAACCGGCACAATAGCCAGGTTTCCCTTAAATCTAACAACCTGGGCTATTGACTGCCCCACCTTATTGGCTGAGTAACCCGAATTGAGAACAACTGCAACGGCCAGCATTCGAAGTCCGTTTGAATCATCGAAACCGAAAACCGCCGCGTCTACTATTCCAGCTAACTCACAAATTTCAGCATCAAGTGTGGCGGGATCTCGCTTGACTCCGCCGGCGTTGATTCGCTCATCAGCCCTACCAACGAAGAACAATTCTTCACCCAATAAATAACCTTCATCGCCAGTGAAAAAGTAGCCGTTGATGAACTGTTTGGTTGATGCCAGTTGGTCGTTTCGGTAGCGGTTTCTGCTGCCTGGCGTTTTAAACCCAAGCCGGCCAATTTGCCCAAAATCTATCAAAGTTCCGGTTTCGTCAGCAACAATCACTTCGACATCATCGAGTAGTTGTCCAACGTATCCGTCTTTATCATCTGGCTTCATAACGCGCCAGGCGATTGAGCCGGTCTCGGTGGCTCCAAACCGGTTAATAATCGTCGCCTTGGTTTTGAGTTTTAGTTTTTGCCACTGAAGTTGGCTCATAGCTGCACCGGTGCTGAAAATCAGGTCAAGCGATGCTAGATTCTGCGCAGAATCTTTTTGCTCAAAGATATTGGCTATCGACATCGGCGAAGAAAATAGGGAATTAAGCCCCCTTTTTTGAATCATGAGGCCGTCGCCAATCGGGTGGTTGAAAGAAAGGTGAAAGGTCGTGCCAGATTTGATTGCAAAGTATGCGTGGGTAGCGCCCGCAAGAGCACTTAGCGGTAGCGCAGTGAGTCGTTTTTCAGGTCTATATGAAGGTAATAGCTCTTTAGGAACCCCTACGGTTGAAAACGAAGCTATCGAGTCGAAATCATATTCAACAAGCTTCGGTATTCCTGTGGTCCCACTGGTTTGCACCAACCTAATTGGTGTATCCGAAGATTCAAAGCTTCCTGGTTTTAGTGCAGTTAGGGTCTGGGCCTGCTGAAGCCATTGGTCGTTCACCACCACGGTCTTTCCCGTGAACCCACTAATCGGATTCCTTGAAAATGCAAAATCGGCACCCGTTTGAGCGAGATAAGTTGCGCCTGATTGAATGGCTACGGTTGCGCCTTCATGAAGGGCACCAAGCGAAAGCATGTAGTCAATAATCGGATTTCCCCCAGCCAGTAGCAGAACGTTGCCTGGTCGAACCCCTTCGATTCGCATAGCCGTGCCGATACTGCTAGCGATTTGATGAACTTGGGCGAACGATAAAACCACGTCGCCGTGAACCAAGGCCGGCTCGTTTGGTTTCACGCGGGCGTTCTCTTCAACGCAGTCAAACGGTATGTTCATGGCCCCCTCAAGCATGCAGTTGCTCAAGCCTAACGGCTACCAACTTTGCCACAAGGTCGGCGGGCAAAGGCTCATCGGCTTCGAACTGCAGCGTGCCCGCGCTCCACTTGTAACCACCCAGTTCATCAGCAAGCTCAGGTAAAACGCTTCCGCTATGCGGAAAATAGCTAAGGTGATTTTTGAACGCTGCAAAACCAGCGATTACCTTGTCGTTCAAGCGAAAACCAGGCATGGCATAAGAAATGCATTCTTCGGCTTCTGGCAGCAACCGGCGAAGTTCGAATCGAAGCGCGGCCAATGTTGAACGCTTTGGTTCTGGCAAAACATCTAAATAATCGTCGATGACGGTTCTTTCGCGCACACGCCTATTTTGCCGAATGATTGCCTATGCTCAAACCATGAACATTGAAATTCAAGGAACTTTCGAATCAAACCTTCAGCCGGTTATCGACGCGTATTCGGCAAGTTGCGCTGAACAACCTCAGGGTGGTTCGGCACTGGCCATTTACCAGCACGGCAAACCGGTGGTAAATGTTTGGAGCGGAACTTTCGATGAATCGAGCTTGAACGTGATGTTCTCGGTTACCAAGGGGCTTTGTTCGATCTTGGCACACCACCTAGTTGAAATAGGTCAACTGGAACTTGAACGCAAAGTTTCTTACTACTGGCCAAAATTTGCTGCCGAGGGTAAGGGCGAGGTAACCGTGGCTTGGCTGCTTGAGCATCAGGCCGGGCTTTCTGCGACTCGTGCAGATTTCAAACTTGAAGATGTGTTGGCTGGCGATCCAATCGACGACGCACTTGCCGCCCAAGAACCACTTTGGCAGCCAGGAACTGGCCACCAATATCACGCCATGACCTTCGGCAACCTGGTTGGCAAAGTTGTCAGCTCGGTAACTTCAATGAGTCTTGGGCAAGCCTTTCAAAAACTCATTGCCGACCCCTTGAAAGCAGATGCTTGGATTGGCTTACCGGCTAGCCAAGAACATCGGGTAACCACATTGACCTCAGATGGCGGCAGGCAACCGCAGCACGCGCCAGAAGGTTCTTACCTCTATTGGATTGAGAAGGCCATGTCATTTGGTAAGGCATTCATACCTGGCGAGGAAGGCCCCGATGTTGGCTTCAACAACCCCCAAGTTCACGCCGCTGAACTTGGAGGCGCTGGCGGAATAGCCACCGCAGCTTCATTGGCCAAGATTTGGTCAGCAACGGTTTACGAAACCGATGGCGTGCGCCTGATGAGCGATCGAACTGTTGCAGCCGCCACCGCTAAAAAGGTTGGAGGAGAATCGGTTTTCAAAGAGCCTGCGCCATATATCAACCGAGGAGACGGATTTGCGATCTACACTCCAGGCGGATTGGAATACCTTTCGCCTACCGGTTTTGGTCATGACGGACTCGGCGGTCAAACCGGATGGGCAGATCCAACGAACGGCATCGGTTTTGCTTACCTAACCGACTACCTATTGAGTGGGCCAGACGAACGCAGACGCCACGAGGCTATTGGCGCGGCTCTCAAGAGAACTCTCGCCGAGCTAAAACTTTAGAATCTTGGTCGAAGCGTTGCCACCATTGGGCAAACGAACGGGTCGAGGTTCTTGCTGAGTCCAACCTTGTTGAGGTAAACAATCACTGCCCGATAACTCGAAATCAGGTTCATTTCAACCAACGGCACACCTTTTTCGGCGCAGTAGGCAACCACTAGTTCGTGAGTCTTAGCCAAGTTTGGTCGCGCCATTGAAGGAAACAGGTGGTGCTCGACCTGATAGTTCAGCCCACCCATCAGGTTATCTTTCAACCAAGAGCCGCGAATGTTGCGACTGGTTAGCACCTGCCGGCTAAAGAAATCTAGCTTGCTGTTTCGATCTAGCAGCGGCATTCCTTTGTGGTTAGGTGCAAACGCCGCACCCATGAAGAAGCCAAACATCAGCATCATGAAAAACCACAGGGCAATGGCCCAGAGCCACCCGAACATTAGGGTCATCACAACATAAGGAAACACCTGACGAACTGCCATCAGCGTGAATTCGAGCAGTCGGTAGCCAAGCGGCTTATCTTTGCGGCGCAGGCCAGCGAGGCTATCTAGCAGCAGGTCGAAACCGGTGAACAGAAGCAGCAGCGGAAACAGGTAGCCCTGGCGGTTACTGATCCAGCGTTCGAGACCCTTCTTCTCGTTTCGAGATTCAACGGTAAAACTCAAAATGCGAATGTCTATGTCTGGGTCGGCGCCAATCTCATTTGGCTTCTGGTGGTGCTTGTTGTGCTTGCGCAGCCAAAAACCATAGCTAAGGCCAGCAAATAGGTTGGCGAGCACTAATCCGGCCCAATCATTGGCCTTGTTGCTGCGAAAAACCTGACGGTGAGCAGCCTCGTGGGCAATGAAGCCGTATTGCGCGCTAAGCACGCCCATGAGACCGGCAATCAAAAAACCGAGCAAAACCCAAGCTCCGTGGATGTCGACCAATTGGCCGACGAAGCCGCCGGCAACCCACAAACCGACTGCGGCAAGGGAAATGAAGATGAGACGAACCACGTAAAAGCGAGGGCGCTTCTCTAAAAGGCCAGCGTCTCGAACTTTGACAAGCAGCTCACTGAACAGTGTCTGTGAAGTCTTAGTGAGAGTAAGTGTCATTTACTGAGTTTAGGTGGCGCTGCTGAGTTTTTACGGTGAGTTTTGGCGAATCGCCGAATAAAGTTGGCTCATGATGGGCAAACCAAGCAAAGTTACCCTTTGCGAATACGGTGTAAACCTTGCCACGGGCAATGAATCTGGTAGCGCTCTAATAGTTTTGCTTCACGGCTTTGGTGCCGGGGTTTTCAGTTGGCACGCGGTCTTCGACGAACTTGCCGAACTCGGGCAGGTAGTTGCATACGACCGCCCAGCGTTTGGCGATACCGAGCGACCACTCAAATGGATGGGCACGAATCCTTATTCGCTTGATGGCCAGCTTGAGTTGCTCGACGCGGTTATTCAGAAATATGCATCGGGCAGGCCGGTGGTGCTCGTTGGGCATTCGGCCGGAGGGCAGATTGCGGCCGAATACGTTTTGCGCCACCCTGGGCGGGTGCAACTGCTGATTCTCGAAGACCCAGCCATTTTGGCCGGTGGGCCGCCAGAGAGCATTACGCGGCTATTTCGCTCGGCTGCTTTCAACAAAATCGGCCCAAAAATGGCAGCCCGTTTCGGCAAAATGGGCGACCGCCTGCTCTACGCCAGCTGGTTCGATAAAATCAAAATCACCCAAGAAACGCTGGATGCCTACCACTTACCGATGCGGAATACCGAGTGGCCGGCAGCCTTCTTTGAATTCATGCGGGCACCAAAGCAAGCAACCGTGCAAAAACGTTTGAGCGAGTTAGATTTACCGGTTTTCGTTATTTCAGGAGACCACGACAGGGTTATCAAAGTGGAAGACACTTTTAGGGTTACCGAACAGATTGCCGGGCACCGCATCTACCTGGTGCCAAACTGCGGTCACATTCCTCACGAAGAACAACCAAACGACTTTATTCGCGTGGTGAGCAACTTTATTCGCGAGCGAATCTAGTTGTGGTGCGCCTTCGCTTTCAAGGCGCGATTGTCTGAGATCCAGTCCATTACCGCGAACAAAACGCCAGACACCACGAAGGTCAAGTGAATTAGCACTCGCCATATGAGGGCTTGGCCAACGGTCGCATGTTCGTCTTCGGCCAACTGAATAAAGTCGCGCAAGAGTTCAATTACCGAAATCGCAACCAGCGAGCCAATCAGTTTGATCTTCAGCCCAGAGAAGTCAACGGTACCCATCCAATATGGGCGGTCGACCGATTTTTCGGCAGCTTCAATTCGAGAAACAAAGTTCTCATAGCCAGAAAATAAAACAATCAAGAGCAGGTTGGCTAGCAGCACGAGGTCAAGCAGGGCAAGCAGGTCAAGAATGAACACGTGGTCGTTACCGTTTAGAACGTGCGAAACCATCAACACGAATTCGAGCCCGAATTTGTAAATGAGAATTACTAGAACGCCAATAAGGCCAACGTAAAGCGGCGCCAATAACCAGCGCGACCAAAAAATCAGACGCTCAACCAGGTGTGCCAGTTTCATGCCTAAACCCAAGCTCCCAAAATGGCGCCCGCGATGGTTACGCAAAGCACATCTTGACCGACTTCAATCAGCCAAACCTTAAGCGAACTGTAGACCCTGAAGTTGGCCTGACCGAACATGCGGTGCGAGAGCGACGCAAATGCGCCGAACCCAAGCGAGAACACGAAACCGAAGAAGGCTCCGGTGCCCATACCGAAACCTGGCGCAATCACTCGCGCCAGGCCGATGATGGAAGCCAAGGTAATCACCTGAACCAAGGCTCCAACGTAGGTTCCGCCAAACATGAGTGCGGTTTCGCCTTTTTTCATTTCAACCCGTTCGGTTGGAACTTCGCGGCCAAGTGCGCGCATCCAAACCGGGTAGAAGGTCTTTGGCCCGAACCAAACGGCACCGATGGCAAAAGACACGAGTGATGACACAAACACTGCAAGCCAGTTGATTTCAATCATGCGAAAAAGCCTACCGACAAGCGCCGACCCAACGCTAGTTCAGTCAACCTAGACTTGGCTCATGACCGCTTCTATTTTGCAAGGTTTGAAGGTTCTAAAAACTTCGGATGGAAAACCGGCACTGTGCCTGGTGACTGGTGCTACGGGATACATTGGCGGGCGACTTATTCGCGAATTGCTTGGGGCTGGCTATCGGGTTCGGGTTCTCGCCCGAAATGCCGCTCGCCTAGCCGATCACCCGTGGGCAAATCAGGTTGAGGTAATCGAAGGCGATGCCACCGATGCCACAGCGGTCAAGAAAGCGCTTGCCAATGTTGACGTGGCTTACTACCTGCTGCACTCGCTAATGGAAAAGCGTGATTTCGAATCGCACGAGCAACACGTTGCCGAGATATTTGCTGACGCAGCTCGATTGCAAAAAGTGAGCCGCATTGTTTATCTTGGCGGCATCATTCCCAAAGAAGATGGCCTTTCACCGCACATGAGCTCACGCGCGAACACAGGCAAGATTCTGCGAAGTTCAGGCGTGCCAACCGTGGAACTGAGAGCCGGCATCGTGATTGGCTCGGGCTCGGCCTCTTTCGAGATGCTTCGCTACCTAACTGAGCGCCTTCCGTTTATGATCACCCCAAAGTGGCTCAACGTGCGCATTCAACCGATTGCGGTGCGCGACGTGCTTCGCTATTTGGTTGGCGCGGCATCGTTACCGCCTGAAATCAATGAGAGTTTCGACATTGGCGGGCCTGACGTTTTTAGCTACAAAGTAATGATGCAAAAATACGCCGAGGCCGCGGGGCTTCGAAAGCGCATCATTATTCCGGTTCCGGTGATGACGCCAAGGCTTTCCAGCGGATGGGTTGGCTTAGTTACTCCGGTTCCTTACACGCTCGCCCGAAGATTGGTTGCCAGCCTCAAAAACGAGGTTGTAGCCAAAGACGATCGCATTCGCAAACTGATTGCTGACCCGAAAGATGGGCTAACGCCCTTCAAGCGGGCGGTTGAACTTGCCCTGGTTCGCATCAAAGAAGCCCACGTTGAAACTAGATGGACTGGCGCATCAATTCCTGGAACCCCGAGTGAACCACTGCCGACCGACCCAGACTGGGCTGGTGGTTCGCTATATAAAGATGTTCGCACCGAAGTTTCAAAACACCCCGCAGAAGAGATCTGGAAGCGAATCGAGTCAATTGGCGGCAATAACGGTTATTCAACTGCAACGTGGGCTTGGGAACTTCGAGGTCTTGCCGACAAGGTGGTTGGTGGCGTCGGGCTTCGCCGCGGCCGTCGCGACCCGAACCTCTTGCAGGTGGGCGATGCCCTCGACTTTTGGCGGGTTGAAGAGATTCAACGTGGTCATCTGCTTCGCCTTCGTGCCGAAATGAAAATGCCCGGCCTCGCTTGGCTTGAGTTTCGACTCGAAACCGCCCCAGACGGCACCTCGACCATTACGCAAACCGCAACCTACGCCCCGAAGGGTCTACTCGGTCACCTGTATTGGTGGTCGGTTTGGCCAATGCACGGAATCGTTTTTCCGAGCATGGTTAAGAAAATGGCGCGCGGGTAACTCGGCAGCCTCTTCTTAGGATCGGTGCCAGCGAAGCGGCCGAGCATCTCGCTCTCGAATCAATACGCCCTTCGCCTCAAGGTCTAGTTGCACGCATTTCGCCCACCAGTCGGCTTTTTCACCCTGCGGAAAGTGCTCGTTCGGAAGGTGAAAAACCACTTTATTTCGAAGCTCGGTTTGCGTTAGCCCAGGGGCATTTCGCGGCAAAACTCGAATCACCGCGGCCCGCATGGCCTCGTACTTGGCGGCATCAACCTTGCCCACCCAACCCGGTTGGTTGGCGTTTCGAACCTCGACCTTTGGCCCGTCTGACTTGCGGTCTTTAGCCATTTTTAGTCGAAACGTGGGCAATTCGCCCATCACCGTAACTCGCTGTAACTTCAGAAACCACAATCTGATAACCGTCATACCAACGAGACTGTTCTTGCTTGGCAACTCGATGCTGAGGGTAGGCGGCCAGTTCTCTAACAGCATCCATCGATTCAAAGTAGTAGCAAGAGTTTTTCACGCCACCTTCTGGGGCAACCCAGCGCTCAACGCCAACGTAACCCTCTAGTGCTTCAGCGTAAACCTCAATCTCGCCGTCAAGCTTGTAAAACTCATCGTCGTAAGTGCCTGGCTTGAAAATGAACTGGCAGAGAATCATTTCTTACTGCTCCAAGCGGTTTTTAGTTGGTCACTTCTAGCGGCCAAATATGGCGCTGCGTAAAGCGGAAGCTTGTCATAATCAAAGCCGAATGTGACCCTAAATAAGCGTGCATTCACCAAAACTTGTTCGTCGAATGTTGACCAGGTGGAATGAAAATAGGACTTCATCCAGCTCGTATATTTGGCGGTTCCAAAATTTAGAACTAACCATTCGCTCATCAGTGAACCGATTAGGTATTGATCCCAAACGGTACCACTACGCCGCAAAAGTATTGCATTGGTGTTGGTGTTTGCCGATTTCAATAACGACAGAAGTTTGAAATCTGCAAACTTGTAGCCGTTGTAAATGTCGAACTGCGTTGCCTGCTGGGCGAGTGAAATATTCACCGTTTTGAGGTTGGGTTCAACGGCTGCCACCCCAAGAGCCAAACCGTAAAAATTCGCTTGGCCTTCGACTAGCCAAGGAACTGCGCTAAAAAAGAGATTTGAAGCCTGGTCATATTGAACCCAGTGAGTGTATTCATGAGGGCCAACCTGACGATCTGCCAGCGTGCTGTCAACACCGTTCTTTATGCACTGGATAAACACCTGCTTGTCTTGGTCATCTTTAAAGGCCAGAGCAAAACCGCAGCTGTAAGTATTGATCCACCAGGTGATTCCATTTGGAATGTGGTTTGACCATCCGGAGTGTTGGCTCACCACTGACTCTGCCCAAACCGAATCATCTTTGGTTAGGTAGACGACAGTGACCTGGTTTGGCGTGTAGTTGGCAGCCCAGAAGTTCGCGGCCCGCTTTACCAAAGCCTGCTCTCTGGCTAGGGAATCATTTGCCACTGTTACAGAGCTCAAATAGTTGATGTCGAAGTTGCTCAACACAGTCGGCAATTCTTGGTTAACTTTCTTGTAAGCGCTTGACACATCTGGGCTGTTGGATGCGTTTCCAACGCTTGCGCTTAAGGCGGAAGCCGAGGTGAACCCCGAACGCTGGCCAGAAACCATGACCTGGATGGCTTTGCCCATATCGTTGGAGGTCAAGGTATAAGTTGAAGTCGTGGCGTCAATAATCGGGTAGAAATCTCTGAACCACTGGTAGCTCAAGGTCGCCGAGGAATCCCATCCTGTGGTCTTTACAGTTAACTTGGAGCCAACTTTGACCGAACCAGAAATTACCGGGGTTGCCGTTTTGAGCAATGCTGGAATCGCATCGACTAGCTTCTTAGTTTCCGTAAAAACATAACCATTTGACCAGGTGGCCTTAAATGAACCCCAGATTGACTGCCCCGCATCGGCGCTGGTTAGTTTGTATGTGTTAGATATCGAAGTCGAAATCGGAACACCGTTTCGATACCATACGTATTCTGAAGTCAAGGGGCCGCCAAACGAATTGTTCCACGGGTCGCACGGCATCCAGATTTTCCAGTCAACCGTTGGCGTGCCGGAATCCGCGCCAGCGTGCGGTGAAATACAGCCCGGCGAAATCATGTTTTCGCCGTAATAGGTCATGCTTCCGTTTGAAGTTGGTAACGGCGCGTTTGCAACCGTCAAACCTGTCAAGGTAACGATTTTGTTTGAGCTTCCGGCTTTGGCCAAGGTGAGGCGAACTGAAATCTTTTTGCCAAGCTGTTCGTTCGTAAGCACAATGCTTTCTGATGTGGCTCCAGAAATTTCGACACCACTGGCAATCCATTGAAAACTAGCTGAAAGTGAAAGGTTCTCTTTAGGGTAAATGGCCCGCAAGGTTCCACCCGGAACATAGGCGCCAGCAACAAGTAATGGGGAATCTACGGCGATGGTTGATGGAGCCGGAGCCGAAGTTACAGCTTGGGCAGGGCTGGCCACACTGGCAATTAAAAGGGCAACGAGTGCTAAAGCCAACTTGCGCATATGCTGCCCCTTACTTGAATCTAAACGTTGAAGCGGAACTCGACTACGTCGCCGTCAAGCTTGTAAAACTCATCGTCGTAAGTGCCCGGCTTGAAAATGAACTGGCTGAGAATCATGCGCCAAGTTTATGCGCGGCAACTGCCGGCAAAACCTTGATGTTTAGAAGCGTGTCTGCGAGCCGATCTCGCTCAACCTCGAGGTCATAGCGCGACTGCAGGTTAATAAAGAAACTGTCACTAAGACTGAAAGCCAAAGACAGGCGCAGGGCTGTGTCGGCGGTAATGCTGCGCTTGCCGTGCACAATCTCGTTGATGCGTCGAGGTGAAACGCCAATCACCTTGGCCACCTCGTACTGCGAAATACCAAATGGCACCATGAACTCTTCCAGCAGAATCTCGCC
>CANFOX010000007.1 GCA_947448845.1 Microbacteriaceae bacterium | reverse complement strand
GGGATGCCAATTGGGCAGAAGCGCCTGCGAACCGACTTCAAGGATTCTTGGCTTGGGTTCCAATCAATTTGCAGTCACTTTGGCATTACCACCAAGAAGCCTTGAATTTTCACGTCAACCTGCACACACCCCACTCTTATGCCAGTAACCCACTTACTTGGTGATTTCTTTATCGCCCAACTTCGTTTTTCTATGAAGGTGCCACTCAGGGTCAAAATGCATGCACCTATGCCGGGGGCTGTTCGAGTGCCATATCGGCCCTTGGAAATGCGGTGATTTGGTTCTCTGCTCTGGTTGCGCTGGTGCTTCTTGTGATTCGCTACGCCAAGCACCGCGAATCGGTGCCGGGGTTGATTCTGTTGGGCGTGGCGGCTGGCTATTTGCCATGGTTAGCTTTTATGAATCGCACAGTATTTCAGTTTTACAGCATTGCGTTTTTACCTTGGATGGTGCTTGCCCTGGTTTTCACTCTCAAAAGTTGGTTGCAGAGTAAGCCGACCCAAAAGCGTCAGAAAGCCGAGCGGCAACTTGCTTTGTTCTTTGCATTAGCTACCGCTGTTTCGGTTTACTTTTACGCGATTTGGTCTGGGCTTCAGGTGCCCTATTGGTTCTGGTATTCCCACATGTGGCTTCCTAGCTGGATCTAGCCATGACTAAGGCACGCTTTTATTCAATAAGCGCGGGGGTTTTAGCTCTGGCGGCATTGCTTCGATTGTTTGCCCTCGGCTTTTGGCACCAGTTGCTTTTTGATGAAAGTTACTACGTCAAAGACGCCATCTCGTTGCGGCTTTTTGGCGCAGAACAGGTTTGGCAAAAAGGTGCCAATGCCATTCTCGAATCGGGAACCTTGCCAACCCCGATTTCAAAAGCCGAGATGATTTCACATCCCCCACTTGCCAAATGGCTTATTTCGATTGGTTTCGACTGGTTTGGGCCAACCGACCCAATGGGATGGCGCATTACTGCTGCGATTGCTGGCATTCTTGCCGTTGGCTTGGTGATTGCGGTGGCTCGACTCATCTTTGAAAACGAGCGGATTGCGCTGCTGGCAGGGTTGTTCATGGCGGTTGATGGAACCGCGGTGATGCTCTCGCGGGTTGCCATGCTCGATGGGTTTCTAGCCACATTCGTTTTGCTAGCTTGGTGGCTGTACCTCAAGGGGTTCACTTCGAATCGACCAACTTTGTGGTTGGCGGCAAGCGGTGTGGCTCTTGGTGCTGCCATGTCGATCAAGTGGTCTGGCATGTGGTTCGCGCTTGCTCTGATTGCGTTCGCAGCCATTCGCACCCGGCAGCATTGGAGTGCCGCCTGGCGAATGGCACTGCCAGCCGCGCTCACCTATTTAACTAGCTGGTTCGGTTGGCTTTTCGGTTCGACCGGGCTCGACCGAAACTTCGGTGGTAATGCAATTTCGGCTTTTATCAAGCTTCACATCGACATGTACAACTACAACATTGGCTATCGATCGTCGAACCAGAGCGTGGCGAATGCCTGGCAGTGGCTCACGCTCGAGAAGCCAACGCTGTTTGCGATAGACCCGCACTCGGCAGCAACCGCCGCGTGTCAGACCGGCGCAAACTGCAAAGTGGTGCTCTCAACTCTTGGAAACCCACTGATTTGGTGGCTAGGAACTTTAGCGATTATGGGTCTTACCTTTGCCCTGCTGCGCCGGTCTGAAACTCGCGGCACGCTGGCGCTGGTTGGCTTTGCAGCCGGCTGGCTGCCATGGCTCATTTTCACGCAGCGCAGTGCGTTTCAGTTTTACGCCGTGGCGTTCGAAGGTTTTCTTGCCATGGCACTGGCCTGGGCAATTGCAAAGCTACCAGCGCGGCGCTTAGCCATTGCAGCCACCGCCATAGTGCTGGTGAGTTTTTTGTTTCTGCCATACCAATTGGGCACCGCACAACCAGATTGGTATTGGGCATTGGTTCGCTGGCTGCCTGGCTGGCAATAGCCTCACTAGGCTGATAAGCAAATGAAAAACTATCTCGCAGTGTTGCGAATTCCCGGCGTAGTTCGGGTGATGGCATCGCAACTTATCGCCCGCTTTCCGTTTGGAATGATGTCGTTGGCGTTTGTAATTCATATTTCTCGAACCACAAACTCTTATGCCATTGCCGGTATTGCCCTTGGCGCCGAAACCATCGGCGTTGCCATCAGTGGCCCGGTGCTTGGCCGGTGGTTGGCAACCAAGGGTGCCAGACGCATTCTCACCTGGTGCGTAATTATTAGCCCTGCAGCCACCATAGGAATTGGGCTTTTCAACTTCGGGGCTATTGGATACTCATTACTAGCACTCGTGGTGGGCCTAACTTCACCACCAATTCAGTCGGCGGCTCGAAACATTTACCCAAGGCTGATTCCGAAATCAAAACTGAGCGTGCTATTTGGTTTAGATGCCACCCTGCAAGAAGTCATTTGGGTGGTTGGCCCGGTCTTCGCCACCTTCTTGGCAGCTTGGGCGAACAGCACCATCACCATTTTGACCATGGCCGGTCTTCAAATTCTTGGCACCACCTGGTTTATTTTGAACCCTGAAGTTGGCAAGCTCAGCGGCAAAGACCAAGCCAGTCGCCTGGGAAGCGTGCTCAAGCACGCCACCGTGGTTTCCAACGCCATCATCGGAATGCTGCTGATTGGCTCGTTCGGTGGGGTCGAAGTTGGCACCATTGCCCTAATGCCAAAGGCCGAAGCTGGCCTTGTTGTTGCCATGCTCTCGATTGGCTCAATCGCCGGTGGCTTACTGCTCGGCGGCCGCGCCAAAACCTCTTGGGCGCTTGCCAAATACATGACCATCATGGTGGCCGGTTACGGCCTTGCGCTGGTGAATCCAACCGACCTGCTTTGGCTGTGCATCTGCTGGTTCATCTCTGGTCTAGGCATTGCACCAGCCCTCGGATTTCTGGGAACCATCGTCTCGATTAGCCTTCCAGCCAGTGACACTTCAGAGGCATACGGATGGGTGAACACCGGTCAAATGATTGGCTACAGCATCGGTAGCGCCCTCGCCGGCTTGGCAATCGACACCGTCTCGCCGGCATCCAGTTTGATGGTTGCGGTAATTTTCGGTGTGCTCACCCTTGCAGTTTCATTCCTGACTGTTGGAATCACTCCGGCACTTGGTGAGTTGAATCTAAAGACACAGCCAATCTCGGTGATTGATGAAAAGGAGTTGCCTTGAGCTACTTTGCCGTGAACTATCGCTATACGGCAGACCAAGAAGAGTTGAACGCGGTTCGCCCTTCGCATCGTGAATGGCTCAAAGAACAACTGGATGCCGGAAACTTGCTTGCCAGTGGCCCAATGATTGACCTACCAACCGCACTTCTTATTTTCAAGGCTGACTCACTCGAGCAGCTTGCAACCTTGCTCGACAACGACCCGTTCGACATTGCCGGCTACATTGGCGAACGAGACATTGCCGAGTGGAACCCAGTATTCGGACCATGGAGTTGAAATGACCTTTACAAAAGACCAAATGCAGTTTCTTACCCTGAACAACGGGCAACAGATTCACCGCCTCGGGCTCGGTGTTTTCAAGATGCCCCCTGAGGTGACTACAGCCACCGTGCGAAGTGCGCTGGATATTGGCTACCGACGCATTGACACGGCGGCGCTTTACCAGAACGAAGAAGAAGTTGGCACGGCCATTCGCCAAAGTGCAGTAGCTCGCAACGAGATTTTCGTAACCACCAAGATTTGGAACGATCGCCAGGGTTACGAAGAGACCCTAAAGGCAATCGACGATTCACTAAAGAAGCTAAACGTTGAATACATCGACATGCTACTTATTCACTGGCCGTGCCCAACCCAAGACAAATACCTTGAAACTTGGCGAGCCTTCGAATCGGCAGTTCAATCTGGCCGAGTGCTGGGAATTGGTGTTTCGAACTTCGAGCCCGCGCACCTGAATCGCCTGGTTGCCGAAAGCGAAACCGTGCCTGCCCTAAACCAGGTTGAACTACACCCAAGCCTGCAGCAGCACGAAGTTCGCGAGGCAAACACCCACCACGGTGTTGCCACCGAGGCTTGGTCGCCGCTTGGGCGAGGCCTCTACGCCGAGTCGGCCGTCATTCAGGCTATCGCCGAGAAGCACGCAAAAACTCTCGCTCAGGTCATCATTCGTTGGCATTTGCAAATCGGCAATCTGGTGATTCCGAAAACCACTCATGTAGATCGTCTGCTCGAAAACATCTCGGTGTTCGACTTTGACCTCGACAATGACGACATGGTTGCCATTGCCGAACTCGAGAACGGTCATCGTATTGGCCCTAACCCAAACGAATTCGGGTAAATCATGCGCGTATTAATCTCTGGTGCCAGCGGCCTGATTGGCACTGAACTGGTGAAACAACTGAAGGCACTCGGTCACGAACCACTTCGTTTGGTGCGACGGCCAGCAAAGTCAGCCGACGAGGTTGAATGGAACCCAAGCACCGGTCAACTCTCGGTTGAACTTGTTTCCACCGTGGATGCCGTGGTGAACCTGGCCGGCGCCACCACCGGGAAAATTCCCTGGACTAAAACCTACAAGCGCGAACTCATTGCCTCACGCATTGACAGCACTCGAACCATTGTGAATGCCATCAAGCAAGCCAAGAAGAAACCGAAAGTTCTTATAAGTGGTTCGGCCTCAGGCTTCTACGGTGACACCGGCGATGCAACGCTTGCCGAAACCGCACCAAAAGGAACTGGATTTCTCAGCGACCTAGCTGCCCAATGGGAACAAACTGCGCTCGAAGCCGAAGGCGACACCCGCGTGGTGTTGGTTCGCACCACCATGGTGATGTCTCGCAAGCTGGGCGCCCTCGGTCGCCTACTGCCGCTTCTTCGCCTTGGGGTTGGCGGCAAACTTGGCTCGGGCAAGCAGTGGTGGGCATGGATAGCGCTTCCCGACGAAGCTCGCGCCATCTTGCACCTAATTGAAACTTCATCGGCAAGCGGCGCCTTCAACTTAACAGCACCAGAACCAGCCACCTGCGCCGAACTGATTTCAGGTTTAGCGAAATCATTGCACCGGCCAGCACTTGTTGGTGTGCCAGCATTTGCTCTCAAACTGGTGCTTGGCGAAGCAGCTCAAGAACTTTTGCTTTGCAGTCAGAAAATGACCGCAGATCGACTACTGGCTACGGGCTTCAAGTTCGAGTACCCAACGCTTCAAGAAGCATGCGATTGGGTGGTTAGTAAATAAAAAAACCCCGCTCAACTGAGCGGGGTTTTTTGTAAGAACTATTTCTTCGGTGCAGCCTTCTTAGCTGCTGGCTTAGCTGCGGCCTTTGGTGCGGCCTTTGGTGCGGCCTTCTTTACAGCAGGCTTAGCTGCTGGCTTAGCTGCTGGCTTAGCTGCGACCTTCTTTACAGCAGGCTTAGCTGCAGGCTTAGCTGCAGTTTTTGCAGCAGCTGGCTTCTTGGCCACTGGCTTGGCGGCGGTCTTTGGAGCAGCCTTCTTTACAGCAGGCTTTGCAGCTGCTGGCTTCTTGGCTGCTGGCTTCTTGGCTGCTGGCTTCTTGGCAGCAGTTGCCTTCACAACGGTGCTGGCAGCCTTCTTGGTTGCGGTAGTGGTCTTCTTTGCTGCGGTGCGAGTAGCAGTGGTTACCTTCTTCTCGGCTGCAGCCGTTGCCTTGGTTACTACCTTTTCTGCGTTGGTGGCTGCCTTGGCAACTACCTTGCGAGCTTCGGCTGCAACTTCGGTTGACTCAACTTTAATGTCGGCGGCGATGGCGCCGGCAACTTTTGCAATGTCTTTTGCATTGCGGTTAAAAATACGCTTTGCGCGGTCTAGCAGACTCACGTTTACTCCTAATGTTTAGCTCCGTCTGGCGTGCGGAAGTCATAAAAACTTTAGCGAGTAAATGGAATAAATTCCTAAACCCACGCGCATCTATTTGTTAATTAGCGCGACGGCGTTTCAGAATTTCGAGCACATCGATTTCTGGTTTTTGGTTTTCTAACTCAGCATCTGCCTTTGCCGTTTCGAAAGAAACCACCGGCGCTACCTGCCTAAGCTCACCCACACGATTCGAAAGTGGATCAGGTAGCCGAGTTGGAATCCATGCTCGTTCGTTAATTGCCGAAACGGGTTTTACTTCGGTTTTAAGCTGGTTTTCAAAACTTAGGCGTCGGTTCGCTTGGCGAACTGGCTTGGCGCTGAGCTTGTCGCCCGCTTTCATTGCGGCAATTGCCAGCGCTGCCGTCGCAAAAAAGATAGGCACCAGCGCAACTAAGGCAAACCAAATCAACGGGTTCGCCTGAGCTAGAAACGAGGTGAAAACACTTGCCGCAAAACTAACCAAAGAAATCGAGGATGCCAGACGACGGGTTCTGGTGAGTCGAGAGTTTTGGTTTGTGATTTCGTTCTTTTTGGTAACAACCTCGGGCATTCGCTTCTCAGGCTTTTGCCCGCTGGCCCAACCTGGAACGAATAGAAACAGCACGATGCCGGCGATGATCAGAATCGCTATTCCGCCAAGCCCAGAGAAGTCCATAACTACAAGATATGTTGAAAGCGGTTTGAAGCCCTCGATTTATTGAGGTGTGTTTAGTTTTTCCAAGGATATTCCAGAGGCGGAACCCGGTTTTGAAGCCAACGATTTAAAACGCCCTCGCGAATTTCTTCTTGGGTTAGGGCAAAACTAAAGTGGTCGCGCCATTCCCCGTTGATGTGAATGTGACGTAACTTTGTTCCCTCATAACGGAAACCAAGCTTTTCAACCACCCGAAGGCTGGCCTGGTTCTCTGGTCGAATTTCGATTTCTACACGGTGAAGATCCATTTGATTAAACAGATAGTCAGACACTAAAGCCACGGCCGTTGGAGTTATTCCACGCCCGGCAACCTGCGGAACCACCCAATACCCAATAGTTGCCGAAGAAACTGAGCCGTGCAGAATATTCGCCACATTCAACTGGCCGACGACAACGTCATCCATTTCGATAACAAAGGGAATACCCGTGCCGGCATCAAACTGACGCAGCATGGCTCGAACATTTGGGCGCATGTCAAATGAGTTTGCGCCATGCGGATTGGTTGCCTCCCAAGGCCGCAGCCATTCGCGATTACCCAGAATAAGGCGTTCCAGGGCTTTGGCATCTTTCATGCGAGTGACCCGAACGCGCACATTTGCGTGAGCAAGAGCGAAAGACATAGGCACGATGGCAAGATTAGTGCCATGAACCATGAGTCTGTTGCAGGTGCCAAGAGCGATCTTCGCCAACGCCTGATTGCAGAGCGAAACCTGCGCCACATTTCTCGCGATGAAACCGTGGATGTTGGTCTCACCAGAAACCTGATTCGACTCTGTGTGCAACTAAAGGCAAGAACCGTCGCCTGCTATCTGTCTTTCGGAACCGAACCAACCACCGTGGGTTTTTTGCGCTGGGCCAGAGAAAATGGAGTCAGGGTGCTGCTGCCTATTTCACTGCCAGACGGTGAACTGGAATGGGTTGAATCAGCCTCTGAAGAAACCTCGAAGGGCATCTTTGGTTTTGCCGAAGCGCTTGGAGAGATTGCCGATTTTGAAGAAGTTGACCTGGTGCTGGTGCCTGCTTTGGCCGTTGATCGAAGCGGAGTTCGTCTTGGAAAAGGCAAGGGTTATTACGATCGAGCTCTTGCCACACCAAATTCCAAATCTATACTTGCCGTGGTTTATGACGCCGAAGTTGTCGACCAAATTCCATGCGAAAGTCACGATGTTAAGGTGGGCGGATTTGTTACGGAATCGCGGATTGTGTTGAATGCGATTTAAACTGTATTCAAATGCCTAAATATTCCTACGTTTGCACTAATTGCTCACACGCCTTCGAGCAACAGCAGAGTTTCGAAGAAGCCGCCCTCACCGTATGCCCGGTTTGCCAGGGTGAGCTTAGAAAAGAGTTTGGCGTTGGCGGAATATCGTTTAAGGGAACTGGTTTTTACCGAACCGATTCGGCGCCCAAGCCAAAGTCTGAACCTAAAAGTTCAAGCGATTCTTAGGGGTTCTAACCCCAGTGCGGTGGGCGGTTTTGTTTTAGATCGGCATCGTTCGAATCGCGCCTATCGCCCCACGCTTCGGCTGTGTCTTCGAACGCCGGTTCGCCGAAGATCGGTTGCGTTCGTGGCTTCACCGAAACCCCAATTTCAGCGCTGATTCTTCTGGCAATCTCATCTGGCTCTGAAAAGAGCTCGAAGCTGTAAGCGCGAAGATACTGCCAGCCCATGGCACGAAGTAAACCAGGGCGAAGCCGCAGGCGCTCAGACCAGTTTTCTCCGAGTAGGCTCCAGTCGGTTTCAACCACAGCGGCTTCTTTGCTATAGGCCGCCACCAGCGGTAGCTCTGCGGTTAGCCCGCGTTGCACTCTGGCGCCAAGTTTTTTCAGTCGAATTCCCAGGTCGTCAAGCATGGGGTCTGCGTTGGCGATGCCATCTACTATCGACTTCGGTTCAGCAAAAAGCTCGTGCAAGAATTCGCCACCGTGTTCGAGGCCAGAATCGGTAAGTTCTTTTTCACCCAGGCAGCTAACTAAGGTAACTTGCTTTCTGGCGCTCACGAGAGCGTTTGCCAGCCACTGCCTTCCCTTGGGTTCGGTGAGTTGGCCAAGTTGCTTCGGGGCTTTACCGCGAGAATTCTTGCCAAAGCCAATGCTCAAAATAATTCGATCTGCAATTCGGTGAGTGAGGTGAGCCAAGCTCACTACCTCAAAGTTTTCACGACCGTGAATTCTGAAGAATTCGGTGAGGTTTGGCTTGCTGGCCACGCCAGCAATAACGGCATCAGTGATTCTTTGCGCGTGTAAATCACTTGCGGTGGCCACCAAGAGCGAATCCTCCGGATGCCACAGGGCGTGGTTGAAAACCAGGTCGACCACTTTCTCAACCTCTGCGTCAAGACTCTCTTCGCTTTCACCTGCGGCAGCTTTACCACCAGTGCCAACCATTTCTATGTTGAAATTTCTGTTACCAAAAAATTCGGCCAGAGTAGGTTCGAACTCAATTCGATCTTGATAGAAATGCTTATTTATAACATCGCCGAGCGCTTGACCTGAGGTTCGATAACTGCGTCGTAAAACTTCGGTGTCGAAGTTGTTAGCAACGGTTGCGAAAATGCTCGTTGCCGGCAGTTCGCGCCCGATTGGCTTTTGCCTAACCTCAATCTCAAAGCCAGTTGGTTCGGCAATTGCTGGGTCACCAAAAACAATAATTTGGTTTGCGCGAACAATGGCGCTCAAGTTCTCTGCAACCGTTGTGCCGGCTGCATCGAGCACAAATAACGTGTCGAACCTAGCCTCGCGCGCCAGTGCGCCAGCCACCTCGTATGGCGAAAGCATGACCACGGGGGCAATGGCCGGCCAAATATCGGCGGCGGCTTCTGCCGCTGTTGAAAGGTCGATAGCCCCGGTTTTTAACTGGGCTTTAAATCTCTGCGCCGCCTCAGGGTTGGCTTCAAGGGCATTCGCCCAGTTAGCGGCCAACGCGGCGGCCAAAGTTGCTCGATTCTCAAGTAGCAGCTGTTCGTCGGCATCAACGTATTCGTTCTCGAGTTTGGTCAATCGAGCTGCGTCGTGGCTGGCAATAGCTGGGTCGTCTGCCAACTGAAACTGCAATACTGACTGCCACCAAGCGAGCTCGAGCTCACTCGCAAGGTGTTCTTTTTTGCAGTTGTTGGCAGCTAGTTCTCTAAGCAGTGGCTCGAGACCAAGTGCGTCGAGGCGGCGATTTACTTCGACCCGTTCGCCCAAGTTTGCCAGCACCTCGGTGTCGCTCGCCATTGAATTCAGTTTGTGTTCCAGTTGCTTCAACGGCAGATCAACCAGATTTACCGGGTTACTTTCAGAGTCGAGGTGGCGCTGCAGGTGGCTTAGGTCGTCAAACAGACCCTGCAGGGCAATCTGAGCCTCACTAATGCCGAGTGGAACCTGAGGCGGCACCTGTGTGAGGCAATACTGCTGCCAGAGCCGTCTTTGCTCGCGCACCGCCTGCAGCGCCTCGCTCATGTTGGTTACCGACATTCCCGGGCGTAAGTACTCTTTCGAAAGTTTTTTCAACCGCCGGCGAGTGCCACCGTTCATCGAACCGAATTCGCTTCGCTCTGAGTTGGCAACGATCAAATCGTCGATGGGTCGGTCAAAAACATCCGGCTTGAATTTGTCGAGTGTGTCTCTCAGCCCAACGAACAATCGAAGGTACTGGTGCCAGTCTTGAACCGTTTCGGCAGGCTTGAATCCGACATCTGCCACATATTCCGTGAGCTGTTTTTTGAGTTTTGGCAGTTGTTCGTCACGAAGCCGAATGGCAAGTTCAATGGTTGAGGCCACTTCGGTTGGCGAGTCAAATTTGGCGCGGTACCAGGCGGTGTCATTCGGGCCAAACTTGAATTCACCCAACTCTTGAGCGCTCGTGAGCAGTTCAAGCGCTTCGGTTCGATTCTGCAACTGCATCAAATTGTTACGAGCAATTCTGGCTTGGTTCTTTGGTGCGTGCGGCATGGCACTCAATGCCGAAAGTTGGTTGAGTGTCTGCAAAATACTCACTCCGAATTCGGCGTGAACTTGATTAAGTGAAGCGTGGTAGCTGTCAAGCTCAACACCCACTCGATGCAGAGTTTCTGTTGCCTGAATGACTGCCGGTTTCGCTTTTTCGTTTCTCGAAATAGCTGCAACCAAATCGAGCCAGGTGGAATGGGCACGAATGCCAAGACCTGGCAACCCAACCTCGGCAAGTCGGTCGGCAAGTTCATTGAGGGTTTGTCGTCTTGGCACCACCACCAGAACTCGTCTTCCATTAGCCACTAGTGCGCTCAGGGTATTAACAACAGTTTGTGTGTAGCCACAACCAGGCAAAGTTTCGACCGCAAAAGATTGCCCCGCCACGGCACGACTGGCGATTCGACGCTGAGTTGCGCTGGCATCAGCGACCAAAAATGCATCTGCCGAACTAGGTAACTCTGTGTGAGGCTCTTCTGGGCTTAGGCCCGCCAGAGCGCGAACAAGCCCAGAGTTAGTTGGAACAATATCTCGTCGCATCAGCGTTGGAGCGAGCGCAAAGTTTGCCGCCACCAGTATGCGCCTTAGATCAAGATGAGCCTTGGCTGCGGCCATGGTGTTTAGTTGCGTGAGCAAATCAATGGGAATCAGGTCGGTGCTGCCTCGAAGAGTTGAGAGCAACTTTTGCTCATCAACTCTCACTCCATAGCAAACCTCGAACGATTCGATTAGGGCTGGGTTGACCTTCGGCTGCCCACTGATGCTGACTTCGAAATCATCACCGCGGCGAATCAAGTTAATAGGCCAAAGCAAAATCGGAAGCTTTAGGTCAAAGCCATCGGCGGTTAGATTTGCCAACCCGGCAATGATGTAGAGGTTATCGATGCCGAAATGGTCGTGAAGTAGGTCGCTTTTTGCCTTGATGCGCTTGGCAGCCGAAAAGGCACGCGAGTAAGACAGTGATTCTCGAATCAGGTTCGTCAGTGGCGTGGTTGAGCCGCTAACCAGTTGCGCCATTCCGTTCGGGTGAGCGCGATCCAGATCAATTTGGCCAAAGGTGTTGGCCTCAAAGTTCATCAGCGGGTTGGTGACTCCGAGCGCGTCAATTTCTGCTCGCCAAAACTCCCACTGAAGTTTGAGTTCGGCGTCGGCATTTTCAACGTCTGACACGGTTTTAAGACTAACTTCGGCTTCACAAAAGGCAGGGATGTCTCGTGCCGTGTTCGGGTAACCTTAAGAGTCGTTCGGCTCCGTAGCTCAGTGGATAGAGCAGAGGTTTCCTAAACCTTGTGTCGTAGGTTCGATTCCTATCGGGGCCACGTGTTGAAATTCTTTGCGGTTGAGCGAAATGCCGCCTTTTTGCTGCTTCTGTTTGCTGCCGCCGGGTTGTTATTGGCCAACGGGCCTTTCGCCAATGACTTTACTAACTTCGCCAATTCGCCGATTCTCGTTCTCGACAACTTCACGTTGAGCCCAAATGCCATCAGCGGCGAGTTTCTAATGACTGCATTCTTTCTGCTGGTAGGGCTAGAGCTAAAGCGCGAACTCAACAGCGGAGTTTTTCGTGATAGACGCGCACTTCTGATTCCAAGCTTTGCCGCAATTTTTGGGGCCGCCATTCCAGCTTTGATATTTTTTGCCATGAACGCCAACAACCCGATTACTAATCGCGGATGGGGCATTCCGATGGCAACCGACCTCACCTTCGCGTTGGCAGTCTTCTCGATATTCGGAAAACGCATGCCAGCGCAGGCAAGGGTCTTTGTTCTAGCTTTTGCCGTGATTGACGACCTGATTGCAATTGCGGTGATTGCAATTTTCGTGAGTGAAGAAATCAATCTGGATTGGGTTATCGTTACCGCCGTGACCGTTGCCCTTTTCTGGCTTGCTGGCAGGCTGCGAATTTTTTGGCTGATGATTCCGCTAGCAGTTTTGTCTTGGTGTTTTTTGTTTCAAAGCGGGGTGCAACCGGCAGTGATAGGCGTTTTGCTCGGCATTTTGGTTCCCGCGAACAAGGTTACTTCCCTAGAGCGATGGGTGCATCCTTGGGTTTCCACGGTTATCTTGCCAATTTTTGCACTGCTTGCCACCGCGGTAACCGTTGAAGCTGGTTTCTCGTTAGCAACCCCGGTTGCCATTGCCGTTTTACTTCGACCAGTTGGCAAGATCATTGGAATCAACCTAGGGGTGTGGCTGGCAGTAAAAACATCTAAAGTCAAAACCTTTGCGGAACTCAAAGCGAGACACTATCTTGCGCTTTCTACCCTGGGTGGAATCGGTTTTAGTGTGGCGCTGCTGATTGCCAATCAAACCTTCGGGGCCGGTTCCATTCTTGCTACTCAAGCAATTGTGGCTACTTTGCTGGCACTTGTTATTTCGACTCTGCTTTCGGCATTCGCACTCACCAGAAAACGTAACTAAGCCGCCGCTTGGGCAAGACCCAAAAAGTCGTTCCACTCGGGTTCCAGGCGATCTGCACCGCGCAAAGTGAAGTCAGCGCTGGTTGGCATGCGCGGCGTAAAGCCCAGACTCCAACCGATTTCGCCAAGGGTTTTGTCGCCCTTGGTGTTATTGCACTTAAGGCAGCAAGCCACCAGGTTTTCCCAGCAGTCGCGGCCACCTTTAGATTTGGGTAACACGTGGTCAACCGTGGTGGCGCTGCGGTTGCAATAGGCGCAGCGGTGGGCATCGCGCTTCAAAACCCCACGGCGCGAAAGTGGAACCTTGCGAAGCCCAGGAATACGCACATAGCGCGCTAGCAAAATCACCGATGGCATTTCGAACTCTTCGGTAGCACTGTGCACCGTGAGTTCGGCAAACGGCCTAAGTACCGTTGCTTTCTGATTCAGAACTAGCAATAATGCTCGACGAAATGACACCACACCAAGTGGCTCGTAGCCGGCGTTCAAAACCAAAGTTCTCATTTTCACCCTCTCGAGCGGCCCGCACGGCTTGCAGGCCTATCGGCGGTAAGCAAAATCTCGACAAACAAAAAACGCGCCGTCAAAATGACGACGCGTTAGTTATTTGCCAATTGGCAGCTGGAGTGCGAATGAGCGTGTTGGTATTGGTGCTTGGCTGGCACAATAATCAACTTCACGGGCATCCTTTCGCCAAAGAAAATTTGCTTACCTTTGGTCAGAATACGCCTGTTTGTCGGTCAGGTCGATAGTCAATAACTGGCGTGTTGGTTACTTTTTGGTGAAGATAGCTAGTTCGTTGCCAAGCGAATGAAGAACACCTGACTGGTGAAGATTGGGGCGAGCTTCACGGAGTCACCCGGGCGAGGTGCGTGATAGAAGTTTCCGTTGCCGGCGTAAATGCCATCGTGGCTCAGGTTGTCGAGAATCACGATGTCGCCAGGCATGGCGTCTTCTGGGCGAATCTTGATTCCAAAGTGGGATTGCTCAATAACCGAGTGCGGCAGGTTGATACCGAACTGAGCGTAAACAAAACGAACAAAACCAGAGCAGTCCATGCCGCTTGGGGTTTCGCCACCGAACACGTATGGGGTTCCAACGTACTTCGAGGCAACTTTCATAACGGTGGCTGGGTCAAGTCTTGAGTAAGGGGGGTTCAGCACGTAGTCGGCGGCCGTTGGGCCCTGATAGGTGCGAACCGCGTTCAGAATCTGCTGACGCAAGATTTCGGCAGCGCTGGCCGTTTGGTATGAACCGCGCGCATATTTCACGGTATTCACGGCGGCAACGGTGAGGTTCTGAGTGTCTAGCGATTCGGCCAGCTGCTGTGCGTTTGTGGTGGTGAACTGCGCCATTGCGGCGATGTCTGGGTCGAAGGCATAGGCCGGCAACGCCACAGTTGTGAAGATTCCTGCAGAGATCAGCATGGTCACAAAGGTGCGAACCGAACGGCGACGACTTAACCTAACCTTTGGCATGGCCGCAACGATGAAACCGGCATTTAGCTGGGCTTCTGGTGAGCTCGCCACATTTTGGGCACGGAACTTGGCATCAAGTTTTGCGAGTCTTTTGTCTTCTCGCTTTTGCTTGCGAGTGCGTTTTTTTAGCTCGGATTCGCGAATTGAACGGCGACTACGAAACTCAATTGATTCAAGCAAATTGATTTCTACATCTGCACGATGCTTGCCATTACCGTTTTCGGCCAAACTAAAACCCTTCATTTGTAGCGCCAAATTGCGCGCTCCCGCAGCGAAAACTAAACGTTGGACCTCGGAATACGGGTGATACAAACTATCCGAGTTCGATTGCAGACTAGGTTTTTAGTTCTGCAACCTGACGATTTTAGCGCACCGATTACGAAATGTCACACCCGGCTGCCTGTGAGTTCTCACAGAGTGACATAGAGGTGAACGGCCATTGAAGCCGGAATAAGCGCGGCTAGGCCGGTTTCTAGGCTCTCGATTTTCACCGATTCACCCTCGAAAGAAATCGAAATTTGTGTTCCCGGAAGCAGGCCACAGTCCGCCATCAATTTAAGTTGATCGGCATCCGCTTGAAATGGTTCACTGATTCGGCTGAGTTTGAATTCGCCAGTTTGGTCGCGCTCATAAAGGGTTGCCAGCGAAACTACACCTTCTAGAAAATCTGGGTTTACTGGCAAACCCAAGAGCGAAAGCCCGGGAATTGGGTTTCCATATGGCGAGAGGTCTGGGCGATCGATGAGTTCAATAATTTTGCGCTCAACGGCATCGCTCATCACGTGTTCCCAACGGCAAGCTTCATCGTGAACCAAATGCCAGTCGAGCTTGATGATGTCGGCCAAAAGTCGCTCGGCCAGTCGATGCTTGCGCATAACCTCAACCGCAAGAATGCGCCCGCGGTCGGTTAGCTCTAGGTGCCGGTCACCTCGAACTAATAGCAATCCATCACGTTCCATGCGTGCCACGGTTTGAGAAACAGTAGGGCCTTTGTGTTCGAGGCGCTCAGAAATTCTGGCGCGAAGGGGAATTTCACCCTCTTCTTCTAGTTCGAGAATGGTGCGCAGATACATCTGCGTGGTGTCAATCAGGTCGTGCGACATAACATCCTCTCGATTCTTGCTAATTATGGCCGAGAACTTCGGGAATCTCGCCGATATACTGGCTTCATGCCTGAAATCGTGATTCCCGCCGAAATTTTGCCAGCAGACGGACGCTTTGGTTGCGGGCCATCACGCCTTCGCGCCGCCCAGTTGCAAGCCTTTCACTCTGAGGGTGCACGACTTATGGGCACATCGCACCGTCAGGCACCGGTGAAGAATCTTGTGAAGCGAGTGCAAAATGGATTGCTTGATCTGTTTCACAGCCCAGACGGCTACGAGATTGTTCTGGGAAACGGTGGTTCAACCGCGTTCTGGGATGTAGCGTCACACTCGCTCGCCGAGGGTAAAGCTCAGGCACTGGTGCACGGTGAGTTCGGCGCCAAATTTGCTGGCGCGCTGGCTGCCCCATGGCTAGAGAAGCCAACGGTTATCAACGGTGAGCCGGGTGCTCGCCTAGAACTAAAGCCAGAAGCCGGCGTGAAGTCTTACGTTTACCCGCAGAACGAAACCTCAACCGGTGTTGTTGCGCCGGTAAAACGCATTGCCTCGGTTGATAGCGACGCCTTGTTTTTCACCGATGCCACCTCTGCCGCTGGCGGAATCGACTTCGACCCACTAGAAACTGATGTTTACTACTTTGCTCCGCAGAAGAACTTCGCCTCTGACGGCGGACTCTGGTTTGCACTGATGTCACCAGCAGCCATCGCGCGTGCCGAGCGCATCGCGGCGAGCGATCGCTACATCCCTGAGTTTTTGAGTCTGAAAACCGCAATCGACAACTCGCGTCTGAATCAGACCTTGAACACTCCGGCTATTGCAACCCTGTTCTTGATGGGCGAGCAAATCGATTGGATGAACCAAAACGGTGGCCTAGCATGGGCCGATTCGCGCACCAAGGCTGCCTCGGCTCACCTTTACGACTGGGCAGAAAACTCGCCATTCGCCACACCGTTTGTGGCAAACCCAGAGCATCGCTCACAGGTTGTGGTGACCATTGACTTCGACGCCTCAATCGATGCCGCAGCAGTAGCCAAGGTGCTTCG
This sequence comes from Microbacteriaceae bacterium, assembly GCA_947448845.1. Classification (GTDB taxonomy): domain Bacteria; phylum Actinomycetota; class Actinomycetes; order Actinomycetales; family Microbacteriaceae; genus Rhodoluna. Next base: position 17,222 of record CANFOX010000007.1, on the reverse strand, counting down.
CGCTAACGGCGTGGTAGATGTTGAGCCATACCGCAAACTTGGGCGAAACCAACTTCGCGTTGCCACCTTCACTGCAACCGATTTGGCTGAGGTGCAAGCGCTAACGGCTTCGATTGACTATGTAGTTTCAGAGCTGGGCTAATGCGCCTCTACATTCGCGACTCGCAGCGCAAACCAGACCCTGAGCTCAAAAAAGTTAACGCTCACCTTGCGGTTTACGTAGGAATTGGTGCTTGGGTTATTGGTCTAGTGGCGCTTTTTGCGAGTCAGCCAGCGAAGCCGTTTTTGTGGTTTACCTGCTGCATCGTCGGCATCTTGCTCGGCGTTGTCATGCTCGGTTACCTCGGCCGCAGGCGCTAACGCAGGCGCAACATCAGCCTGCTCGGTTGCCGCTGACTCGCCATCTGACTCTACATCTGACCCGGCATCTGACTCTGGCGGGGCATTTTGTGCCTCAAGTTCAGCATCAATTCGCGCCTGCTCTTCGAGGGCAGCCTGAAGCGCCTTGTAGTCTGCCAAACGCTCAGACCAGGGCACCCACTTCGGCGCGACAACCGATTCTGGCCCAGCCAACATGAGAATCTCGCTGACGGTTGGGTCACTCTTGGCGTCAGCCTGGGTCAGCGTTACCGACCAGCGCCATCCTTTGTAGCCCTTCAAATGCGACTCGAAAAGATAGCTGGTGGCTAGCTCTTCGTCGTGAATGGCTTCGATAAATTCGCCAACTTGAGCGGCGTCAACCTCGGCAAGCAGGGCGGTTTTGGCAATGTTCTGGTTGCCAGCCTTGGCTAGCTTAGGCATCGAGTTCGTCGGCTAATTTGCGCAACAACGCAGCAATTTTGCTGGCGTGCGTAGCCTCTGGAATCTTGCCGTGTTTGAAATCGCCCCCGATTTTATCGAGCAGGCGAATTAGGTCTTCGGTAATAATTGCCATTTCTTCGGCAGGTTTGCGGCTGCGCTTAGAAAGGCTGACTGGCTCATCAAGAACCCGAACCGAAAGTGCTTGCGCACCCTTCTTGCCTTCGGCAACACCGAACTCAACTCTTGAACCTGGTTTTACGCTGGTTACCCCTGCAGGCAAGGCGCTGGCATGCAGAAATACTTCGCTGCCATCGTCTGATGCGATGAAGCCGAAGCCCTTCTCGTCATCAAAAAACTTAACTTTGCCGGTGGGCATGAAAACCTCTTTCAATAGTTCAACCCCATTTTAGCCTTTGGTGGCGCAACCGCCCAAGACATCTTTGGCTACAGGTAATCTAGAAGGATGGCTAAAACTTCAGAACCAGACCGTTCCAGAGTCGAAAAAGTACTCGCATACATGGCAGTAGGTGTTGTCGGCCTAGCGCTGGTTTGCATCTTTGTCACGCTGATTATGAAAGCGTTCGGCACAAACCCTCTGGTTATCTTTGAACAGATTCCAATGCTGGCGCTTCCAATGGGAGCACTTCTTATCATCGCCCTTTTCATCACCGCAGCATCTAGGCGAAGCCGCGACAATCGCTAACCGCGGGTTTCAACTTTGAGTGAGCTACTGCTACTAGCTGCTGCATTACGCGGCAGTCAAGACGCTGCCATTCGACAGGCTTTGGTAACTCGTCGCTCAACAGCTACGTCGGCGAAAGACTTTTTCGATCTGGCCGATTCATTCATAAGTAGCAAATCGGTGGTGAAGGCACTTGCCGCACTTCCCCGAAGTTTGGCCTCTGCTCTCGAAACCTTGGCAAGCGGTGAAGCAATTGCCGACGAACACTTAGCAGAACTCGAATGCAGATACTTGGCACATAGCGCTGATGGAACGGCTTCGGTTTTCGAGTCAGTTTCTGGGTGTCTGGTTCAGCTTCGAAAAGGCTCAACTCTGGGCTTACTCGAACCTGGCGAGCAAACCGAGCCCGTCTTACCCAATAGCGAACTGGCTCAAACCGTATTCACAGCACTTCAAAGCATGACCGAACTGCTCTACGACTTTGAATACCGATTCGTTCGCGAAATTGGTAAAAGCGGCATTTCGCTGGCAGACATAAAACGGTTAGCGGGGCACCTGAGGCAAAGCAATGATTTCACCCGAGAAATCTTTGAGGTGGCTCAAATTGGCGGTTTGGTTTGGCTTCGAAACGGTCGCTGGCAACCAACCCTTCTTGCTCAGAAGTGGCTTGAACTTAGTTTCAGTGAACGCTGGGTTCACCTTGCTGAAGCCTTGAATGCACAACTTGAAGGCGCCTCGCGCGCGGAACTCACGAATCTTCGAGCTCTGGGCTTCACCTCAATGGTTCAGATGTTTGCAACGGCGTTTCCGTTTGCCGACGCTGCCGTAAACAGCCTGAGTGCAAAGTTTCAGGCCACCGCCTTTCACCTCGGGCTAGCAAGCAACGGTTCGGTAACCACATGGTTCGACCAGGTGTTAGCCGGGCAGGTTGAAACCGCGGCGGTTGAACTTTCGCGCCTGTTGCCTTCGGCTCAAGACCGCATCATTTGCCAGGCCGACCTAACCTTGATTGCCCCGGGGCCGTTGGCCTCGGCAATCGAGAAGAAACTTCGAAGTTTCGTTGATATTGAACAGGTCGGCATGGCTTCGAGTTACCGCATCAATGCCTTGAGCATCAGTCACGGGTTAGAAACCGGGCTCACCGAGCGCGAAATTACCGATCTTCTAACGAACCTTTCCGGCCGCGAACTGCCCCAACCGCTGGCCTATTTGATTCGCGATGTGGCACAAAAATTCGGTCAACTTCGCGTTACTCAAAGCCTCACTGAGCACAACTGCACCATTAGTTCGGCAGACGAGATTCTCTTAAAGCAACTTGAAAATGACTCACGTTTGCGGCACCTGAGTTTGAAGCGAAACCCTGCTGGGCTGCTGCAATCAAGAATGGATGCCGAAATTGTCTACAGTTCGATGCGCTCGGTGGGCTACACCATTGTGCGAAGCCTCGCAGATGGCAAGATTATTTCGCCAAGGCTAGAAATCACTCCAGATTCCGAGCTTGCCGCAGATGACTCGATCGACGCGATGCTTAAGTTGATTCGCGAGCGTGATGCCTTAGCCGAACCAGAGGGTGACGACCTGCTGCGCCAGATTCAGCTCGCGCTGAAAAACAAAAGCGAGCTTGAGGTGGTCGTAAAAACCAACTCCGGCGATGAAGTGACCTTCATTCTCGAACCGATTGGTTTGGCCAACAACCGCCTGCGAGCCAGAGACCGCAAGGCAGACATCGAGCGCACTCTTCCGCTCGACAAGATCTTGCGTGTGACGTTAGCAGTATGACCGAGGTAGATATTCAATGAGCGACGGCCCACTTATTGTTCAGAGCGATAAAACCGCTCTGCTTGAGATTGACCACCCACTTGCTGGCGAGGCAAGGCATGACCTCTCGGTTTTTGCAGAGCTAGAGCGTGCCCCCGAGCATGTGCACACCTATCGCATAACCAAACTGGGGCTCTGGAACGCTAGAGCAGCCGGCCATGACGCCGACTTTGTGTTGGCTACGCTCGACCGTTACGCCAAATTTGCGGTTCCGAGTGCCATTCGAGCTGACATCACCGAAACCATGGGGCGTTATGGTCGGCTCACGATTCGCTTAGACGACTCGGGCGAACTTGAACTTGTGGCAGACAGTCAGGCTATTTTGCTCGAGGTAATTCGAAACCCACGGCTCAATAATCTGCTCGGAGAGCGCCTCGACCCAAATCGCGCCCGCATACAACCGTTCGCCCGTGGCCAACTCAAGCAAGAGTTGCTCAAACTTGGCTGGCCGGCAGAAGATTTGGCGGGCTACACTCCTGGCACGCCTCACGCCATTGCGCTCGACAATGCCAACTGGAACCTACGCGATTACCAGCAGCAGGCCGTTGATAGGTTCTGGCAGGGCGGCTCTGGTGTGGTGGTGCTTCCGTGCGGTGCGGGTAAAACCCTGGTTGGCGCCGGTGCCATGTCGATAGCCAAGACCAACACCTTGATTCTGGTAACAAACACGGTTTCCGCTCGGCAGTGGAAACAAGAGTTGCTGTCTCGAACCACGCTTGAAGAAGACGAAATTGGCGAATACTCGGGTTCAGTAAAAGAGATTAAGCCGGTCACCATTGCCACCTATCAGATTCTCACCACCAAAAAGAAATCTGAGTTCGCCCACCTTTCACTTTTGAACGCCAATGACTGGGGGCTAATCATTTACGACGAGGTGCACCTGCTACCAGCACCAATCTTCAAGATGACCGCAGAGCTGCAAGCTCGCAGGCGCCTAGGCCTTACCGCGACTTTAGTTCGCGAAGACGGCAAAGAGGGCGATGTTTTCACTCTGATCGGCCCAAAACGCTTTGACGCGCCATGGAAAGAGATTGAGGCCCAAGGCTACATCGCACCTGCCGCCTGCTATGAAGTGCGCATCGACCTGCCAGAAGAAGAACGGCTTGATTACGCCATTGCCGCAATGGATGACCGCTACCGCATTGCGGCATCGAGCCAGGTAAAGATTCCAGTGATTCGCCAACTCATGAAAAAGCACGCCGGCGAGCCAACCCTGATTATTGGGCAATACCTCGACCAGATCGAACAGGTGAGTCAGCTACTGGGCCTACCAAAAATTACTGGCGAAACTCCGATAGATGAGCGCGAGCGCCTTTTTCAAGCTTTTCGCATTGGCGAGATTGGCGCCCTAGTGGTTTCGAAAGTAGCCAACTTTTCTATCGATCTGCCAGAAGCATCCGTAGCCATTCAGATGTCTGGAAGCTATGGCTCTAGGCAAGAAGAGGCACAGCGTCTTGGGCGTGTGCTTCGCCCGAAGGCAGATGGTCGCACGGCCAGTTTCTACACCCTGATTGCCCGCGACACCGTCGACCAAGATTTCGCTCAGAACCGGCAACGCTTTCTTGCCGAACAGGGCTACAGCTACCAAATTCTGGATTCCCACGAACTTTAGGTTCTGCAGAAATCCTCAACCAACACACAACGAACGTTCAGGCTTCTCACAGCAAACCTTGCAAAACTGTTGGCTATGGAGAACATCAAGGTATTAGTAGTTGACGACGAACCGAACATTCGCGACCTGCTTTCAACCAGTTTGCGCTTTGCCGGTTTCAATGTGCTGGCAGTTGCCAACGGCACCGATGCAGTAACCGCAGCCGAAAAGGGCCACCCAGACATTATTTTGCTCGATGTGATGTTGCCAGATATGAACGGCTTCAGCGTCGTGAAAAAACTTCGTTCCATGCAGATCTTGGCTCCGGTACTATTTTTGACCGCTCGAGACGAAACCGCCGACAAAGTTATGGGCCTCACCGTTGGTGGTGACGACTACATGACCAAGCCGTTTAGCCTCGACGAGATCATTGCTCGCATTCAAGCCATTTTGCGTCGCACCAAGCCAGAAGAGGTAGAGGTCGAGAAAAGCACAATTGACGCCGGCGAAATTCAAATAAATCAGGATGCCCACGAGGTGTTCGTGAACGCCACCCCAGTTGAGTTGAGTCCCACCGAATTCACGTTGCTGAGGTACTTGGTTTCGAACCCGAACCGGGTGCTAACCAAAAAGCAAATTCTCGACCAGGTTTGGGAATATGACTTTGGTGGTAAAGACGGCATTGTTGAGTCTTACGTTTCTTACCTTCGCAAGAAGATTGACCCGCTAACCAGCGAGCCGCTAATTCAAACCAAGCGCGGGGTCGGCTACATTTACAAGAACAGCAAAGCCGTCAAGCAGTAAGGCTCTCGTGCAATCCAAGTTGGCAACAGCGTGGGGGCGAATTTCGCTTCGCACCAAGTTGACCACACTCTCGATGGCTCTTATCGGGTTGCTCGTTTTGGTTTCCAGTCTTGGCACCATTGCGCTCTTGCGCACCTACCTGCAGCAAAACGTTGACACCATGCTTGAGGCAACCGCCTCGGCGCTTAATCATGAAGACCCAACTCAACTTGAAAACCGCTTGGCCACTGGGTTGGTTAGCCTGCCTCGTTTGCCAAGCGACTACTACATTGCCTACCTAGATGCCGATGGCAACCTGATGCTTGGCTTAGTTGCCGGATCAAGCAAAGTGCACTCGGTGCCAGATTTGAGCAGCTTCACCATCGATAAAGTTTTGGCCACCAAGGGGCATCCATTCGAAGTTGGTTCTCCCCCGGTGAAGAACGGTGAAAACGTAACTCGCAACTGGCGCATGGTGGCAGAACCCACCCACCTGATGATTGGTTCGGTCGTGGTTGCGCTACCGAACGACGCCAACGAGGGCCTGCTCAACCAATATCGCGTAATTGGCGCCGGATTCGGCATGCTATTGCTTTTGGTGAGCGGTTTAGCCATCTGGCTCACAATCACCTCAGCCCTTCGCCCACTTCGCGAAGTTGAGCGCACTGCCGCCCTGGTGGCAGATGGCGACATCTCGAAGCGGTTGATTCAAAACCAAGGCAAAACGGAAATTGCCAGAGTCTCAAGATCACTGAACACAATGTTGAATTCGATTGAGTCAGCATTAGGGGCCCGAAACCAAACCCTTGCGCAAATGCGTAGGTTCGTAGCCGACGCCAGCCACGAACTTCGCACCCCGCTGGTTTCTGTGCGCGGCTATGCCGAGCTTTATCGAATGGGTGCACTCAAAGACCCGAAAGCCATTGGCGAAGCCATGGGGCGCATCGAAAGCGAGGCCATTCGCATGAGCGGCCTGGTAGAAAGCCTGCTCACCCTTGCCAGACTCGACGAAAACACCAAGCTAGAGGCTATGTCTGGCGATCTGGTTGCTCTGGCTCGCGACGCCGCCAAAGACGCCTCAGTAGCCGACAGAGGGCGTGAAATTGTGGTCACCGATCTGACTGGCAACCCGCTTGCCGATTCGGCCGTTGAAACCATCGAAATGGATGCCGGTCAACTGCGACAGGTTCTCACCAACCTGCTGGCAAACGCCTGCCGATTCTCAAACGAAAATGGTCGCGTTGAGGTTGCCATTGGGCCAGCCGGTGAAAACCGGGTGGCTTTCGAAGTAAGAGACCACGGTGAGGGAATTCCCGAACAACTGCGCGAGCAGGTGTTCGAGCGTTTCTATCGCGTTGACAACTCACGAAACCGCGAAACCGGGGGTTCTGGGCTCGGGCTCTCGATTGTGGCCACGTTGGTAGATCACCACGGGGGAACCGTGGTTTCGAAAGAAACCGAAGGTGGAGGGGCTACCTTCAGGGTGGAACTTCCGCGAGCGCAAACTAAAGCCTCCACAATAGGCTCACGCTAAACCTTTTCTACCAAGCGGCGAAGTTCTTTGCCCTCGCGCTTGAAATCACGGCAAGATTCTTGAAAACCCAAGGAGGAACCGTGACCCAATTCCAAGTCGATAGCGAACTCGTGCTGGTGGCAAACTCGCAAGTGCAGGCCACCATTGGCAAACTACAAACTGAAATAGAAACCCTGCACGCTCAACTCACTTCGCTGCAAGATTCCTGGCGAGGTGTTGCCGCCGAAAGTTTTCAGCAACTGGCGTTGCGCTGGCGCACCACCGCAACTTCGGTCGAACATCAGTTGGCCGAAATTGGCGTTGCACTTTCAACAGCGGCAACTCACTATGCCGAAGCCGAGTTCGCCAATCAGCGCCTGTTCGCCAACTGATTTTTGACACAAAAAAGGGTGGTTCCTCTCGGAACCACCCTTTTCAATTCTGAACTTAGAAGTCCATGCCGCCGCCCTGTGCAGCAGGTGCTGCAGCGTGTGGCTCTGGCTTGTCGGCCACAACGGCCTCGGTGGTCAAGAACAAACCAGCAATCGAAGCTGCGTTCTGCAAAGCAGAGCGAGTTACCTTCACTGGGTCGTTAATGCCAGCCTGTAGCATGTCGACATATTCGCCGGTTGCTGCGTTGAGGCCCTGGCCGCTTGGCAGGTTAGCAACCTTTTCGGCAACCACACCTGGCTCAAGACCAGCGTTGAGTGCAATCTGCTTTAGCGGGGCCGAAACGGCAACGCGAACAATGTTTGCACCGGTAGCTTCATCGCCGGTTAGCGACAACTTCTCGAATGCAGCCTTGCTTGCCTGAAGCAGGGCAACGCCACCGCCGGCAACGATGCCTTCTTCAACCGCAGCCTTGGCGTTGCGCACGGCATCTTCGATGCGGTGCTTGCGCTCTTTGAGCTCAACTTCGGTAGCTGCACCTGCCTTGATTACTGCAACACCGCCGGCCAACTTGGCCAAACGCTCTTGCAATTTCTCACGGTCGTAGTCTGAGTCGGTTGCGTCGATTTCGCGACGAATCTGCTCTACGCGGCCGGTGATCTGTGCTTCATCGCCAGCACCCTCAACGATGGTGGTCTCATCTTTGGTGACCACGATCTTGCGGGCGCGACCTAGAAGGTCGAGGGTGGTGTTCTCAAGCTTGAGGCCAACCTCTTCAGAAATAACTTGACCACCGGTCAAGATTGCGATGTCTTGAAGCATTGCCTTGCGACGGTCACCAAAGCCTGGAGCCTTGACGGCAACTGACTTGAAGATTCCGCGAATTTTGTTGACGATGAGGGTTGCTAGTGCTTCACCCTCAATGTCTTCGGCAATAATCAAAAGTGGCTTGCCAGCCTGAATGACCTTGTCTACAACCGGCAGCAGGTCTTTAATGTTCGAGATCTTCGAGTTCACGATAAGCACGTAAGCGTCTTCAAGAATGGCTTCTTGGCGCTCTGGGTCGGTAACCATGTATTGCGAGATGAAGCCCTTGTCGAAGCGCATACCCTCGGTGAGCTGAAGCTCAATGCCAAAGGTGTTTGATTCTTCAACGGTTACTACGCCCTCTTTGCCAACCTTGTCGATTGCCTCTGCGATTAGTTCACCAATCTGAGTGTCGCCTGCAGAGATCGAAGCGGTTGCGGCAATCTGAGCCTTGGTTTCAACTGGCTTAGCCTGTGCGTGAAGCTGCTCGATAACGGCAGTAACTGCCTTGTCGATGCCGCGCTTGAGGCTGATTGGGTCGGCACCGGCGGCTACGTTACGAAGACCTTCGCGAACTAGAGCCTGGGCTAAAACGGTAGCGGTGGTGGTTCCATCACCGGCAACGTCGTCGGTCTTCTTGGCAACTTCTTTTACCAGCTCGGCACCAATGCGCTCAAACGGGTCTTCAAGCTCGATTTCTTTAGCAATCGAAACGCCATCGTTGGTTATGGTTGGTGCGCCCCACTTCTTTTCGAGCACAACGTTACGACCGCGTGGGCCAAGGGTTACCTTTACGGTGTCGGCGAGAATGTTTAGTCCGCGCTCTAAACCGCGACGGGCTTCCTCGTCAAAAGTAATGATTTTTGCCATGTTGGGTTACGCCCTCCTGGACGGATGATCAGCTAGTTTTTTGGCACTCTAATAGCAAGAGTGCTAAGTCATTTTTAGCACTCTCGAGGGTCGAGTGCAAGTGTGAACCTATTCGGCAAGAAAAAAACACCCCCACCGAATCCGGTGAGGGTGTTTTACTTTCGAAAAACTAACTGATTACAGTTACCTTGTCGGCCTGTGGGCCCTTGTCGCCTGAGCGAACTTCGAACTCAACTCGCTGGTTTTCTTTGAGCTCTTTGTATCCGTCACCCTGAATGGCTGAGAAGTGTACGAACACGTCTGCACCGCCATCCTGAGTAATGAAGCCGAAGCCCTTTTCAGCGTTGAACCACTTAACGGTTCCTTGTACCATGTGTTGCTCCTGTTAACTATGTGATCGATCTCGAATAGCTCGAGACCCAGTCGCATAGTAACCAGCAAACTGGAAATCTATGTGAGCATCAAAATTGAAGCCCGTGCTACGACCAATGTCGAGTCTACTGTTCAGAAGAGCAGAGCGATAGGGGCAATGCAAGGTTGCAACCGTTAGTTATAGATGTGTTACAAACCGATTTAGTGGTAGCTGGTGCCAAGAACCACTGTGATGGGGTCATCGAAGTGATTATTGGTAACCACTTTTAACTCACCAAGTTTGCTGGCCACCTCTTGCGCTTTGCCGGCAACATCGGCTGTTCTCGCGTAAACCACGCTCACACTCGCAGAACCAGGGTTCGTAAGCGGGCTGAGGTTACGAGCAGTAAGCACATTGAATCCGGCTGCGAGCAATAGGTTGGCAACATCCGTGGCTTGGTTGGATTTTGCAGAAGCATCAATAACGGTGACACCTGGGCCGTTCACGGCAGCAACTTGAACTTCGCCACCGTTTTCGGTTGGCGCAAAGGCCGTGAAGTTATTGGAATCGCCAATAATTTTGAAACCGTAAAAGCCAAGACCGGTAATAACCAGGGTGGCACCAAGCAGCAAAAACCACTCGCGCACTCGATGACCGGCGGTGCGACGAATTCTGTGACGACCCCCGTGCGATGGAACGAGATCGAATTCGTCGAGTGGAAACTGATTTGGCATAGGTATCTAATATTAGGCGTAAGAAGGTGGTGCCCAAATGGGTTTTAATGTTGAAAAAAGTGACGCCGAATGGCGAGCCGAACTAACCGATTTCGAATACCAAGTACTGCGCGAGGCTGCCACCGAGCGCGCCTTCACCGGCGAATTGCTTGATGAAGAACGCACCGGAGTTTATTCTTGCAAGGGCTGCGGCGCCGAATTGTTTCGAAGCACCACAAAATTTGACTCTCACTGCGGCTGGCCGAGCTTCTATGAACCAAAAGCCGGGGATGCCGTCTTGCTGCTAGAAGATCGCTCACATGGAACCGTGCGAACCGAAGTGCAGTGCGCAAACTGTGGCTCTCACCTCGGGCACGTTTTCGACGACGCCCCGCAGACCCCAACCGGAGACCGCTACTGCATCAACAGCGTGAGCATCTCGTTTGAACCATTGGAAGGAAACTAATCATGGATGCCGAAAAGACCTGGAAGAACAAAAGCTACGGTTCGCGTGGTGGCGCTGGTGCGGTCTACGGTCTTGGATTGATAGGTGCGGCTATTTACTTCATCTCGACATCCCATGATTTTTGGGGTGGAGTGTTGGGGATGCTAAAAGCCATTATTTGGCCGGTGATTTTGGTTTACGGCGCCCTAAAAGGTCTAAACCTCTAATAGTCGCCGTAGCGATTGACTGAACCACCAATGGTTTTTATCAACTTCTGAACGTAATCTTTGCAGTTGCCAACGGTGGTTTCAATCGGGTCTGCCGAGCCTCGCGCCGGGCTCATTTCAAGTTGCCAGCTTTGACCGTAAAGCAGCAAAACCGACATTGAATCTTCATAGATCAGTGGGCGCTTTGGGTTGAATAGCCGGTTTTTGCCGACCGAAACGTTGTAGGTTAGCTGACAGCCACCTGGCATGGCACTCGCAACGGCGTAATCATTGCAGCTGCGAACCTGATCTGCCGCCCAAGCTTTGCCATAGTCGGTTGCTGGGTCTGGCGTTTGAGAATCTTTGGCTTGGCAATAACCAACTTTCACCAAGTCAGAGACAATGTCGGATGCCGTTAGCGAACCATTTTCGTTCCAAGCGTCAGACATGGGGTTTTGATTTTGTGCGCAACCGGTGAGCGCGATGGTCAGAAGTGCCAAAATGGCGGCGGCCTTTTTCATAGAGCCGACTAGGGGACTTGAACCCCTAACCCCCGCATTACAAGTGCGGTGCGCTACCAATTGCGCCAAGTCGGCTTGAGCTGCGCAAGCAGACTCGTCGCCTAGTTTACCCGACAGTGAAGGGCGCCGCCCAAGACTTAGGCGAAGGCCTGGTTCAGCGTGACGGTCTCGAGCCCGCGCTGCCTGAGCGTTGCAAGAATGGCGTTGAAATCAGCGATTACGGCTGTTTGGTTGGCGTGACCGATGATGATGTGGCGGTTAGTCATCCACTTTTTGGCATCTCGTAGAACCCCATTGGATGTTGTCTTGCCAGAATCGGCAAGGGTTCCGAGCCACATCACGGTGTCGCTGTAGCCAAGTTCGGCTGCCACCGAGCGCACCCTGGCGTCGAAGTAGCCGTAAGGGGGTCGGTAGAACGGTTCACCGGTAACCCCGAATTCGCCCTGCAGAAAATTTTGGCAGCTCTTTAGCTCATGACGAATTCGATGGTTGCTTAGCGAGGTTAGATTCGGGTGGGAGTGAGTGTGGTTAGCAAGCTGAACTTGACCGTGCTGCTGAAGTTTTCTCAGGCGCCTGCCGTATTTTCGCCAAGAGTAATAAGCACTCGTTACGAAAAACGTGATGTGAAGGTTTGGGTTTCGCTCAAGTAGGTCAACGTAGCCGCCAACTGTTTGAGAGCTTGCGCCATCATCCACCGTCCAGGCAATTCGCCTGGCAGGGCTTCTCGGAAGCGTAAAAAGCACTCTTCCAGGCGCAGACCTGGAGGCCATGGCGTTTTCTGGCAACAGCAATGGCAAAGCCGCACCCAGGCCTGCCAAAGTTAGAAACTCTCTGCGTTGCATGAGTGCGGCTGCCCGAACTACCTAGTTACTTGGTTTGAAACTGAGCTATAAAGGCAGCAAAGTTTGCTGGGTTGTTGAAGTCGTTGGCATTTGCCGCAGTGTATTGCTTGCCGTTGACCATAACAAACGGGGTTCCGGTGAACTGAATCTTGGTTCCTGGCACCATTGCGCCACCGTAGTAGTTGTTGTTGGTGTTGTCTTTGATCCATGAAATGAAACGGTGAGTGTTCACGCAGGTCTTCATGTTGTCATCGACGTTTACACCCGTAAGCTGCATGCCGTTTAGTAGCACGTTATCTTCTGGGCCAGCACTGCCTTCTTGAGGCTGGTTGGCGTAGAGGTAGGAGTTGTATTCGAAGAAGTTGTTCGGGTCATAGCTGGCAACACACATTGCGGTGTTGGCGGCACGCTTCGAGTAATCGTTTAGCGAACCACCCTTTTCGTCTAGGAATGAAATAGGTCGGAACTCAACCGTGGCGGCTCCGCTGGAAACCCATTGCTTCAACTGCTTGTAGTTTGCCTGCTCGAACGCGGCACAGAATGGGCACTGGTAATCCTGAACGATAACAATGTGCGGGGGGTTCGCTGAGCTACCTGCCACCGGTGATGGAGTGTGAGTTGCCGTAAAGCCCTCAAGGTTGGCGCCAATCACAATGTTGTGGGCCAAGATGTAATCGTTTGGCTTCTCTGAAACTTGGTTTTGACCAATTAGAACCACTGCAACCACGATGGCAATGAGGCCAGCGATTCCGCCAATTACGGCAATCTGAACGCCGAACTTGCGAGCCTTGGTGCCACGCTCGTGCTTCTTGCGCATTTGTTTGGCCTTTAGGCGGGCGGCTTCTCGTTCTAGTGAACGTGATTTGCGTGGTTCGGTCATGGTGCCTCATTTCATTGCTGGGCAAGAATAAAGTGTCGCCCAAACGTTATCTAAACGATCGTTCGACCATTCTAAACGCATGTGGCTCGGTGCCATAATGGAAGCAACCCGAGGCGCCGTCTTGGGCTCATTCACTACGGATCGTTCGGCACGTACCTGCCGATGAAGGAGAAAAAATGGCTTCAGTAACTTTTAAAGACGCCACTCGCCTATACCCAGGCGGAACCCGCGCAGCGGTTGACAAGCTAAACCTAGAGATTGCCGATGGCGAATTCTTGGTTCTGGTTGGCCCATCTGGTTGCGGTAAATCAACCTCTCTGCGCATGCTCGCAGGCCTAGAAGAGGTAAATAACGGTCAGATTCTGATTGGCGACCGCGACGTCACCGACGTTCCGCCAAAAGACCGCGACATCGCAATGGTGTTTCAAAACTATGCGCTTTACCCGCACATGACCGTTGCCGAGAACATGGGCTTCGCACTAAAGATCGCCGGTGTTGCCAAAGAAGAGCGCGCTGAGCGTGTTCTTGAGGCTGCCAAGCTTCTTGACCTTGAGCCATACTTGGCTCGCAAGCCAAAGGCCCTCTCGGGTGGTCAGCGTCAGCGTGTTGCCATGGGTCGCGCCATCGTGCGTAAGCCACAGGTATTCCTCATGGATGAGCCGCTTTCTAACCTGGATGCCAAACTGCGCGTGCAGACCCGCACCCAGATTGCTTCACTGCAGCGTCGCCTCGGTGTAACCACTGTTTATGTGACTCACGACCAGGTTGAAGCCATGACCATGGGTGACCGCGTTGCCGTTCTGAAAGACGGAATTCTGCAGCAGGTAGACACTCCTCGCAACCTTTATGAGCGCCCAGCCAACGTTTTCGTTGCCGGCTTCATTGGTTCACCAGCCATGAACCTTCTGCAGCTCAAAATTGTTGACGGTGGCGTTCAATTCGGCACCTACGTGCTTCCGATTGACAAGGCCATTCTTTCCAAGACCAAAGCGAAGCACGTAACCGTAGGTATTCGCCCAGAAGACCTAGTGGTTGCCAAAGAAGGTCTAGAGCTAGACGTTGACGTAATCGAAGAACTCGGCGCCGACGGATTCCTCTACGGTCACAGCGTGTTCGACGGTGAGAACCACGACCTAGTGATTCGCGTTGAGTCAAATAGCCACCCATACAAGGGCGACAAGATTCATCTGAAGCCTCAGGGTGGAATTTCTCACGTGTTCGACGTTGAAACCGGAGAACGCCTCAACTAGTGAATTCTTCGCTAGACATTACGGCTGCCACGGTAGAGCCAGAGCTTCTGGATCTACCGTGGCATTTGCCATTAGAAGACTGGCCCGCCGAGTCGATTGCGGCCTTACCAAAGGGCCTCAGCCGCCACACGGTTCGGTTCGCGCACCTAAATGATCACGTTATTGCCATCAAAGAAACCTTGCCCGAGTTGGCCAAGCGTGAATATGACATGCTTCGCACCTTGCAGAAAATGGATGTGCCCTGCGTTGAACCGTTCGCGATTATCAACAATCGCACCACCGAGGCTGGCGAAGAGCTGCTCTCGGTGCTAATCACTCGCCATCTAAAGTTCTCGCTTCCCTACCGCGCCATGTGGTCGCAGGGTTTGCGCCCCGAAACCGCAAAGCGATTAGTAGACGCACTCGCTTTGCTCTTGGCACGACTTCACATCGCCGGCTTTTTCTGGGGCGACGTTTCGCTTTCGAACACACTCTTTCGCCGCGACGCAGGGTCGTTCGCGGCATATCTAGTGGATGCCGAAACCGGGCAGATTTACGACGGCGGGCTATCGAACGGCCAGCGCGAAAACGATCTCGAAATCGCCCGGGTGAACATTGCCGGCGAACTTATGGATCTGATTGCCTCTGGCAATGCTCAGCCGGGTGTCGACCCGGTGGCAACCAGCGCCCGCATTGTTGATAAGTACCGCGAACTTTGGAAAGCCCTAACCGGGGTCGAGGTTTTCGACAGCAGCGAGCGCTGGCGCATTAACGAGCGCGTTACCCGCCTGAACGAACTCGGTTTCGACATTGAAGAACTAGCGATCAAGACCGATGCCAACGGAACCAGCGTGAAGATTCAGCCCAAGGTGGTTGACGCCGGTCACCACGCCAGGCGCCTACTTCGGCTAACTGGACTAGACGTTGAAGAGAACCAGGCTCGACGCCTGCTAAACGACCTCGATCAATATCGCGCATCGAGCACCAAAACTCATCACGACGAAGAGGTGTTGGCCCACGAATGGTTGAGCCACGTTTTCGAGCCGGTGATTTTGGCTATTCCGAGAGATCTGACCGGCAAGCTTGAGCCAGCCGAAGTTTTTCACCAGGTGCTCGAACACCGTTGGTATCTAAGCGAGAACCAGAACCGAGAGGTTTCGCTAGACGAAGCCGTTAACTCATATGTAAATAATGTGTTGCCGCATCGACGCGACGAAGAAGCTTTGCTTTCGCCAACCACCAGCGACATTAGCCTTCCAGCCCCGGTTCCAACTGGAACCATTGTTGTGGTTGACGACGACGAAGAGGCCGACTGGCGAGACCTAGTTTAACTAGGCAACTATTAGTTTGGCTGCTCGGCGATGCGACGGCGAGCAACCTCATAGAGCGCCACGCTGGCGGCAATGCCCGCGTTGAGCGATTCGGTGTTCCCAGTGATTGGAATCGAAAGCACAACGTCACAGTTCTCGGTAACCAGGCGTGAAAGCCCCTTACCTTCAGAGCCAATAACCAAAACGATTGGCTCGGTTCCGAGCTTGAACTCTGGCAAACTTACGTCTCCGCCACCGTCAAGCCCAACCACGAAAAGCCCGCGCTTTTTGTATTCCTTGAGGGTGTTGGTGAGGTTGGCGGCAAGAGCCACTGGCACGCGCGCGGCAGCACCGGCCGAGGTCTTCCAGGCCGAAGCGGTAACTCCGGTTGAACGACGCTGCGGCACGATTACGCCCTGACCACCAAAGGCGGCAACCGAGCGGATGATGGCTCCGAGGTTGCGTGGGTCGGTGATGCCGTCGAGTGCAACCAAAAGCGGCTTCTGCCCCTTACTCAAGATGCCATCCAGCATTTCTTGTGGGTGCTGATAACGGTAAGGCGGAACCTGCAAGGCAATTCCTTGATGAACCGAGTCGAAACCGGTCATGCGGTCGATCTCTGGGCGAGTGACCTCGTTTACTGCCAGCCCACGCTTATTGGCAATGGTGATGGCTTCTTTGACGCGGTCATCCATTTCGATTCGAAGCGCAATAAACAATGCGGTGGCAGGAACTTTGGCGCGCAAGGCTTCAAGAACCGAGTTACGACCAGAAAGAGTTTCGCCAGCCTCGGCAGCTTTGGCAACCCGCTGCGAGTTGCGAGCTGCGGCACCGGCAACGCCAGCGGTGCGTGCGGCTGGGGCTAGATATTCGCCGCGCTTTGAGATTGCACCGGTGGTGGCTTTGCGCCTTCCGGCAGCCTGCTTAGCCTTGTAAGCCTTGTGATATGGGCGGTCTTCTGCCTTTGGCGTTGGCCCCTTGCCCTCAAGTGCCTGCTTGCCGTTACCGCCGCTACCTACGCGGCCACCCTTTTTTGATTTCGATGCGCCTGGGCGACCTGGTTTTGCTGCCATTAGTTAACACTCCAATTGGTTCCGGCTGCACCGTCTTCTAGGGTGATTCCGGCTGCTTTAAATCGATCGCGAATCGCGTCTGAACGCGCAAAGTCTTTATTGGTTCGAGCCTCTAGTCTTTCGGCAAGAAGCGAATCTACCAAAACGGCAAGCGCCTGCTCGGTGCCGACGTTTGCACTTGACTGCCATTCGGCAGCCGCGGGGTTGATGCCAAGAACCTCGGTGATAGCCAAAACTTGCTCGAGGGCGGTGGCCGCAGCGGCGTTATCGCCGCCATCGAGGGCTGCATTGCCGACGCGCACAGTGTCATGCAACACGGCGAGCGCCGACGGAATAGCTAGATCGTCGTTCATGACTTCGGCAAACGCTGCCGGAACTTTGGCAACGTTTGCGGCG
>CANFOX010000006.1 GCA_947448845.1 Microbacteriaceae bacterium | reverse complement strand
TCCCACTTTTGAAGAAGGTATTGGTTTCATTTGGCGACAAGATTGCATTCGAAGACACCTTGAACGCTGCACTTGATTCACTATTTGGCGGTTCTTCTGGCGCCAGCGCCGGCGATTCCGGATCTGGTGCGACCGGTGGTTCTACCGGCGGCGGCTCTTCGACTGGTTCAACCGTGACCAATGACACCCTTGCCAAGGCGCTAGATCGAGCCAATAAGGCTCTAACGGCCAAGGCTAAGGCGCTAGCCGCTGGTGACTGGGCAGCCTATGGAAAGGCCGATGCCGCGCTGAAAGCGGCAGTGGAAGATGCCATCAGGGTGCAATCGGCTAAGTAAGTCTGCTATTGTTAGAACTTCGCCGCGGGGTGGAGCAGTTCGGTAGCTCGCCGGGCTCATAACCCGGAGGTCGTAGGTTCAAATCCTGCCCCCGCAACCAAGACAACACCCTCGACAATCTCGAGGGTGTTGCACTTTAAGTCACGGGTTTCAGCAACCTCTCAGCCAGGTTTCATAAACTAATCAGGCTTCGATGTGATGCTTTGTTCACGAAAAGTTTCAGAAAGGAACCAGATGTCTGAGAACCCAGGCCATGAGGCCTCAAACGAAGGCTACAACCGCCAGTTTCTGTTTGACACCCCATACGTTGAAGAACCGGTTGCAGCCAAACCGAAGCGCAAGTTGGTAAGCAACCCAAGAACCGCTGCACTTATTGCCGCCGGTGCCATTTTCGGGGCCGCCGTAGGTTCGGGTGTTGGAGTGGCTGCCTACAATTTTGTGGGGCACGGTGGCACGGTCGTTGTGAATAATGCTGAAAACGTGAACTGGGTTACCGGGGCAGCTGCCAAGGCGTCGCCTTCGGTGGTTACGATTTCGGTTTCTGGCTCTGGTTCTGCCGGAAGCGGCTCGGGTATTGTTCTCACCGCAGACGGCTACATTCTCACCAACACCCACGTGGTTACCCTGGATGGCTCTACCGGAACCCCTACCATCCAGGTGAAAACCACCGATGGCAGAATTTTTGACGCCAGCGTGGTTCGCACCGACCCAACCAATGACCTTGCTGTCATAAAGGTTTCTGCAGCCGTAACCTTTGTGCCGGCAACATTTGCCGACTCTGGCAAAATCAACGTTGGCGACCAGGTGGTTGCCATCGGCGCCCCACTTGGGCTTGAAGATACTGTCACCAAAGGCATCGTTTCTTATCTAAATCGCACCATTCAGGTTTCCAACTCGGCAGCACCCGAAAATGGAACGGGTGGCTTGGGTGGCTTGCAGTTCTTCAGCGGTGGAAATGGGCAACAGGCCATCAACCTGAACGTTATTCAAACCGACGCCGCCATCAACCCGGGTAACTCGGGCGGAGCATTGGTGAACGAGCAGGGCGAGGTCATTGGTGTGAACGTGGCTATCGCCTCGGCAAGTTCTGTAAGCGGCCAAGCCGGTTCGATCGGAGTTGGCTTTGCCATTCCATCGAACACCGCCAAGCGCATTGCCAACGAGTTGATGTCAGGCAAGGTGGCCAGTCACGCACTGTTGGGCGCAATGGTGTCTGACGCTGGTGCCTCAAACACGAACGCTGCAGCTTTCACCACCGGAGCTCTGGTGCAGGGCTTGACCGCCGGCGGCTCAGCCGAAAAGGCTGGCGTGCAGAAGGGTGATGTGATTACCGAGTTCAACGGCCAGAAGATTACCAGCGCGTCTGAACTAACGGCTGCAGTGCGACAACTTGCCGCCGGCACCACCACTAACTTGAAACTGATTCGAAACGGAAACGAGCAAACCATCTCGGTCAAGCTCGGCGATGCCTCAAAAGCCAAATAATGGCAAACTTAGTTTTCAAGCTTTGACGGAGGAACCTTGTCGGTTGACGAATCTTTGAGTTCAACAACTCTTGTTGAAGAACAAGTTGTTGGAATGGAACCTGGCGACCACGAGCGCTATTCGCACTATGTGCGCAAAGAAAAGATTGTGGAATCTGCTGTTCTCGGTGTTCCAGTGATTGCGCTGTGCGGCAAGGTTTGGGTTCCTGGCCGAGACCCAAAGAAGTTTCCGGTTTGCCCAACCTGCCAAGACATTTATGACGGATTGAAACCGCCAAAAGATGAAGGCAAAGACGGTTCGGATGGAGCCGCCGCAGAGTAGCTTTTAGGTAAAACCCCTAGTGGAACTTGGTTTCTATTAGGGGTTTTGCATTTTGTAGGCTGTGCGCCTGCGGCGGAAGTTGCGCCTTCACTTTGGCGTGGTGCTCACGAGCAGCCAGCACACCAGAGGCGCCGGTGTGCTCAAGCTGAGTTTCACCCTGAATTACCAGCGCGGTCATTAGGTCTCTGTCGGCACCTGTTGCCGAAAAGGAATTCTCAATCACAACGTTTTCGGCGCTGGCGATGCCATCAACGTGGCTACGAAATGCCGATTTCCTTCCGCCACGGTTGCCCTTTTTGGCAGAGGCTTTGGCAACCGAAACCCAGTCACCCTCGGCATTTTCGTGGGCCACCAACTTGTATACGAAACCAGCCGCCGGATGCCCAGAACCCGTTACCACCGATGTGCCAACACCGTAGGCGTCAACTGGGCTAGCGGCTAGTGCAGCTATGGAATATTCATCCAGATTGTTGGTAACTGTGATTTTGGTTTTTGTGGCACCGAGTTGATCTAGAAGTTGACGAACCCGTTTGGCTTCAACCCGCAGGTCGCCAGAATCAATTCGAACGGCACTTAGCTCTGTGCCTGCCGCCTCGACGGCATTTCGAACCCCGGTTTCAATGTTGTAGGTGTCGACCAGCAGCGTGGTGTTCTGGCCATAGGTGGCAATTTGAGCGCGGAATGCTTCCAGTTCGTTGTCGTGCAAAAGCGTGAAGGCGTGTGCTGCGGTTCCCATGGTTGGAATTGCCCAGGAATGCCCTGCCTCGAGGTTTGATGTGGCATCGAAACCGGCGATGTAAGAGGCACGAGCCGCTGCAACTGCCGAGATTTCATTGGTGCGTCGGCCACCCATCTCGGCAAGGGTTCGCCCATCGGCAACACTAACCATGCGAGCGGCTGCAGCAGCAACGGCAGAGTCAAAGTTCAAAATAGAAAGAATTACTGTTTCAAGCAAGACCGCTTCGGCGAAAGTGCTTTCAACACTTAGAACAGGGGAGTAGGGAAAGTAGATTTCGCCCTCACGATAGGCGTCGATGTCACCGCTGAAGCGATAACTTGAAAGCCACTCGATGGTCTTTGAATCGACCACATTGTTGTCGTCTAACCAGGCAAGTTCGCCCGCTCCGAACCTGAAATCGGCGATGCGCTCTAGCACCCGACCGGTTCCTGCCAAAACCCCGTAGCGGCGGCCGGTAGGTAGTTCTCGGGTGAACACCTCGAAAACGCATCGACGGTTGGCAGTGCCAGCGTGCAGGGCAGCCTGAAGCATGGTCAGTTCGTATCGATCGGTAAGTAGAGCCGAAGAGGTAAGCACGATTCAAGCCTAATCGGCTTATAAACGGGCACGGCATAGACTTGTGGGCGTGAACGACGCACCGATTGGCATCTTTGACTCGGGCGTTGGCGGCTTAACCGTGGCCAGGGCTATCATCGATCAGCTACCGAATGAATCCATCATTTACCTTGGAGACACCGCAAACAGCCCCTACGGCCCCAAATCCATTCCGCAAGTTCGAGAGTTGGCTCTCAAGGTTATGGACCGCCTGGTTGACGAGGGCGTGAAACTACTTGTGATTGCTTGCAACTCTGCGTCTGCCGCCGTGCTTCGCGATGCCAGAGAGCGCTACACCTTAGGTCGGGGCATTCCCGTCGTTGAGGTGATACAGCCGGCGGTTAGACGCGCCGTGGCGGCAACTCGAAACCACCGGGTCGGCGTGATCGGCACCAGTGCCACCATTACCTCTCGCGCCTATGAAGACGCCTTTGCCGCCGCGGTTGACATTGAGGTAACCAGCGTTGCATGCCCGGCGTTTGTTGATTTCGTTGAACGCGGGGTAACCAGCGGGCCAGAACTACTCTCGGCGGCCAAGAACTACCTAGAGCCGATTCGCGAGGCTGGCGTAGACACCTTGGTTCTCGGTTGCACCCACTATCCGTTACTTACCGGCGCGCTGTCATTTGTTATGGGAGACCAGGTCACTTTGGTTTCATCTGCAGAAGAAACCGCCAAAGACGTTTATCGCACCCTGGTCGATCACGACCTGCTGCGAGTTTCAAGCGCAAAACCCACTTACCGTTTTCAAGCCACTGGTGAAGCGGCAGGTTTTGAAGCTCTGGCCAAACGATTCTTGGGCCCAGAAGTTGGCTCAGTAGAACACCTCAGTTAGTTAGGAACCCAATGTCAGCAAGAGTGGATGGTCGTCAGAACGACGAGCTTAGAGCCGTTTCGGTAGAGCGAGGTTGGAGTGCCCACGCCGAAGGTTCGGCACTTATTTCGTTCGGCAACACCAGAGTGCTCTGCACCGCCTCTTTCACCCCTGGCGTTCCCCGCTGGAAGGTTGGAAAGGGCGATGGCTGGGTCACCGCCGAATATGCCATGCTGCCTCGTGCCACCAACGATCGCAACGACCGAGAATCGGTCAAGGGCAAAATTGGCGGTCGCACCCACGAGATATCTCGCCTGATTGGGCGCTCGCTGCGTGCCGTGGTCGACACCAGAGCCCTAGGAGAAAACACCATTGTGATTGACTGTGACGTTTTGCAGGCAGACGGCGGCACCAGGACCACCGCAATCACCGGGGCCTACCTAGCGCTTCACGACGCCATCGAATGGGGAAAGGCAAACGGTCATATTCCCCAGAAAAGTCAACCGCTCAGTGATTCGGTCGCTGCTATTTCGGTCGGCATTGTGGATTCCATTCCGATGCTTGACCTGGCATACACCGAAGATGTTCGGGCACACACCGACATGAACATTGTGGTTACCGGTGCTGGCAAATTCGTTGAGGTTCAAGGAACCGCAGAGCAGGTGGCTTTTGACCGGGCTGAGCTGAACCTGCTGCTTGACCTTGCACTAAAGGGAACCTCAGAATTGGCCTCCATTCAGCGAAGCATTTTGGCGAGCAATTAATTGCGCTTCGTTCTGGCAACCCACAACCAGCACAAGGTTGTTGAGTTACGGCAACTTCTCGCCGATTCGCTACCAGCTTTTGCCAGCGGCAGGGCTGAACTTCTGGCTTATGACGGCCTTGAACCGATTGAAGATGGCACCACTTTTGCCGAGAACGCCCTTCTCAAGGCAAGAGCTGCAAACGCTCACACCGGAGTTCCGGCCATCGCCGACGACTCGGGTTTGGCGGTTGAAATTCTGGGCGGATCACCCGGCATATTCTCAGCACGCTGGTCTGGCCAAAAAGATGATGCCGCAAATCGACTTCTGGTGTTGGCTCAGATGCGCGATGTTCGCGCCGAGCACCGCGCGGCATCTTTTGTTTGCACCATGGCGTTGGTTGACGGCGAAGATGAAGTGACCTGCACCGGAATTTGGCTTGGCAGTCTGGCAACCGAAGTGCGTGGTGCCAACGGATTCGGATACGACCCGATTTTCATTCCAGACGGATTCGAGACCACTGCTGCTGAAATGGAGCCCTCAGTGAAGAATCAGTTCAGCCATAGAGCGCTGGCCGTTGAACAACTAGTTTCGGTTCTCGCGTCGCGCCTTTAGAACTTCGAGAACAATCGGAATGGTCGAAAGCACCACGAAACCGAGGGTGAACCATTCAACGTGATCGGCAACAAATGGAAAGTTTCCTAGCAGTGCGCCAAGCAGGGTAACGCCAGCACCCCAACCAACAACACCGAAAATGTTGTAACGCAAGAAGCGGCGGTAGCTCATTTCGCCGATGCCGGCTGCCACCGGAACGAAGGTGCGCATCACCGGAACAAAGTGAGCCAACACAACGGCGCGATTACCGTAGCGCTCGAAGAATGAGTTGGTTCGAGAAACGTTCTGCTGACTGAAAAAACGAGAATCTGGGCGATTGAAGATCTTCGGCCCCGCTTTGCGACCGATCCAGTAGCCGGTTTGGTCACCTGCGAAACCGGCCGCCGAAATCAGCAAACATGCCAACCAGAGTGGCACTGGAATAATTCCTGCAGAAAGCGCCAAGCCAACCGCAAAGAGCAGCGAGTCGCCCGGCAGAAAGAAGCCAACCAGCAGCCCAGTTTCGGCAAAAATCATCAACATCACCACCACCATCGAGAATGCGCCGAGCGAGTGGATGATTTCATTGGGCTGAAGCCACGATATTCCAAACATGTGCCCCTAGCAGGAATCGAACCTGCGCTTCCGCCTCCGGAGGGCGGCGCTCTATCCCCTGAGCTATAGGGGCTAAGGGTCAAAACAAGACTACCAGCGCCTCTCGGTTAGGCTTTTGGAATGACTTTACGTTTGCCCGGCCAGTGGGTTTGGGATAGCTGGTATGCCTTTGATGGCGAGAACTACCACGCCTTTTACCTGCAGGCGAGTCGAGCTCTCGGCGACCCAGATCGACGCCACCGTCATCCATCTGTTGGGCATGCCATTTCGAAAGATCTTCGCAACTGGAAGGTGGTTGCCGACGCCCTTGCTATCGGCGACGTGCCTGCATTTGACGACTGGAGCACCTGGACCGGCTCGGTAGTTCGCGACGATGCCGGCCTCTGGTGGATGTTTTACACGGGTTCGAGCCGGGCAGAGGGCCTGATTCAGCGCGTTGGTGCGGCTACCTCAACCGACCTAATCACCTGGACGAAACTTGAATCAAACCCCTTGGTTGAGGCAGATGCTCGATGGTATGAAAAGCTCGGGGACTCCAGTTGGAACGATGAAGCCTGGCGAGACCCTTGGGTTTGCCGTTTTCCTGGCGATAACACCTGGCACATGTTTATTACCGCACGAGCCAACCACGGCGCAGTCGACAATCGCGGTGTGATGGGTCATGCCACTTCGACCGACCTGCGCAACTGGCAAGTGCAGCCGCCGCTCAGCCAGCCAGGCGCCGGTTTTGGCCAGTTAGAGGTATTTCAATTTGCGGTGGTTGACGACATTCCGTTGATGATTTTTAACTGCGGATGGCGTGAATACGCACCGGAAACCATCGCGCGCGTTGGAAAGAATGGCGGCGTTTGGTCAAAGGTGGTTGATTCGCCACTTGCGGGGGTTGACTTCAGCGATTCACAGCTTTACCCCAACTACGACATTTATGCGGCCAGGGTGGTTCAGGGCCCAAATCAGGGTTGGTATCTGCTCGGCTTTGTGAATGAGGTTGACGGCCAGTTTGTCGGTGAGATTTGCGACCCGATTCCGGTGACGGCTGACTCGGTGCGAGGTCTAATACCCAAGTCATAGGCGGTCGCTAAGATTAAACCAAGTTTGTCTCCCGTTTTTGATTGAACGGTAGAGCCTATTAATGAGGGAATCCGTGACTCCAGCCGACCTTTCTGCAGCCATAGTGCGAGTTTTGCAAGCTCTGCAGTCGCGCGGCGTGCTCGGCGCAGGTGATTTGCCCACCGAAGTTGTGGTTGAACGCCCAAAGAATCGCGACCATGGCGACTGGGCAACCAATGCTGCCATGCAGCTCGCCGCAAAGTTTGGTATGAACCCACGCGCCTTCGCAGAGCTGCTCGCGCCAGAGTTGGCGGCGCTAGCGGGCGTCACCAAGGTTGACATTGCGGGGCCCGGCTTTATCAACCTCACCCTGAGCGCCGCAGTAGCCGGTGAGTTGGTTCGCGAAATCGTTACCGCTGGCGAGGCTTTCGGCAAGGGTAACGACCTGGCTGGCCTGAAGATGAACCTCGAGTTCGTTTCTGCGAACCCAACCGGACCGATTCACCTGGGCGGCACTCGTTGGGCTGCAGTTGGCGATGCGCTTGCCAGGCTTTTGCAAAACCAGGGAGCCGAGGTTACTCGCGAGTATTACTTCAACGATCACGGTGCCCAAATCGACCGTTTTGCCCGTTCGCTGCTGGCGGCAGCCCGTGGTCAAGAAACTCCTGAAGACGGGTATGCCGGTGAATACATAAACGAGATTGCCTCACGTGTTCTTGCCGAAACCGCTGAAGACATTCTGGCGCTTCCAGAAGATGCTGCCCAAGAGGCTTTTCGTGCCGCTGGCGTAGAACTTATGTTTCAAGAAATTCGAGAATCGCTTCACGACTTTGGCGTTGACTTTGACGTTTATTTTCACGAGAACTCGCTCTATGAGTCTGGTGCGGTCGAGCGAGCCATTACCAAGCTTCGTGAACTTGGTCATATCTTTGAAGCCGATGGCGCCATTTGGCTGCGCTCAACCACCTTTGGTGACGACCGAGACCGGGTGGTAATCAAGAGCGACGGTGAAGCCGCTTACATTGCCGGCGACCTGGCCTATTACCTAGACAAGCGCGAGCGCGGTCACGACCGTTGCATCTACATGCTCGGTGCTGACCACCACGGTTACATCGGGCGCATGATGGCTCTCTGTTCGGCGTTCGGCGATGAGGCTGGCGTGAATCTTGAAATTATGATTGGCCAGATGGTGAACCTGGTTCGCGATGGTGAGCCGGTTCGCATGTCTAAACGTGCCGGCACAGTGGTAACCATGGAAGATCTAGTGGATGCCGTCGGCGTTGATGCCGCTCGCTATGCACTCACTCGCTCATCCATAAATTCTTCACTTGACATCGACCTTGAACAGCTCACCAAGAAGACCAATGACAACCCGGTTTTTTATGTGCAGTATGCCCACGCTCGAACCAAGCAGGTTGCCAAGAACGCCGAGTCGCTCGGTGTCACACGTGAGACTTTTGACGCTTCACTGCTAACCCACGAATCAGAGGGCGAACTGATTGCCGCACTGGTTGAGCTGCCTCGAATTACCGCGCAGGCGGCTCAGTTTCGTGACCCTCACCGGGTGGCTCGCTATCTCGAAGACCTAGCCGGCAAATACCATCGCTGGTACGACAACTGCCGGGTAACGCCGCTTTCCGGGGGCACCGTTGAGCTTGTTCACCAGACCAGACTTTGGCTAAATGATGCCGCCGGTCAAGTTCTTCGCAACGGCCTTCGCCTGCTTGGTATTTCAACTCCGGAGCGCATGTAATGAGCGAGAAACTGATTCCAGATTGGCTCGAGAAGCCAACCGACGTGAACGCTCTGGCGCCAAATCTTTGGCCGCAGCACTTTAAGCGTGATTCAACCGGTGAGGTTTCAATCGCTGGAGTTGCGGTTGATTCGCTTGCTACCGAATTCGGTACTCCGCTATTTGTAATCGACGAAGACGACTTTCGTTCACGAGCAACTTTTGTGAAGAAAGCCTTCGAAGCTGCCGCCGCCGAAATCGGTACCGAGGCTAAGGTTTATTACGCATCCAAGGTGTTTCTGAACACCGAGATTGCCTCTTGGGTGAATGATCTTGGGCTAAACATTGACGTTGCAACTGGTGGCGAACTAGCTGTGGCGCTCGCAGCTGGTGTGCCTGCCGAGCGCATTGGTCTGCACGGAAACAACAAGTCGCTCTACGAGATCGGCCGCGCGGTTACCGCCGGGGTTGGCGCAATCGTCATTGACAGCGAAATTGAAATCGAGCGAATCGCCTCGGCTGCTGGTGCACAAGACAAGGTTCAACCAGTTCGCCTCAGGGTAAACACTGGCGTTCACGCCCACACTCACGAGTTTTTGGCAACTGCCAGAGAAGACCAAAAGTTCGGCATTGCCCTGGCCGATGTGCCAGCACTGGTAGCCAAAATTCGTTCGCACTCGCATCTGCGTTTTCTTGGGTTGCACTCACACATTGGTTCGCAGATTTTCAAGGCCGATGCTTTTGAAGAAGCCGCCGACCGTTTGATTGAAGTTCACGCCCAACTACTGGCTGCAGGAGACGTTCCTGAACTAAACCTAGGCGGAGGCTTCGGCATCAACTACACACCGGCAGATCGCGCCCCAGTGGTTGCCGACTTCGCTCGCCTTTTGGCAGCAGCAGTGGCCAAGGCCTGCAAAAAGCAGGGCATCAAGGCTCCAAAGTTAGCCTTCGAGCCTGGTCGCGTCATTGCCGGGCCAACCACCGTCACGCTTTACACCGTTGGCACCATCAAAGACGTGCAGATTACCGAAGGTTCAATCCCTGCAGTTCGAAAGTATGTGAGCGTGGATGGCGGCATGAGCGACAACCTTCGCACCGCGCTTTACCAGGCCGACTACACGGCGATTGTGGCATCACGACACTCTGACGCGGCACCGGTGGTTAGCCGCGTAGTTGGCAAGCACTGCGAGAGCGGCGACATTGTGGTGCGCGACAGTTATCTTCCTTCGGATATTGGTGCCACCGACATCCTTGCCGTTGCCGCCACTGGCGCCTATTGCTATTCACTGGCGAGCAACTACAACTTTGTAACCCGCCCACCGGTCGTTGCCGTTCGAAACGGTAAGGCCAGGTTGTTGGTGCGCGGTGAAACCGAGGCAGACTTATTTAGCAGAGATGTGAAATACCAGCAAGAATTGCAGCAAAACGGGAAGGCAAAATCTTGAATGAGTATCGCCCACTAAAAGTAGCCCTGCTTGGGGCTGGCTCGGTTGGCAGTCAGGTTGCCCGACTTCTTATCGAAAACCAGGCAGAACTTGCCGCGCGCGTTGGCGCCAGGCTCGATCTGATTGGTATTGCCGTTCGCGACACCAAGCGCGTGCGCGAATCGGTTCCCCAAGAACTAATCACTGAAGATGCCGAATCACTAATTTTGGCAGCCGACATCGTGGTTGAAGTTATGGGCGGCATTGAGCCCGCCAGAAGTTACATTTTGCAAGCCCTGAATTCTGGTTCAGATGTTGTCACCGCCAATAAGGCGCTGTTGGCAACCCACGGAACCGAACTTTTTGACACGGCAGAACAAGTTGGCGCTCAGCTTTACTTCGAGGCCGCAGTTGCCGGCGCCATTCCAATTATTCGCCCGCTGCGCGAGTCACTCGCTGGCGACACCGTGAACCGCGTAATGGGTATCGTAAACGGCTCAACCAACTACATTCTTGACCGAATGGACACCGCCGGTCTCACTCTTGAGCAAGCCATGGATGAAGCCACCAAGCTTGGCTACCTGGAAGCCGACCCGAGCCTCGATGTTGAGGGGTTCGACGCAGCACAGAAGGCGGCCATTCTGGCGTATCTGGCATTTCACACCGAGGTTCCACTCGAATCGGTTTACCGTGAGGGCATCACAAAAATTACCGCCGAGCAGATGAAAAATGCCAAGCGCGATGGAACCGTCATCAAACTTCTTGCCATATGTGAGCGCATTGCTGCAGATGAAGCTGGCCCAGAAGGTGTCTCGGTGCGGGTTTACCCGGCGCAGATTCCGGCGACTCACCCCTTGGCTTCGGTTCGCGGTGCCTTCAATGCGGTTTATGTTGAAGCCGAATCGGCGGGGCAGCTTATGTTTTATGGTGCAGGAGCCGGAGGCGTTCAGACAGCTTCGGCAGTGCTCGGTGACCTAGTTTCTGCCGCCAAACGTCACGTTGCCGGAGGGCCAGGCCTTGCCGATTCGGTGCACGCGAACCTGCCGGTGCTCTCGATCGACCGAGTCACCACCAGTTATCAAATCACGCTCGAGGTGAAAGATCAGCCCGGCGTACTTGCCCAGATCGCCAATGTTTTTAGTCAGCACCAGGTTTCGATTGAAACCGTTGAGCAGTTTGCTGCCGAAGGTCGAAACACCACAACTCTTGAGATTGAAACCCACGATGCCACCGACGCATCGCTTTCGTCTGTTGTAAAAGAACTTGCCGCTACCGACTCGGTGGCTCGCGTAACCTCAGTAATTCGAGTGGAAGGCTACTAATGGCACACCTTTGGCGCGGAGTTATTCGCGAATACATGGATCGCCTTGACATCAAAAGTGACAACCCGATCATCACACTTGGTGAGGGTGGCACCCCACTGGTGCAAGCACCAGCGCTTGCCAAATTGGTTGGCGCGGAGGCAGCTTGGCTCAAGTTTGAAGGCATGAACCCAACCGGTTCGTTCAAAGACCGCGGTATGACCATGGCGGTGTCTAAAGCCGTCGGCCACGGTGCCCAAGCTGTTATTTGCGCTTCAACGGGAAACACCTCAGCTTCAGCGGCCGCATATGCCGCCGCTGCGGGCATTCAATCGGTGGTTCTGGTTCCCAAAGGAAAGATTTCGCTGGGCAAACTTTCACAAGCGGTAGCCCACAAGGCGCAAATCTTGCAGGTGAAAGGCAACTTTGACGATTGCTTGCGCCTAGCTCGAGAGCTAAGTGAAAACTATGCAGTACACCTGGTGAACTCTGTAAACCCAGATCGCATCGAAGGCCAGAAGACCGGAGCCTTCGAGGTTGTTGACGCTCTGGGTTACGCTCCAGATCTACACGTGCTTCCAGTCGGTAACGCCGGCAATTACTCGGCCTATTTCAAGGGTTACCAAGAAGACCTAGAGGCCGGTCGCATTTATAAGATTCCGCAAATGTGGGGCTATCAGGCTGAGGGTTCTGCACCGTTCACGGTCGGGCATCCGGTTGCTAAGCCAGAAACCATTGCCACCGCAATTCGCATTGGAAACCCAGCCTCATGGGATCTAGCCCAGAATGCTCGTGAAGTATCAGGTGGCCGCTTTGGTGCAGTTACCGACGCCGAAATTCTATGGATGCATCGATTCTTGTCTCAGGAAGTTGGCGTTTTCGTAGAACCTTCTTCGGCAACCGGTGCTGCCGGCCTGTTCAAGGCTTCGAAGGCTGGCGAGGTTGCTGCTGGCTCAAAGATCGTTGTAACTGTTACCGGGCACGGGCTCAAAGACCCAATGTGGGCACTTAAAGACGAGCGCGGCAAAGAGATTAAACCAACCTCGGTTTCTGCAAAAGCGGCCGAAGTGGCTGAACGCCTAGGGCTTAGCAAATCATCATGAACCAACTAGCAGGTCGCAAGGTTTCGGTTAAAGTGCCGGCAACCTCTGCCAACCTTGGCCCTGGGTTCGACACCCTCGGCATTGCTCTATCTTTTTATGACGAACTTGAGGTTGAGGCCACCGCCGACGGCAAGGTCGTTGTTGAGGCAATCGGCGAGGGTGCCGGCGAGGTTTCGGTTGACGAAACCAATCTGGTTGCCAAATCGCTCTTGCACACGCTCAAGCATTTCGGTTTTGAAGCATCGGGTCTCAAGCTCAAGGCCCACAACAACATTCCTCACGGCCGCGGCATGGGTTCTTCAGGCGCGGCCGTGGTTTCTGGCATTATCGCAGCCAAGGGCTTGCTCGAAGGTCTAGTTGAAATCAGTGACGAAAACCTGCTCGAAATAGCAACTGAAATCGAAGGCCACCCAGACAACGTTGCACCTGCCTTATTTGGCGGTCTCACCATTGCTTGGCAAGACGAAACCGGCCCAAAGCACAAGAAACTATTTGTGCACCGCGGTGTTTCACCTTTGGTTCTAGTGCCGAGTTTCAAAATGTCTACGGCTTTAGCTAGGTCGTTACAACCAGAATCAGTTCCGCACGACGACGCGGTTTTCAACGTTTCTAGATCAGCGCTTCTGATTGCCGCTATGACTCAGAGCCCAGAGCTTTTGTTGGCAGCAACCGAAGATCGCCTGCACCAGAATTACCGAGCTTCGGCAATGCCAAAAACCGATGAACTGATTCAAGCCCTTCGTGAAAAAGGTTACCCAGCCGTGGTTTCAGGTGCTGGCCCATCGGTGCTCGTTCTAGCCAACGGCCCAACCGAGCGCATGGCAGCGGCCAAGTTGGTGGCCGAAAAGTATTCGGAGTGGCGAGTGCTTTTGTTGGCCGTTGACTTCAAAGGTGCTACAGTAGTAACGAATCTGTGAGCGGTAAATCGCCCGATTCATTACCACCGCGAATCTCTGCGGTTCTATCCAGGCTTTTGATACTCAGCCTGTAAACACAAGAAAGTGCAAAAAATAAAACATGGATGAAATCCAAGAAGTTAGTGCGGCCCCGCGCCGTACCCGCCGTTCGGCAACCTCTGCACCAGTCGAAGCACCTGCAACTAGCGAAGCCCCAGCTGCTAAGGCTGCACCAAAGACTCGTGCCAAGAAGCCTGCTGCAGATGCTGCAGTGGCT
Source organism: Microbacteriaceae bacterium (assembly GCA_947448845.1). Classification (GTDB taxonomy): domain Bacteria; phylum Actinomycetota; class Actinomycetes; order Actinomycetales; family Microbacteriaceae; genus Rhodoluna. The sequence continues at coordinate 19,818 of CANFOX010000006.1, read as the reverse complement.
GAAGCCGCGCCAAAAACCGAATCTAGCGGCGAAACCCGCGAAGCTCGTGAACCAGGTGGCGAACAGCGCGAGGGTGGCAACAACCGCAATCGAAACCGTAATCGCAACCGGGGCGAAGGCGCAGAAACTCGTGAACCACGCGAGGGTGGCGAGCAGCGCGAAAACCGTGAGCCACGCGAAAACCGCGAGCCACGCGAAAACCGTGACAACGGCGACCGCGATGGTGGCTATGACAATGACCGCCGCAATGGCGGAAACAACCGTCGCAATCGCAACCGCGATCGCTACCGTGACCGCGATCGTCGTGGCACCGGTGGTCAAGGTCGCGACCGTGATGAAGTCGAGCCAGAAATCTCTCCAGATGACGTTCTGATTCCGGTTGGTGGAATCCTTGACATTCTCGACAACTATGCGTTCGTTCGCACCACCGGTTACTTGCCTGGCCCGAACGATGTTTATGTTTCGCTCGGTCAGGTAAAGAAGTACAACCTGCGCAAGGGTGACGCCCTGGTTGGCGCCATTCGTCAGCCCCGCGAAGGCGAGGGCCAAGGTCGTCAGAAGTTCAACGCGCTCGTTCGCGTTGACTCAATCAACGGCCACACTCTCGAGCAGGCTGCAGAGCGTGTTGAGTTCGGCAAACTTACCCCGCTTTACCCGCAGACTCGACTTCGCCTCGAAACTGAATCGAACAAACTCTCGACCCGAATTATCGACTTGGTTTCGCCAATCGGTAAGGGTCAGCGCGGTTTGATCGTTTCGCCACCTAAGGCCGGTAAGACCCTGGTGCTTCAGGCAATTGCCAACTCGATCGCTCAGAACAATCCAGAAGTGCACCTAATGGTGGTTCTGGTTGACGAGCGCCCAGAAGAAGTTACCGACATGCAGCGCACCGTGAAGGGTGAGGTCATTGCCTCGACCTTCGACCGCCCCGCTGAAGACCACACCACGGTTGCCGAGTTGGCAATCGAGCGCGCTAAGCGCCTAGTTGAACTAGGTCACGATGTTGTAGTTCTGCTCGACTCGATTACCCGTCTTGGCCGTGCCTACAACCTGAGTGCACCGGCTTCTGGCCGCATTCTTTCTGGTGGTGTCGATTCGTCGGCGCTCTACCCACCTAAGCGATTCTTCGGTGCTGCTCGCAACATAGAAGATGGCGGCTCGCTGACGATTCTGGCTACCGCGCTGGTTGAAACTGGCTCGAAGATGGATGAAGTTATCTTCGAAGAATTCAAGGGAACCGGAAACATGGAACTTCGCCTGTCTCGCTCACTTGCCGACAAGCGCATCTTCCCGGCCGTTGATGTGAACGCTTCTGGAACTCGTCGCGAAGAAATGCTGATGAGCCCAGACGAGACCAAAATTGTTTGGAAGCTTCGCCGCGCACTTGCCGGTCTAGAACAGCAGCAGGCCCTCGAATTGGTGCTAAACCGACTCAAGGAAACCTCATCCAATGTTGAATTCTTGATGCAGGTTCAGAAGTCAATGCCAGTTCCATCTGGCTCTGACGGGGAATAATGCTCGATTCGGTTCAACCTCTGATTGAAGAGCACGAGGCACTTCAGGCTCAGCTGTCTGAAGCGTCTGTGCATGCCAACCCGGCCATGGCCAAGAAGCTAAACCGCCGTTACCAAGAGCTCAGCGCCATCATCGCCGCATATCAGAACCTGTTGCACCTAACCGAAGACCTAAAAGCCGCCAAAGAACTAGCCAAAGAAGACGAGGCCTTCGCAGAAGAAGTGGTGAGCACCGAAGAGGCGCTCAACACCGCCAGCGAAAAACTTCGTCGACTGCTGATTCCGAGAGACCCAGATGATGGCCGCGACGCCATTATTGAAATCAAGGCGGGCGAGGGCGGTGCCGAATCTGCGCTCTTTGCTGCCGACCTGTTGCGCATGTACATTCAGTACGCCAACTCAAAAGGTTGGAAAACCGAGATTCTTGACAAGAACGAGTCTGATCTGGGCGGCTACAAAGATGTTCAGCTGGCCGTGAAGGGTAACTCGAGCGACCCAGCACAGGGCGTATGGGCGCACCTTAAGTACGAGGGCGGCGTTCACCGAGTTCAACGTGTTCCGGTTACCGAAACTCAAGGTCGCATTCACACTTCGGCAGCCGGAGTATGGGTGTTTCCCGAGGTCGATGAACCAGAAGAAGTGGAAATCGGCCCGAACGACATTCGCATCGATGTGTTTCGCTCTTCTGGCCCTGGCGGTCAGTCGGTAAACACCACCGACTCAGCGGTTCGCATCACTCACCTTGCCACCGGCATTGTGGTTTCGATGCAGAACGAAAAGTCTCAGTTGCAAAACCGTGAAGCTGGAATGCGCGTGCTTCGAGCCCGCCTTTTGGCTGCTCAGCAAGAAGCCATCGAGGCAGAGCAATCCGCGGCCCGCAAATCGCAGGTGCGCACGGTAGACCGCTCAGAGCGCATTCGCACTTACAACTTTCCAGAAAACCGCATTGCAGATCACCGCACCGGTTACAAGTCTTACAATCTCGACCAGGTTATGAACGGCGCTCTCGAGCCAGTAGTTGAGTCGGCCATTCACATGGATGAAGAAGCCCGCCTGGCCGCCCTCGGCAACAAATAACAATGAGCAGCATTGGCGAATTGCTCGCCGCAGCAACCAAGCGGTTGTCTGCCAATGGCATCGAATCTGCTCACCACGATGCCGAAATACTGGTTGCGAAAGTTCTTGAAGTTTCCAGAGGGGAATTGGTAACGGCGGTTGCCATGCAGCAACCCTTCGATGACTTCAAACTAGAAGCTCTCGAGGCATTTTTGGTTCGCCGTGAGGCTCGCGAACCGCTTCAACACATCACCGGTTTAGCACCCTTTCGAAACCTTGAACTAAAGGTGGGTCAAGGGGTTTTCGTTCCTCGGCCGGAAACCGAAATGGTTGCTCAGCTAGCAATCGATGCACTAGTTGCCATGGCCAATGAGTCGCCGGTTGCCATCGACCTTGGCACTGGTTCTGGGGCAATCGCTCTAAGTTTGGCTACCGAGGTTCCTCACGCCAAGATTTTCGCAGTTGAGGTTTCAGAGGCGGCTTTGCCCTTCACCCGCCAGAACTTTGCCACCATCGCCCCAGAAGCCACTCTTATTGAGAGCGATTTTGCACACCTTGGGCCAGAGCTCGATGGCAAAGTTTCGGTGGTGGTTTCCAATCCGCCATACATTCCGCTCGGCGCCATTCCTCGAGACCCAGAGGTGCGAGATTTCGACCCAACTTTGGCGCTGTTTAGCGGCGAAGACGGGTTCGACGCCATGCGAGTGATTTCAGAGCTGGCCAAAAGGTTGTTGCACACCGGGGGTTTGCTGATTCTTGAGCATGCCGATAGCCAAGCCGCCGACCTCACCAAGTTACTATTGGCTGGTGGATGGCGACAGGTTCGCTCCCACCAAGACCTAACTGGCAGAGATCGCGCTGTTACAGCGCTGAAGTAAGAGGGTGAGCAGTGCCAAGAATCTATGACTGCTCGGTCGAGACCGACCTTTTAACCGGGGTTCGCATCTCAAAGGTTTCGCTGCAGCGCGGTGAACTTGTGGTTTTACCCACCGACACCGTTTACGGAATCGGCTGCGATGCCTTCTCGGCCACGGCAGTAGCTGAACTTCTCGCCACCAAGGGCAGGGGGCCGCAATCGCCGCCGCCAGTTCTAATCGCAAATCAGGCCACACTTCACGCTCTTGCAGAAGAGGTTCCGCAGGTTGCCCTCGACCTCGCAGAAAAGTTTTGGCCAGGCGCTCTCACCATGATTTTTCATGCTCGCAAGACTCTTAATTGGAACCTTGGCGAAACCAAGGGAACCGTGGCCCTTCGCATTCCAGACCAAACCGTAACGCTGGCCCTCCTCGAAGAGGTTGGGCCACTTGCGGTATCGAGTGCAAATCTAACCGGCCAGCCGGCAGCCACCAGCGTGAAGCAGGCGGCCAACTATTTTGGCGACAAAGTATCGGTTTATTTGAATGCCGGTGAAAGCGCTGGTTCGGTCGCATCAACCATTTTGGATCTCACCGACGTAGAAGACGGATTCGACGATGCCGGCAATTCAGTTACCACCGGCGTTATTCGAGTGGTTCGCGAGGGAGCCATCAAGTTGGCAGCCATTCGTAAGATCTGCAAAGACATCAAAGTGGAAAAAGTCTAAGTGCGCGCCTATCTTCTTTTGGCGGCAATTGCTGCGGCCATCACATTTTTCGCCACTTGGTTTCTGACCAATTTGGCAAATCGTCACCGCATTTACCCAGAAATTCGTGGCCGAGATTCCCACAGTGTTCCAACCCCACGGCTTGGCGGCCTCGCAATGTTTGTCGGGTTTGCCCTCACCTTTGGTGCGGCTGGCCTACTCGGATGGTTTCACTCGGTGTTCGTTGACCCGAGCGTTGTTGTTGGGGTAATCGTTAGTAGTTTGCTAATAACCCTGCTCGGCTATTTCGATGATCTTTATGACCTGGACTGGTTTTTGAAGTTGGCAGGGCAATTTCTGGTGGCTGGAATCTTGGCTTGGCAGGGGGTTCAAATAGTTTCACTCCCGATTTTTGGTCTCACAATCGGAAGCTTCGGAATGTCACTGGTGGTCACGGTTTTCATTACCGTGTTGATTATGAATGCAGTCAACTTCATTGACGGCCTCGATGGTTTGGTGGCCGGTGTGGTGCTTATTGGCACTGCCGCATTCTTCGTTTACACCTACCTGTTGGCTCAGCAAACCAGTCCTAATAACTACTTCAGCCTTTCTTCGCTCATTTCAGCGATTGTGGTTGGGGTTTGTGTTGGCTTCCTGCCTTTCAACTGGCGACCAGCCAAAATCTTTATGGGTGACTCAGGCGCCATGCTGCTTGGGCTGCTGATGGCCACCTCGGCACTTTCGGTAACCGGCCAAATTGACCCACAACTACTAAGTCGCAGTGACCTAGTGCCCGCGTTTTTGCCATTGGTACTTCCGTTGGCAGTTTTGATTCTGCCGCTAATGGATTTCACGCTCTCTGTGCTTAGAAGATTGCGCGCCGGAAAGTCACCTTTTGCCGCCGACCGAGGCCATATCCACCACCGACTTCAAGACCTTGGCCACACTCATCTCGGATCGGTGCTTGTGTTCTACGTGTGGACAGCGCTCATTTCAGGAAGCGCCCTAGCTGTTTTCTTCGTTCCTGCCGCAGCAGTGCTTCCATACTTTGTTCTAGGGCTAGCGGCATCGCTTTCTTACACCCTTTGGCCCGTGATGCCGCATCGACGCAAAAAGAAGGTTCAACAATGAATTCCGTTGCCAATTTGTTTAGCAGGGTGTTGACTCTGGGCACCATTCTGATTTCAGCCATTGCCCTGATTGGCTCTCTAATTGGCTTCTTTGCATTCGGAAGCAGGGGAGTATTGAGCGCACTAATCGGTGCCGGAATGGCCGCGATCTTTGTTTCACTCACCGCAGGCTCTGTTTGGATTGGATCGAAACTGTCGTTGGCAGGCTTCTTCGGCGTTGTGCTAGGGGGTTGGCTGGTGAAGCTGCTTTCGTTTCTAGTGCTCGTGGTTTTACTTCGCAAAAACTCAGACATTGTTGGTGGTGTGATATTTTTCACTCTCGTTGCTGCCGTGCTTGGTTCACTTGCGGTAGACGCCTGGGTTTTTACGCGGTCGCGCATCCCGCTAATTTCTAGCGACTAAACGACCAAAGTTCACATTTTCGTGGGCAAAACAACCCCCGAATATTGCTAGAATAAAAGGCAACACCTGACTTTGTCAGCACAAACAGTAATCGACGCAGATTGTTCCAATCTGCCCGAAACGGGAGTTCAATCTGTTCACGCATGTTCTAGCGCACCTGCCACTGGCGGTTAGCTCGTCTGCCGATGGCGGTTTCGAGCCGCCGAGCATCAACGAGTTCTACCCAGAGGTAGTTGCCTTTGCCGGAACCCCGTTTGAACTAAACCGAATCATGTTGATTCGTCTCCTGGTCACTGCCTTGCTTATTTTGGTTTTCTCGCTTTGGGCTAGCAAGTTTCGCAACGCGGCCAAAGCCGGCCAGGTGGTTCCTACCAAGTTTCAGTTGATGGGTGAAATCTCGCTGAACTTTGTGAGAAACAGCATTGCTCACGATCAGCTTGGCGTGAAAGATGGCGACCGGTTCTTGCCGCTATTGGCAACCATGTTCTTCACGGTGCTCGGTATGAACATCACCGGAATCATTCCATCCTTGAACATTGCTGGAACCTCGGTAATAGGGCTTCCGTTGGTTTTGGCAGTTGCCGCTTACGTAACTTTCATCTACGCAGGAGTTCGAAAGCACGGCCTCGGTTTCTTCAAGAACTCGTTGTTTCCAGCCGGCGTTCCCGCTGCCTTTTACATTCTGGTGACACCAATTGAGTTTCTGTCAACCTTCATTCTTCGACCAGTAACGCTGGCTCTTCGTTTGATGATGAACATGATTGCCGGTCACCTTCTGCTGGTGCTCTGTTTCTCGGCAACGCAATTCTTTTTGTTCAACGCAGAGGGCGTATTCAAAGCCTTCGGCGCCGGAACCTTTATTTTTGGCTTCATCTTTACGCTATTCGAAATTCTGGTGGCGTTCTTGCAAGCCTATGTTTTTACTCTGCTGACCACGGTCTACATTCAATTGGCCCTGGCAGACGAGCACTAAGAAGTCGACAACCGTCAACTTCTACACCACGGAAGGAAACACACAAGTGGACGCAACTAACATCGCCGCACTTAGCGGCAACTTGGCAGTAATCGGTTACGGTCTCGCAGCCGTAGGCCCTGGCATTGGCGTAGGTCTCGTAGTTTCGAAGACCATCGAGTCAATTGCTCGTCAGCCAGAACTTGCCGCCCGCCTACAGGTCACCATGTGGCTCGGTATTGCATTTACCGAAGCGCTTGCCCTGATCGGCTTGGCAACCCCATTCATCTTCGTCTAGCCAATCGAGTCATCAAATTATGATTTATAGAATCGTCGCGGCAGAGGGGGCAACTCACAACCCGCTGCTACCAGGGTTACCTGACCTCGTTTGGTCATCGGTGGTTTTTGCGATTCTTTTGGTTTTCTTCTGGTTCAGGGTGCTTCCAAATTTCAAAAAGAACTTGGATGCCAGAACCGAAGCCATCGAAGGTCGCCTAGCCGCCGCTGAGCTGGCGCAAGCCGAAGCAGCAGCCAAGACCGCCAACATTGAAGCCGAGCAGTCGGCCGCAAGAGCAGACGCGTCAAAAATTCGCGAAACTGCTCGCGCTGAAGGAGCGGCTATTTTGGCCGAATTGAAAGAGCAGGCTGCCGCCGAGGCAGCCCGCATTACTGCAACGGCCAAGGCACAAATCGAAGCAGAGCGCCAGGCCGCCCTGATTTCCCTTCGCGCCGAGGTTGGCTCGCTGGCCATTGATTTGGCTTCATCTGTAGTTGAAGAGAGCCTCAAGAACGATAAAACCGCGTCAAACGTGGTTGACAACTTCTTGAAAGATCTCGAAAAAAGCGCAGGTAAGTAACCAAATATGGCCAGCTCAACCAGACAAGCCCTCGTCGCAGCTAAAGAGGCTCAAACGCCGCTTTTGGCGTCGGCAGACTTGAAGTTCGCAACAGAACTATTTGCGGTTTCTGCCGCATTGGCCGAATCGGCCCAGTTGCGAGGCATTCTCTCGGACCCTTCCGCCGATGCAGATGCCAAGTCGAAGTTGTCGAGCTCGATTTTTGGCAAGGCCGTTTCGGCTGCCAACCTGAAGTTTGTCAATGGCTTGTTCGGTCTTCGCTGGTCAAGTGGCCGCGATCTGGTTGAGGCAGTTGAAACCTTGGCGATTCGCGCCGCGGCTTCGGTTGCAGCTAAAAATAAAGAACTAGACACTGTTGAAGCGCAAATTTTCGCATTCCGCCATGCCGTTGATTCCGATTCCGAACTTCAGTTCGCTCTAGCCAACAAGTCGGCCAGCGATGAAGCAAAAGCCAAGTTGGTAAAAGATCTGCTCGGTAAATCGGTCTCAGACGCCGCCGAACTGCTGATTCGAAGTGCGGTTCTAGGTGCCGGCAGACGCCGCGTTTATGTTGTGCTTGAGCGTTTCGGCAAGCAGGTCAGCGAGTTCGCTGAACGCCTAGTTGCAACCGTTTCAGTTGCCGCCCCAATTTCAAAAGCTCAGGTTGAAAAGCTTGAATCGGTGCTCACAGCTAAGTATCACCATCCAATTCGAATCAACCTTGTGATTGACCCAGAACTAATCGGCGGAGTGCGCGTGCAACTTACCGGTGACATCATCGACGGAAGCCTCAGCAACCGTCTGCAAAAAGCAAAACTACAGTTGGCCTAGACCAAAAGTAGCGACCGGGGCTTGCCCCAGAAGTAGAGGAACGAGATGGCAGATTTGAAGATCAGCCCTAACGAGATTCGCGATGCTCTGAAAGACTTCGTCAAGTCTTACGAGCCAGCCAAGGCTTCGCGCACCGAAGTTGGGCACGTCATCGATGCCGGCGACGGTATTGCGCACGTTGAGGGCCTTCCAAGTGCCATGGCAAACGAATTGCTTCGTTTCGCCGACGGCACCCTTGGTTTGGCTCTGAACCTTGACGAGCGCGAGATTGGTGTCGTTGTTCTTGGTAACTTCGAGGGCATACATGAAGGCATGGAAGTTCACCGCACCGGTGAGGTTCTATCGGCTCCGGTTGGCGACAAGTTCCTTGGCCGCGTTGTAGACCCGTTGGGTAACCCAATCGACGGTCTAGGCGACATCAAGGCAGAAGCCCGCCGCGCCCTTGAACTTCAAGCTCCTGGAGTTATGGACCGCAAATCGGTTCACGAGCCACTGCAGACCGGAATCAAGGCTATCGACGCCATGATTCCAGTTGGTCGTGGTCAGCGTCAGCTCATCATTGGTGACCGCCAGACTGGTAAAACCGCCATCGCAGTAGACACCATAATCAACCAGAAAGCTAACTGGGAATCTGGCGACGTAAACAAGCAGGTTCGCTGCATTTACGTTGCGGTTGGTCAAAAAGGTTCAACCATTGCTGCGGTGAAAGGCGCGCTTGAAGAAGCCGGTGCCATGGAATACACCACCATCGTTGCCTCGCCAGCTTCTGACCCAGCCGGCTTCAAGTACTTGGCCCCTTACACCGGTTCTGCCATTGGTCAGCATTGGATGTACGGTGGCAAACACGTGCTCATTATTTTCGATGACCTTTCCAAGCAAGCAGAGGCCTACCGTGCCGTTTCGCTACTGCTTCGCCGCCCACCAGGCCGTGAAGCCTACCCTGGAGACGTGTTCTACTTACACAGCCGCCTGCTAGAGCGTTGCGCCAAGCTAAGCGATGCCATGGGTGCCGGTTCGATGACTGGTCTACCAATCATCGAAACCAAGGCGAACGACGTTTCTGCCTACATTCCAACCAACGTAATTTCGATTACCGACGGTCAGATCTTCTTGCAATCCGACCTTTTCAACTCGAACCAGCGCCCAGCTATCGATGTGGGTATCTCGGTTTCTCGTGTTGGTGGTGCTGCGCAGGTGAAAGGCATCAAGAAGGTTTCGGGAACCCTGAAGCTCGAGTTGGCTCAGTACCGCTCACTTGAAGCGTTCGCCATGTTTGCATCAGACCTAGACGCCGCTTCACGCCAGCAGTTGGCTCGCGGTGCCCGTCTGATGCAGCTTCTTAAGCAGCCACAGTATTCGCCATACCCAGTGGAAGAACAAACTGTTTCGATCTGGGCAGGAACCACTGGAAAGCTCGATGAAGTTCCGGTGGAAGACGTTCTGCGTTTCGAAGGTGAACTTCTTGAGCACCTGCGTCGTAACTCGAGGGTGCTTACCACCATTCGTGAAACTAACAACCTCGACGACGACACCACGAAGGCGCTAGAAGCCGAAGTGGCTAAGTTCAAGGCATCTTTTCAGACTTCAGCTGGTGAGAACCTAGCCTCAAAAGCTAAGGCTCTCGACGCCGAAGAAGTCAACCAGGAAAAGATCGTCAAGCAGGCTAAGTAAACAGGTAAAAGAAGGAACGGCAAGAAATGGGAGCGCAACTTCGGGTCTATAGGCAGAAAATTAAGTCTGCCCAGACGACCAAGAAGATCACTCGCGCCATGGAGTTGATCTCGGCCTCGCGCATTGCGAAAGCGCAGCAGCGGGTCGTTGCCTCGACCCCATATGCGCGCGCGGTTACTCGCGCCGTTTCGGCGGTGGCAACCTATTCGAACGTTGACCACCCGCTCACCACCGAACCGACTCGCATCGACCGTGCCGCCATTGTTGTTTTCACATCTGACCGCGGTTTGGCCGGAGCCTTCTCTTCGAACGTTCTCAAAGAAACCGATCAGCTGACTGCTCTGTTGCAGTCTCAAGGCAAAGAAGTGGTTTACTACCTGGTTGGCCGTAAGTCGGTAAGCTTCTTCGGTTTCCGCCGACGTGCATCGGTTAGATCGTGGACTGGCGGCACCGACCTGCCACAGTTCGACACTGCCAAAGAAATTGCTGACGCAATCCTTGAAGCCTTCAAAACCGATTACAAAGATGGGGGAGTAGACGAGATTCACGTTGTTTACAACCGCTTCGTGTCGATGATTTCACAGGTTCCTGAAGTGGTTCGTCTGCTTCCTCTCGAAGTAGTTGAAGGGGAACAAAAGCCTTCGGCAGACGAGGTCTTTCCACTTTATGAATTCGAACCAGATGTAACCAAGGTGCTAGATGCACTGCTACCGGTTTACATTGAAAGCCGTCTTTTCAACGCAATGCTGCAGTCTGCGGCCTCAGAGCACGCTGCTCGACAAAAAGCCATGAAATCGGCTACTGACAACGCCGAAAAGTTGATTTTGAACTACACCCGTCTAAGCAACTCGGCTCGTCAAGCCGAAATTACCCAACAGATCTCAGAAATTGTCGGTGGCGCAGATGCTCTGTCGTCGGCCGGCAAAGAAGACTAAGAGAAAGAAAGAATAATGGCGACTAAAGCAACCGGGCGTATCGCTCGCGTGACTGGTCCTGTGGTTGACATCGAGTTTCCACACGATTCAATTCCAGGTATCTACAACGCGCTTACCACCGATATTGAGCTAAACGGCGAGAAGTCGACTCTTACTCTTGAGGTTGCCCAGCACCTCGGAGACGACCTAGTTCGCGCCATCGCTCTTAAGCCAACCGATGGCTTGGTTCGCGGCGGTGAAGTGACCGACACCGGAGCCCCAATCTCGGTGCCTGTCGGTGATGTAACCAAGGGTCGCGTTTTCAACGTGATTGGTGAAGTTCTAAACGGCAAGCCAGGCGAAAAGATTGAGGTCAAAGAACGCTGGCCAATTCACCGTGAACCACCAAAGTTCGATCAACTTGAGTCAAAAACTCAAATGTTCGAAACCGGAATCAAGTCAATCGACTTGCTCACCCCATACGTACTCGGTGGAAAAATTGGTCTTTTCGGTGGTGCCGGTGTTGGTAAAACCGTTCTGATTCAAGAAATGATTTACCGTGTGGCAGAAGACCACGACGGTGTTTCGGTGTTCGCCGGTGTTGGTGAGCGCACCCGTGAAGGTAACGACCTGATCGATGAAATGACCGAATCTGGCGTTATCGACAAGACTGCACTCGTGTTTGGTCAAATGGATGAGCCACCTGGCACGCGTCTTCGCGTTGCCCTTTCGGCGCTGACCATGGCCGAATACTTCCGCGATGTTCAGAAACAAGACGTGCTCTTGTTCATCGACAACATCTTCCGTTTCACTCAGGCCGGTTCTGAGGTTTCCACGCTGCTTGGCCGCATGCCTTCAGCTGTGGGTTACCAGCCAAACCTTGCCGATGAGATGGGTCTACTGCAAGAGCGCATTACCTCAACTCGTGGCCACTCGATTACCTCGCTGCAGGCAATTTATGTGCCTGCCGATGACTACACCGACCCAGCCCCAGCAACCACCTTTGCTCACTTGGATGCAACCACAGAGCTAAGCCGTGAAATTGCTTCGAAGGGTCTGTACCCGGCGATTGACCCGCTTACCTCAACCTCGCGTATTCTTGACCCTCGCTACATTGCGAAAGATCACTATGAGACCGCTGTTTTGGTGAAGCAGATTCTGCAGAAGAACAAAGAACTTCAAGAAATTATCGCCATCTTGGGTGTTGAAGAACTTAGCGAAGAAGACAAAATCACCGTTTCTCGCGCGCGCCGCATTCAGCAGTATCTATCGCAGAACACCTACATGGCAGAGAAGTTCACTGGCGTAAAGGGTTCAACCGTGCCGCTAAAAGACACCATCGAAGGCTTCTCGAAGATTGCTTCGGGTGAATTCGATCACGTTCCAGAGCAGGCCTTCTTCAACGTTGGTGGCCTAGACATGGTTATGGAAAACTACGCCCGCATTCAGAAGGAAACTGGCAACTAATCGTGTCTGCAAATACCCTTCAGGTAAACCTCGTTGCCGCCGATCAGGCGGTTTGGTCGGGTGCAGCCAAAATGGTTGTCGCCAAGACCGTTGAGGGTGAGATCGGTCTACTGCCCGGTCACGAACCACTGCTAGCCATTTTGGGTGACGGTGAAGTTCGAATCACTCTTCCAGAGGGCGAGGTTATCAAGGCAAGTGCCGCCGAGGGTTTTCTCTCGGTTGAGCACAACGTGGTAACCGTAGTTGCTCGCCACGCCGCAATCCTTTAGCTTCAAAAAAGCAAAAACCCCTGTCGAATCGGCAGGGGTTTTTCGCTTAGGTCAGCTATTTGTTCTTGGCTGGGCGAGTGCGGCGATTGGCAGCCGGTACCCACTTCACATCTCCGCCGTGCTTAATGTTGGCATAGCGCGCCAGAACGAATAGCAGATCGCTCAGGCGATTCAAATAACGAGCCGCAAGAATATTTACCCCACCGTTTGGGTGACCTTTCTTGGCCGGTTCAACTCCGTAAGTTTCAATGGCGTGCCAAGTGGCTCGTTCGGCTCGGCGAATTACCGTTCTGGCAAGGTGTAGGCCAGCTGCCAGGCCAGAGCCACCAGGAAGAATGAACGAGTCAAGTTTGCTCAAGTCTTTGTTGTAATGGTCGATAGCTGTTTCGAGTGCGTCAACCCATTCCTGACCAACTCGAAGGGGCTCGTATTCGTTGTATTCATTGAGCGGATTAGAAAGGTCTGCACCAAGGTCAAAAAGGTCGTTTTGAATCTGAGAGAGCAGGTGAAGGGTTTCTTCGTCGAACTCATTTATGGCCAATGACACCGCAACGCCAATGGTTGAGTTAGCTTCGTCAACGTCGGCGTAGGCTTCAATACGAGGATCAGTTTTGCGAGTTCGCGAGAAATCCGACAGGCCCGTAAGACCTTCGTCACCGGTGCGGGTATAAATGCGATTTAGTTTGACCATTTGGCTAGTTTAGGTGAGTCTCACTTGACCATTTGCATAACTGCGTCATCGGCAGGCGGAAGTTGAATAACACCATCGGCAACAGCCAAAACCGAACCCGCGACGCCCTGGTCGCCTTCTAAGAAGTAGCCCGGAACCAGCCAGGCGTTGCCTTGTGCGTCATAAACCAATAGCAAGGCAGCGCTAGCTTTATTCACTAGAAACAGCTTTACCTCTGGTGTAGGAATCGGCTCTTCGGTTGGGTCAACAATTTGATCTGGTGAAGTAGCCGCTTCAGTTGGAGCAACCGCAGAACCGGTGCTGGCATCGGCTGAACCGCCAGAAGTTGATGTTTCCGTGCCCACAAGTGCGCCGGTAGCATCGTCAGCCATGCGGCCATACACCATTGGCCCAGTTGGGTAGAAGCTTTCAGCCGCCTGCCCGCTCCAACGCCAGTCACTAAGTCGCTCAATGGCGCGCTTTGCGTCGATTGTTGGCACATCACTAACTTTTTCGACAGTTACTGACTGCCCGTATGCATAGGCAAGTTGACCGGTTGTGCTCCAGCTTGCCTGCCAGGTTAGTGCAGTGGGTTGGCCTGCAACTTCGAGTGAGGCCGAAGCTGACATCGAATAGTCATCCTTAGTGATTTTTATATCGGATGCCGTTACCTTGAGCCCACCTGCGGTGAAGATTCGGGCCGCTTGTGCTGCGGCGACTGCTTCGGTCGGAAAGTTTCTTTTTGCAGTTGAGCCGTCGGGCAAGGTGCACCAACCGGTTGTCGCAGAGTCGCTCGGTTGCGGCTGGCAATCAGGGTATGCGGTTGGGTCGCTGTACGACCAGTTGCCGGTGCCTGCCCAGTTGATGGTAACCGTAGGTTTAGTCCAGTCGCTCGAGCCAATGAAGTAGTTGTTAGGGCCATAACTTGCCTCGTCAAAGGTTTGAACCTGACCAGAGACGCCAACCTGTTTGCCTAAAGCACTAAGAATCTGCTTTGGGTCACCGGTCAGTTGTAGGCGATAAACGATATTGGTAGGTGATTCACTGTTTAAGTTGTCGGCTGCCCGATATTCGTACTGGAACCAAGGCATCATCATGCCGCCAGCTGCCATTTTGCTTTGCGCCGCATCTGAATTCGGTGCAGTTGCTTGGGGGCCGGAGCCTAGGGTCATTATTGGTTTTGTGTCATGCGGCGCAAAGCCAACGGCAGAGATGCCGAGCCCTAGAACTAAGGCAAATGCTGCGGCCATGGTTGCTAATTGCGACCTGCGGCCCTGCAGCGCGAACCATTCGCGTGATTTGAGAGGCTTCTTGTTCTTGGGTGCGAAGGCACCTGGTTCGCCGAGCTGAAGGTTTTTGGCAGGGTCGGCGCTTTTCAGCAAGCCGTCAACTTTTTCGTTCATATCTGGTTTATGTCGCCAGAACAGCAAAACTTTCTATAGATCTAAATGTTTCGCCAGTTTGGTTCTGGCTTTATGAAGTCGCAGGTTCACGGCGTTTGTCGTGATTCCCAACGCGGTTGCAATCTGGCTTACGCTCAACCCTTCGAAGGCGGCTAGTGAAAGCGCCTCACGTTCACCGGGTTTCAGTTGCTTCCACGCTTCGGCAAGTTCAACGTGCGAAAGGGCGATTTGCTCGGCAGAGGCCGAGGTTTCGGCTGCGTAAAAGGTGGCTAAGAAACTGGTTTCGCGCTGAAGTTTGCGGCGATGGTTGGCCACCACAAAGCCAGCAATGCGGTAAAGCCAAGGTAGTTCAAAGCCAGGTTTCGCCTGGTTCATGCGACGAAAGGCAATATCAAAAATTTCTGAGACTAAGTCATCAATGTTTTCAAGGGGAACGCGTCTTGCAAGGTATCTCTGAATGACATGCATTTGTTCTCGGTAAAAGGCATCGAATTCCTGCAAATTGTTCATTGCTGAAGTTTAGGGGAGTTGGCTGCGCCTGAAACACTCGACCTGGTGCTCGTTGAACATTCCAACTGCCTGCATGAGCGCATGCATGGTGGTTGGCCCAACAAACCCAAAGCCCAATTTGCGAAGCGATTTACTCATAGCCGTTGACTCTTCTGATACCGCTCGGGGTGAGGAACTCTTACCTTCACCAGAGATTGGGGCAAAGCTCCAAAGCAGCTCGGTTAGATCAAGTTGCTGGCAAAGCTGCGCGTTTTTAATGGTGCTGCGAATCTTGGCCCGATTTCGAATAATGCCATCATTTAACATCAGAGCTTCACCTTCGGCATCTGCCATAGAGGCAACCTTGTCAATTTCAAAATCGTGAAATGCCGAGCGAAAACCATCGCGGCGTTTCAAAATGGTGATCCAACTGAGCCCGGCTTGAAAACCCTCTAGGCTCAGGCGTTCGAACATGGCGTTGTTGCCGCGAACTTCAACGCCCCACTCGGTGTCGTGATATTTAACATAAAGCGGGTCGGTGCCTGCCCATGAGCAGCGCACCAACCCGTCTTCGTGCAGTCGAGTGGTCAAAGCTTAACCGGAATGCCTTCGTGTTCGAGTAACCAGGTTTTGGTAGCAATGCCATCGCCACCCGAATAACCGGTGATTTGGCCGCTGACACCAAGCACTCGGTGGCAACCAATCACCAAAGGGACCGGGTTCGCGCCAACGGCGCCGCCGACGGCCCTAACCGCTTTTGGGTTACCAATTGCCTCGGCAATTTCGGCATAACTAGTCGTTTCGCCAAAGCCAAGTTTGGCAATCTGCCCCCAAACCGCTTCTTGAAACGCCGTGCCGTTGGCCGACACCGCAAAGTTCAATGTTTTCGATTTACCTGAGAAGTAAGCCTTGAGTTGTTTTGTGGCTTCGTTCAGCACCTTAGATTTACCTAGGTTTGCCGCGGCTGGATGACCCATGGTTAGAAAAACCACGGCATCATCTAACGCATATAGCGAGATGGGGCCAATGGCCGAGTCAAATGAACAGCTGGAATCAAATGTGGGTATTTTTGTCATCCTTGAACCCTAGAAATTTGTTCAGAAGTTCACTGAAGCACTTCTGAATTTGAGCATAACGCCAAGTCTTAGCCCGAAGTGAAAACCCCCGCCACCGAGAGTGACGAGGGTTTTCAAACACAGCAAACTACATCTTCGCCCAGGCTTCACTCAGGCAGCCTCGAAGAATCGATTCGAGCTCATCAAACTGATCTGGGCCAATGGTGAGTGGCGGAGCTAGCTGAACTACGGGGTCGCCACGGTCGTCAGAGCGGCAATAGAGCCCCTCTTCAAACATGCGGTGCGACAAGATTCCGCGAAGCAGCTTCTCTGACTCGGCGTCGTTGAAGGTTTCTTTGGTGTTTTTGTCTTTCACCAACTCGATTGCATAGAAGTAACCTTCACCGCGAACGTCACCAACAATCGGCAAGTCGCGCAGTTTGTCTAGGGTTGCCTTGAAAATCGGGGCATTTCGACGCACGTTACCAACCAGGTCTTCTTCATCGAAGATGTCGAGGTTTTCTAGCGCAACGGCACAGCTCACCGGGTGACCGGCGAAGGTGTAACCGTGTGGAAAAAGTGCCGTGCCGTGCTTGAACGGCTCGAATAGCTTTTCGGTTAATAGCAACGCACCGAGTGGGGCATAGGCCGAGGTGATTCCCTTAGCGCAAACCAGCATGTCTGGCTCAAGTTCATAGAACTCAGAAGCAAACATGGTGCCGATGCGACCAAAACCGTCGATGGTTTCATCGGCCACCAAAAGCACGTCATATTTGTCGCAAATTTCGCGAATTCGTTTGAAATACGACTTTGGTGCTGTGAAGCATCCGCCAGAGTTTTGAACTGGTTCTAAGAAGAAAGCAGCAACGGTGTCTGGGTCTTCGAAGAGAATCATTTCTTCAACTCGGTTGGCGGCCCACATGGCGAATTCTTCTTCATTTGCGAAGTCGTCTTGCGAGCGATACCAGTTAGTGTTCGGTACCCGAAAGGTGCTGGGAACCAGTGGTTCGAATGCCTTCTTCATCGATGGAATTCCCGTGAGCGACAGGGCGCCGTGCGATGTGCCGTGGTATGCCACCGAGCGGGTGAGAACCTTGTGCTTTAGAGGCTTGCCGGTCATCTTGAAATACTGCTTTGCCAGTTTCCAAGCGGTTTCGTTTGCCTCACCACCTCCGGTCGTAAAGAAAACGCGGCTCAGGTTCTTTGGCGCATATGAAAGCACGCGCTCAGAGAGCTCAATTGCCGAAGGATGTGCGTGAGACCAGATCGGAAAGTAATCCAACTGCTTCATCTGTTTGGCGGCAGCCTCGGCGAGACGAACTCGACCGTGGCCGGCGTTTACCGAGAACAGGCTCGAGATGCCGTCGAAGTACTTTTTACCGGTGTGATCCCAGAAGTGGTGCCCTTCGGCACGCATGATGATTGGTATGTCAGCCTTTTGATAAGGACTGTGCCGCGTGAAGTGCAAAAAGAGGTTCGACTTAGCGGCCTCTTGCAGCATCTTTACGGTTGGCTCGGTTCCGGCCTTACGGGCGTCTCCGAGCGGAGTGGCGCGGTCTGCTTTTGCTGTGGCCGGTTTTACCGGAGCCTTGAACACGGACTTTAGGCCGCGAACAAGCTTTCCTGCTTGGCTTTCCTTGGTTGCCATTTGATATCACTCTTCTTGTTTGTTTTGGCTGAGGTTCATCTTGTACCCCAGTTGTATAGCTGTTTCTGCAGCCTCAAGTAGACGAAAGTCTCTGATGAGGTCACTCCGGGCAGAATCCGGATCTTTGAATTGAGAAGATCTAGGAGTTCGTCATCGTTCTCGCAGATCACCTCAACCAAAACGTCAAAACTTCCACCGGTGAGCACCACGTAGTCAACGGCGGGTAGTTTTGCAATTTCTTCGGCGATTGATCGGGTGTCGCCGTTGCAGCGAATGCCGATCATGGCCTGGCGGTAAAAGCCAAGTTGCATCGGGTCGGTTACCGCAACCACCTGCATTACTCCGCTATCGGTAAGTTTTTGCACGCGTTGGCGCACGGCAGCCTCGCTTAGGCCCACGGCTTTGCCGATGTCTGAGTAAGAGCGGCGCCCGTCTTCTTGCAACTGCTCAATAATCAGCTTGCTAGTTTCATCTAGCTGACTACCTCGAGTGCGAAACATGCGTGACATATGTTGATTTTGCCAGTAGAAACGCCGATTCACAAACGAAAACGCACCAGTTTTGGCATTTCGCAACGAAATCGATACCAAAATAGACATTTTGCCTAAAAACTGTCAGATTACAATGAAATCGTCTCACCGATTAGGAGCACTCATGCGCGAACTAAAGAACTTTGTAAACGGCCAATCAGTAGCCTCCAGTTCTGGTCAAACCAGTGACGTAATCAACCCAGCAAACGGGCAAGGTTACGCCAAGGCAGCTATCTCGAATGCCAACGATGTGGATGTTGCCTACAAAGCCGCCAACGCGGCGTTTGAAGAGTGGAGCCAGTTCACCCCAGGCGAGCGTCAACTTGCACTTTTTAGAATTGCGGATGCGCTTGAAGCTCGCGCCGAAGAGGCGGCCGACATCGAATCTGAGAATACGGGCAAGCCTCGCTCAACGCTGGTGGAATACGAGATCATGCCCTCGGTCGATCAGATTCGATTCTTTGCCGGAGCTGCCCGAAATCTTGAAGGTAAGTCGGCCGGTGAATATGCGCGCGACCACACCTCTTGGATTCGTCGCGAACCAATCGGTGTTATTGGTCAGGTGACCCCTTGGAACTACCCACTCAACATGGCCACCTGGAAATTTGCGCCAGCTATCGCAGCCGGAAACACAGTGGTTATAAAACCAAGTGACACCACTCCGGCATCCACGCTGTTTTTGGCAGAGATCGCAAGCGAGTTTTTGCCAAAAGGTGTATTTAACGTGGTTACCGGCGATCGCGATACCGGACGTGCCCTTATCGAACATTCGATTCCACAGATGGTTTCTATCACCGGTTCGGTTCGCGCTGGAATGGAGGTAGCCAAAAGTGCCGCCACCGACCTTAAGCGTGTTCACCTCGAACTCGGTGGCAAAGCGCCAGTTGTGGTCTTCGAAGACGCCGACCTGCAGAAGGCCGCCGCTCAGATTGCCATAGCGGGTTACTTCAATGCCGGCCAGGATTGCACCGCGGCTACTCGCATTTTGGTTCACGAGTCGGTGCACGATGAATTCGTTGCTCTTCTAGTTGCCGAGGTAAAGGCCAACGCGCTCACCGGTGACCCGAAGCGCGATGACATTTTGTTTGGCCCGGTAAACAACGTGAACCAGCTTGAACGTGTTCAAGGATTCATTTCGCGCCTTCCCGACAATGCCAACATTGAGGTCGGCGGCTCGCGAATCGGTGATGTGGGCTACTTCCACGAAGCCACCGTGGTTTCCGGGCTCAAGCAAACCGATGAGTCAATTCAGAGCGAAATTTTTGGTCCGGTGGTCACCGTTCAAAAATTTAAGGATGACGCTCAGGCTCTAACCTGGGCAAACGACGTTGAATACGGTCTGGCTTCTTCGGTTTGGACTACCAACCACACTCGCGCCCTTCGATTCTCGAAAGCGCTGAACTTTGGCTGCGTTTGGATC
>CANFOX010000005.1 GCA_947448845.1 Microbacteriaceae bacterium | reverse complement strand
TGCCTTCGGGCGACCTAGGTCTGACTGCGCATGAATGACCTGGCGCTGCAGGTTCGACTCGTCAACCACGTCGAAATCGACTATGCCAAGAGTGCCAACGCCGGCGGCGGCTAAATAAAGAAGCGTTGGAGATCCGAGGCCACCGGCACCAATAACCAGCACTCGCGCATTTTTGATGCGACGCTGACCAACTAGACCAACTTCGGGAATGATGAGGTGACGGGAGTAGCGCTCAATCTCATTTTGAGAAAGTTCGCCGGCGGGCTCAACCAGCGGTGCAAGCTTCAAACTGATTCCTTTAGTAAAAGAAACTAATTTTACTTAGGATGACGCCTGCAATTTACTCTGTGGCGTAATCTAATAACCGTTCCCAAAAAGGAGATTCAAGTGCAGGTAAGAATTGGTATTCGCGAGTCGGCTCGCGAACTGGCCTTCGAATCAAACCAAACCGCGGCAGAAATTGAGCAGCAGTTCGCCAATTCAATTGCCAACGGTGGCAGCGTTCTAAAACTCAGCGACGCAAAAGGTGTGGTTTTCTTAGTGGCTGCAAACTCTGTTGCCTATCTTGAAATCGGTGCGAGTAGCGAGCGCAGAGTAGGATTTATTGGGTAATGGACATCTTTGTAAGCGCAATCGCCGAGGTCAGCTTCCTGGTTATTTATGCCGTGTTGCTCGGCCTGGTTGCTCCCTATGTAATCGGCAAAAACGACGACTACGGAAGCGTGCTTCCTAGCGCATTAGCCCTTCTAACCGGCCTGGCACTATGGGTAATTCTGATTTGGGTTGGAATGCCAACCGAAAACGCTTTTACCTGGATTATCGTGATGCTTTTGATGCCGGTTGGAATGTTTTTTGGGCTGCGATACCTATCTAAGCGACGCGACGCTGACAATGTTTCGATTCTCGCCGACTATGTGCGCGGCGGCAGCTCAACCGAATATCTAGGCAGTTAGGCCGAGGGCATCCATTCGATTCGAGTGGGCGCCAATCAGTTCGGTAATTAGTGGTTCGAGGGTTGCATAAGCACGCAGTCGAACATCTCTTACCTCGTTCGCGCTGAGCCGCTTGTTCTTGGCAACACCGGTTAGTTTGCGATCGTCAAGCACTTCGCGAACCTCTAGCAAGGTGTCACCCATAAGCCTTCTGCCCCAAAGCGCCAACCTGCTTCGCAAGACCTCGTCTTCTGCCATGGCAATGTTCAAGGTCTTCACCGCAAACTTTTCAAAACTTTTATCGCTCAGGGTCTTGACTACCTCGGCTTGCAGCTTTGCCTCTAGGCCAACGGCTAGGCGGCGATAAAAATCATCGAGCAAACCCTGGGTGAGATAAACCTTAAGAAGCGCTTCATACCAATCCACGCCGGTGAGTTTCGAGTTATAGGTCTCTATGCGCTCAACAAATTGGTCCATGGCATCGGCCGGTTCAATATTTAGCAACTCAAGTTTTTTGGCTATGGCCTTGTATCGCAAAAAGTGCTTTGAGGCTGCAGCGCTCAATTCGGCCTGAGCATTGGTGTTCGGTGAATATTTCAACTCATTGGTCAAAATTTCGAAACTTGAAAGCTGATGATATGCCAGTTGACCAAGGTATTCATGCGCTTCTGGCGTGTATGGGCGCAAGTCAAGTTCGTCACGGTTTCGACCGGTGCGGTCATCCCTGTTGGGTAGCGCCAATGTTTGCGCTTTGCGCCGCAAATTCTTGAGCCACTCGAACACAGCTATAAGACTAATCGAAGCGAGGCGCAAAGTAGACTTGGCTTAACTCGAGGAGAGTTCATTTGACTTTTGCAGCTTTAGGCATTGATGCCGACATCGTTCAGGCACTAACCGACAAGGGAATACTCAGCCCCTTTCCAATTCAACAGGAAGCCATTCCAGTTGCTCTAACCGGGCAAGACCTGATTGGTCAGGCGAAAACTGGAACCGGTAAGACCTTCGGCTTTGGCCTGCCACTGATTCAACGGCTGGGTGAAAACCCGCCGCTCGGAGCGCAGGCGCTGGTAGTAGTGCCAACCCGTGAACTTGCCGTTCAGGTGGCAGAAGACCTGAAACTCGCCACCGCCAACCGAGCCACCAATGTGGCTGCAATTTACGGCGGAAAAGCTTACGAGGGCCAAGTTGCCGAAATAGACGCCGGTGCCCAGATTATTGTTGGCACCCCTGGCCGCCTGATTGACCTCACCAAGCAGCACAAACTTGACCTTGGCAAGATTCGCATCATGGTTCTAGACGAAGCAGACGAAATGCTCGACCTTGGTTTCTTGCCAGACATGGAGCGCCTCTTCACCTATACGCCTAGCGACCGACAGACCATGATGTTCTCGGCAACCATGCCGGGCGCCGTTGTGACTCTTGCTCGAAAATATCAGAACAAACCGGTTCACATTCGTGTAAACGACCCAGACGAAGGTCTAACCAAGGCCGACATCAAACAGTTCGTTTACCGAGTTCACTCGTTAGATAAAGACGAGATGGTTGGCCGTTTGCTGCAGTCTGAGGGTCGCGGCAAGACCGTGATCTTTACCCGCACCAAGCGCCAGGCCAGCAAGGTTTCTGAAGAACTTATCGACCGAGGCTTCAACGCCACCGCCCTGCACGGCGACATGAGCCAAGAAGCTCGCGAGAAATCGATGGCGGCATTCCGCGCAGGTAAGAAAGACATTTTGGTGGCAACCGAGGTTGCTGCTCGAGGCATCGATGTGGATGACGTGACCCACGTCATCAACTACACGATTCCAGAAGACGAGAAGGCTTACCTGCACCGCGTTGGCAGAACTGGTCGCGCTGGGCGAACCGGAATCTCGGTTACCTTCGTTGACTGGGAAGACCTAACTCGCTGGGGTCACATCAACACCGCGCTCGACTTCGGTCAGCCAGAACCGGTTGAAACCTACTCGTCTTCGCCACACTTCTATGAAGACCTAGGCATCACCCCAGGCACCAAGGGCCGTCTACGAGCATCTACAGCCAAACTGCCGGTGAAATCAGATTCCCCTCGCAATCGCAGCCAGCCAAACCGAAGCGGCGGCTCAAAGCCGGCTGGTCACGAAAAACCAGCCCACGGTGACCACGAGCACAAGCGCCCAGATCGACAACGTCGACGCACCAGAGGTGGCGCTTAGAGCAACGCCGCGGTTCCGCTTGACTGAGCGATTATTCGCTCAAGCATTTCGGGGTCTGTGATATTTTCACCAAGTCGGTTGGGCTTGCCGTGAACACCGTGGTAATCGCTCGAGCCGGTAACAATCAACTCGTGCTGGTTAGCCAATTCGAGCAGCCACTCTCTGGCCAGTTCGGGCACCTCGCGGTGATAAACCTCGAACCCTGCTAGACCCGCGGCAATTAGGGCTTCAAAATGCTCGAGCGGTAAATCACCTCGATCGGTGTTCGGGCTGATTCCGGTAAGTGGGTGGGCAATCACCGGCACTCCCCCAGCATTCAAAACCAATTGGATGGCATCAAAAGTGTCGACCACCTCGGTAGGCAGGTAGTAACCGCCGTGCTTCGAAAGAATTCCATCGAACGCCTCGGTGCGATCGAGCACCACCCCAAGTTCTACCAACGCATCTGCGATTGCCGGGCGACCGATAGTTGCCCCGTGAGCGAGCTGAGCAAGCACGTCATCCCAGGTGATTTCGAAGTCTTTGGAAAGTGCTTCAACCATTGCCAGGGCTCGAGTTTCTCTTGAGCCCACCGATTCACCCATGGTTGCCACTAGGCCTTCATCATTTGGGTTCGGAAGATAGGCCAAAAGGTGCACGCTTATGAAATGGCTGCCACCATTGCGCTGAAGCTTGGCCCTGGTGGTCACCTCGATTCCGGGAATGAAGCCGATTCCGAAACGCTGGGCAGCTTCAGTAGCCTCGCTCCATCCGGATGTGGTGTCGTGATCGGTGAGCGCCAAAATGTTGATACCGGCTTTGGCGGCATGCTCGAACACCTGGGTTGGCGACTCTTTGCCATCTGAGCGAGTGGAGTGAGCGTGCAAATCGATTACCGTCATGGGCTTTCAGGTTAGCAATGCAGTGGCAGAATGAAGCCATGTCAGAAGACAAAGTCATTCAAACCGAACGTTCGACTACCCCAGACAGCCAGGAGTTCTTGGCTTACATGGCGGCCAACTGGGGCGAAACTTCGGCAACTGCCAGTCGGCTGAGCGAAGCCGCAAAAGCCGCAGCCAAGCGCCGCGCCAAGGTTGCCGCACATTTCGCAGGCAAGGTTGTGGTGGTGCCCGCCGGTGGCATGCAGGTGCGTTCAAACGATACCGAGTATCGCTATCGCCCGCATGCGGCTTTTACCCACCTCACCGGTTGGGGCTCGGCCACCGTGCCAGATTCGGTGCTGGTTATCAACGACTCAACGACAACTTTGTTTCTTCGTCAAACCGCCGACAAGAGTTCGCCAGAGTATTTCTCTAACCCAATGATCGGTGAGTTCTGGGTTGGCCCTCGCCCAAGCCTTGCGAACATCGAACAGCTACTAGGCATTAAAACTAAGAGCCTCGACGAACTTGCCGGCGAACTTGCCAAGCATGCGCACGAAAAGTTGATTGAACTTCACAACAGCGACGAACTGGCCACCTTTCTTTCTGAACTTCGTTTAGTCAAAGATGAGTTCGAGATTGGCCAGATGCGCGATGCAATCAAGGCAACCGCTTCTGGGTTCGACGACATCCTGAAAAATCTTTCACGTGCCGCTAAGCAAAACCGCGGCGAGCGCCTGCTAGAGGGCGTGTTTTTCACCAACGCCCGAGTAAACGGCTACGACCTTGGTTACGAGAGCATTGTGGCCGCAGGGCCGCACGCCTGCATTTTGCACTGGACTCGAAACGATGGCGACGTGCACGACGGAGACCTGATCTTGGTCGATGCCGGTGTTGAACTCGACAGTGGTTACACGGCAGATATCACCAGAACTTTGCCGGTGAATGGAAAATTCTCTGAGGTGCAACGAAAGGTTTACCAAGCGGTGCTCGATGCGGCCGACGCGGCTTTCGCCTTTGCCAAGCCGGGGGTAAAGTTTTTCGAAATTCACGAAGCCGCCATGAAGGTAATTGCCGCTCGCCTAGGTGAATGGGGGCTACTGCCAGTTAGCGCGGCAGAGTCGCTTCAGAAAGATAAGCAATTTCACCGCCGTTGGATGGTGCACGGCACCAGCCACCACCTAGGTCTCGATGTGCACGATTGCGCTCAGGCCCGTCGTGAGCTTTACAAAGAAGGAACGCTTGAGCCTGGCATGGTTTTCACCATTGAACCTGGGCTTTACTTTCACGAGAACGACCTGGCGGTGCCTGCCGAATATCGTGGCATTGGCGTGCGCATCGAAGACAATGTTTTGGTTACCCAAACTGGGGTTGAAAACCTGAGTGCCGGGCTGCCGCGTGAAACAGCCGCAGTTGAAGCTTGGTTGGCTAAGCTTCGGTAGTGGCTGCCTTGATTGCGTTCTGCACCATGTGGGTTGGCACCATAACCTCGTAGCGAGCGGCAACCACGGTTGACCCGCTTAAAAACTCTTTCTTGTTGCGGGTAAGTGCGAAGCGAATTACCGAAATAAGCATGCCGATGCCGGCGCCAATCACAATGTAAGAACCAAAAGAACCAAATGAAGTGGATGTTGCGGTGCTCGACGAGCTGCCGAACAGAAATGCGAACATCAGGCCCATCCATGAGCCCGTGAAGGCCCCGCCGAGGGCTACGCGACCGTATGAAAGCTTGCTTCGAACTCGCTCGATGAGTTTCAGGTCTGAGCCAATGATGGCAACCAGCTGCGGTGGAAAGTTGTTGTGAACCAGGCGGTCAACATAGTTAACGGCCTCGATGTAAGCCTTGAAGTCTGCAATGACCTGGCCGTCAGGAATTGAAGCGGCCGAACGAGTCTGATTTGGTTGCATGCTCATTCACTTATTCTCGCATGGCGCCAATAAGCCGTCTAAAGTTAATCTCTGTGAGCGCAAACCGAGTCTTCGTAGCCAGATTGGCAGGCTGTGGCGTTTTTGACCCAGCCGGAGACCGCGTTGGCAAGGTCTTTGACGCCCTGGTTTCTTACCGCAAATCGGGCAGCCCTCGGGTGCTTGGCTTGCTGGTTGAAATGACCGGGCGGCGCAAGGTTTTTGTGCCGATTGCAAGGGTTACCTCGATTGCACCGGGACAAGTTATTACCACCGGGTTGATTGATCTTCGCCGCTTTAGCCAGCGCGGTAGCGAGGTGCGCGTTATTGCCGAAATGCTCGGTCGCACCGTGAGTCTGCTCGATGGTTCTGGTTCGGCAACCATTGAAGACGTTGCCATCGAGCTAAACAAGAGCAGGCAGTGGAACGTTACCGAGCTGTTTTTGCGCCGACCAAAAACCTCGAGCTCACGATTTGCCAAGGGCGCAACCCTGTTTGCCGCTTGGCAGTCGGTAGCCGAAGAAGCCAAGGGCGATGGCGCCCAGAGTGCCGAACAACTGATTGCAACCTACAGCGACCTACGCCCTGCCGACCTTGCAAGCGCACTGCTTGAGCTGCCAGACGAGCGCATGATCGAGGTGGCAGAAGAGCTTGACGACGAGCGCCTGGCCGACGTGCTCGAAGAGCTTCCAGAAGACGAGCAGGTCGACATTATTCAAGAGCTCGATGACGAACGTGCCGCCGAGGTTCTTGACCTTATGGAACCAGATGACGCAGCCGACCTCATGGCGAATCTTCCAGAAGAGCGAACCGAAGCTTTGCTCGACCTGATGGATGAAGAAGAGGCAGAAGATCTTCGCATGCTGATGCAGTATGCCCCGTTTACCGCCGGTGGTTTGATGACCACCGAACCAATCATTTGTTCGGCAGATGCCACCGTGGCCGAAGCCATGGCGCTGATAAGGCGGCAAGAGGTGGCGCCGGCTTTGGCGGCATCCGTATTTGTGACTTTGCCACCTTATGAAACCGTGACTGGTCGATACCTTGGCGTGGTGCACTTTCAACGCATGCTGCGCTACCCGCCTCACGAGCGCCTTGGTTCGCTGGTAGACACCGAGCTCGAGCCGATTCGTGCAGACACCCCGATTCGCACCATTCACCGAAACCTCGCGAACTACAACCTGGTTGCACTTCCGGTAGTTGACTCGTTCCACCGCCTGCTTGGCGTTGTAACCGTAGATGACGTGCTTGACCACCTGCTGCCTGACGACTGGCGCAGCGAAGATGAAAGTGAGGTTGTCGATGGCTAAGACTCGCGACAGCCTAGATCGCCCAATTACCGAGCGGGCCCGTTTTCGGCCAACGCTGAAGGTTGACTCAGAAAAGTTTGGCCGCGCTTCAGAAGCCTTTGCGCGTGCCATGGGAACCGGTCAATTTCTAATTTGGATGTCGGTTTTCGTCACCATCTGGCTAACCTGGAACGAACTTGCTCCTCGTAACACCCAGTTCGACCCGGCAATCACCAACTTCACTTTGCTCACCATGATTTTGTCGCTGCAGGCGTCTTACGCTGCCCCACTGATTCTGTTGGCGCAAAACCGCCAAGCCGACCGAGACCGCGTAAAAACTGAGCAAGACCGGCAGCGTGCCGAACGTAACCTCGCCGACACCGAGTATCTAGCGCGCGAGGTGGTTGCACTTCGAATATCTATCGAGCAACTGGCCACGCGCGACTTTGTGAAAGACGAACTTCGCGACGCAGTGAGCAACCTACTATCCGAACTGCAAGGCACCAAGGTTGCCAAGAAAGCCAAGCCGCGCAAAGATGACTAGCCGCGAAGAGCTCTTCGCTGCCCTAGAGGGCGTTTTCGACCCAGAACTTAGGCGGCCCATAACCGAACTGGGCATGGTCGGCAAACTCGAAATGGATTCCGGCAAAGCCGTAGCCGAAATCAAACTAACCGTGGTTGGTTGCCCGGCCGCCAATCGCATTGAAGCCGACGTATTGGCCGCGCTACGCACAGTTGTCGGGGTAACTGCCGCCGAGGTTTTTCTCACCGTGATGACCCCGGCCGAGCGCGCCGAACTCACCGCAAAATTAACCGCTGGGCGCCCACCGAAGACCAATCCGTTTGGCAAAGATTCGCTCACCCGGGTTTTGCTAGTTGGCTCTGGCAAGGGCGGGGTTGGTAAAACCAGTGTCACTGTGAACCTTGCGGTTGAGTTGGCGAATCGAGGTTTCAGCGTTGGGTTGCTCGATGCTGACGTTTTCGGCTTCTCGGTGCCAGGCCAGTTGGGTCTAACTGACAAACCGATTCGCATCGATAACCTCATCGTTCCGCCGGTTGCCTTTGGCGTGAAGGTAATTTCGATAGGCATGTTCGTTGACGGTAATCAGGCCGTGGCGTGGCGCGGGCCAATGCTGCACCGCACGGTCGAACAGTTTCTCACCGATGTTTACTGGGGCGATCTCGACTTCTTGCTGGTTGACCTACCGCCGGGCACCGGCGACGTGGCAATCAGCCTCGGGCAGCTGCTGCCCACTGGCGAGCACATAGTGGTTACCACGCCCCAGCTTGCCGCCGCCCAGGTAGCCGAGCGCAGCGCCGCCGTAGGGCTGCAAACCGGGCAAAGCGTGCTTGGCGTAATCGAGAACATGGCGTGGCTGCCACAGGCCGATGGTGGCCGGTTTGAACTATTTGGTGCCGGCGGCGGCTCTCAGGTAGCTCAGGCCATCGCTAAGCTCGCCAACGCCGAGATTGGGTTACTCGGTCAGATTCCACTGGATGTTGAACTTCGCCTAGGTTCAGATAGCGGCAGGCCGGTGGTTGCCACTCACCCGCTATCGGCAGCGGCTCTCGAAATCGGGCGAATCGCAACCCAGGTGATTCAAGCTGGGCCGAAACTGACCGGTAAAAAACTACCGCTGAACGTATTCTGAAGTCTTTAGGTGGCTTCGCTGTCAAACGGGGGCTGCTCGCCCTTTTCTAAAACCGCTACTGACTCAATGGCGGCCGCCGCTTTCGCCAGTGGCGCATCGTCTTTTAGGGCATCCCTGATGATTCGCCTTGGGTCATATTGGCGCGGGTCGAGTTTTGCCCAGTCCACCTCTTCGCCAATCTCGGTTTCGAGCTGACTTTTGGCCCCCTCGGCCATGCGCTTTACGGCTTTTACAAACTGAGCCAATTTGGCGGCATACTGCGGCAGGCGATCTGGCCCAAGCACGAAAAGCGCAAGAAGGCCAAGAATCAAAAGCTTCTCGCCACTAAACCCAAACACCCATTTAGGTTACCTTGCCCAGCACTGCGGTAAGTTTTATGCAGGGAGATTCATGGTCGACAAGTTAACTAGCTGGAAGTACGCCGAAGATTTCAATTCTGAGGGCGATGTCTTTCACCAGGCTCGAGTTCGAGCCAATGAACTTGGCATTGAATCGGTAACGGCAAACGTTGGTTCTCACCTGGCGCTGATTGCCTCGGCAACCGGTGCCAAGGCCATAGTTGAGGCCGGCACCGGCGCTGGAATCTCAGGACTGTGGCTGCTTCGCGGCGCCCCAAAGGCAGTTTTGGCAACTATTGACACCGAAGTTGATCACCAGAGTGCGGCCAAGGCAGCCTTCAACGATGCCAAAATCGCAGCCAGCCAAACTCGAATTATTTCTGGTCGTGCCCTTGATGTCATGTCAAACATGGCAGACGCTGCCTACGATATGGTTTTTCTTGATGCCGACAGCGAGACGGTCGAAGAGCAAGCCCAAGAGGCATCACGGCTGCTTCGCCCAGGTGGAGTGCTTGCCCTGGCCCATGCCCTTTGGCGCGATCGAGTTCCAGACCCGGTGATGCGCGACGACAGCACTGTGGCCTATCGCTCGATCTTGCGCGCATTTCAAAAAAACGAGGATTTCATCACCGTGCTTTCAACCGCAGGTGACGGTCTGCTGCTAGCCAGTAAGCGCCTCTAGGAATTCACGTTTAAAGCAAAAACCGGTCGATTCGACCGGTTTAGCTTTTTCTAAAGCGCTTACTTCTTGACGACGCCGGCAAGAACTTCGTAAAGATTCTTGGCTTCTTCATCGTTAACCGAAACCACAAGGCGACCGCCGCCTTCTAGTGGAACTCGAAGAATAATCAGGCCGCGAGGTTCGCGCTCTGCTTCCATCGGGCCGTCTCCGGTGCGTGGCTTCATTGCTGCCATGTAGAACTCCTTGAATTGCTGGCAAAAATGCCGAAGTTCTATTATCCCAGACAAAATGCGACGATTTTTAAGGAGGAGAAAAATCAGGGGAAACGTAGCGCCAACATTCCCAGAGCCACCACCACTGCAGCGCCACCATGGTGACCACTATCATCCATCGGATGGCCCTTCGGCGCTGAAGCATCCAACTTGATAACGCCCCGAAGAGCGGAAACACCATGAGCAGAATGCGAAAGGTGCTCGACTGCGGAAAGAAAACTAAGAGCAGGTAGGCATAGTAGCTAGCCACCCAGAGCCAGAGCGTGAGACCAAGGCTTCGAACCGCCTTGGTAAACAGTAAAGCCACAGCCGCAACCACCAGACCGAGCATGATGTAAGGCCCCCAGGGTTTGCCCCAGAAATAGGCTGGCGAAACCGACCACCCCTCGAATGGCACCAGCCTGGCATCACCAATAAAACTTGCTCTCCAAGACAACTCGGTTGCCAAATAGGCATCAGTGCGTTCGGTAACTATCCACGCGATCGCAGACCAGAGCCAACCAAGCGCAGAGGTGGTCACTGCCAAAACCGCTAGCCGCAGCTTCTCGCCCGTCGCAAACCCCTTCTGCCCATCGAGCTGCCTCCAGAGTTTCACCAACCAAAGAACGATTAGAGCTAGCCCGAGTGCAACCACACCGGGCCTCGTAATGCTCAGAAGAGAAATCGGCACCAGGGCCCAAAGGTAGCGATGCTGCAAAATCAGTAGTAATGCCAATGCAAGAAGCAGCAAACCCAAGGTGTCAGCGTAACCCGCTTGAAAAACAATGGATGGCGCCGAAAGCCCCAGTAGGGCTACCCCCCAGAGTGAAACCGTCTTGTCGAATCGGTGCAAAAAAATTTGGTAAACCAAAATGGCTAAAACAAAGCCGAGTAATAACGATATGGTTGGGGCCATCACCGCCCAGCCGGGCCCGAAATCTAGCCAACGCACCAAGAACGGAAAGCCGGGCATGAAGGCCCAAGCGTTTTGCACTACGTTGCCACTGGCATCGAGAGGAAGAGTGCTCTGGTAACCCGCTACTCCACCAAAACCAAAACGGTAAATCTGCTCAAACCATTCGGCGTCCCAAATGTTTAGAAAGTCGAAATAACTCGGGCGAGCGCTAGTCCAGTAGGTTGGGCCCTGGGTTTGGGCAAGAACCAAAAACAGCGTTGTGGTTACCACGCGGGTGGCTGCCCAAACCAGCAGTACGCGAACCCACCAGGGTTTTACAAGGTTTCTAGCAACCACTTGCGAAGTGCGCTCTCGCAGGCATAAATCTCGGCAACGTCAACGGCTTCATCATCTGCGTGGGCTTTATTGGGGTTGCCGGGGCCAAAGTTCACAGCAGGAATTCCAAGTTCGCTGAAGCGGGCAACATCCGTCCATCCGTATTTTGGCTTTGGCTCGGAGCCAACCGCGGCAATGAAGTTTGCGGCAATTGGGTGATTCAAGCCAGGTCTGGCTCCGGCGGCGGCATCGGTGAGTTCGAGCGGGTAGCCTTCCAGAAGTTTGGCTACCACGGCCTCTGCTTCGGCAATGGTGCGACTTGGCGCAAAGCGGTAG
The DNA here is from genome assembly GCA_947448845.1 of Microbacteriaceae bacterium. GTDB lineage: Bacteria > Actinomycetota > Actinomycetes > Actinomycetales > Microbacteriaceae > Rhodoluna. The sequence goes on along the minus strand of CANFOX010000005.1, from coordinate 22,370 downwards.
TTGATGTCAATCTCAACCAAATCTGGAATCACGTTGGTGGCGATGCCGCCGTGAATCGCGACCGCGTTGAGGCTTTCTCGGTAAGCCAATCCGTCAACCTCAATGGTTTCCGGCGCGAAACTGGCGAGCCTGCCCAACAATTCGGCGGTGTGGTGAATGGCATTTTTGCCCATCCATGGTCTTGCAGAATGCGCCTTGACGCCAGAAACCGTTGCCTTGATGCGTAAGGTTCCGTTGCAGCCGCCTTCAACCATGGCGCTGGTTGGCTCGCAAAGAACGGCGAAATCGCCCCTAATTAGTTCTGGGTGGTTCTTCACTAACCGGCCAAGCCCACTTAGCTCAGAGGCTACCTCTTCGTTGTCATAGAAGATCCAGATGATGTCGTTGGTTGGGTTTGCAAGTTCGGAGGCAAGCTTTAGTTGAACAGCCACCCCGGCTTTCATGTCAACGGTGCCGCGACCGTGCAGCACCCCGTTTTCGAGTCGAGTTGGCAGGTTGTTGGCTACCGGAACTGTGTCGAGGTGGCCGGCAATAATAACTCGGTTGGCTCTACCCAGTCTGGTGCTTGCCACGATGGCATCGCCGTCGCGAACTACTTCAAGGTGATCACAAAGTCGAAGTTGCTCTTCGATCAGATCGGCGAGCGCCTTTTCGTTTCCAGAAACCGATTCGATATCGCAGATGGCGGCGGTGAGGGTCGCAACGTCATCGCGCAGGTTCAATTTGGTGCTCGCCATAATCTACGAGCCTACCTGTAACCTTGAAACGATGACTGAAGCGACTTTTCTTGACTCAAAAGCCTGGGGCCACGGCATTGCTACCGTCGCCGCCGACGGCACCGTGCTTGACGTTTGGTACCCAAGTCCGAAACTTGGCCCTGCCCCAACCACAGATGCTCTCTGGGTGGTGCCGAAAGAGTTAGACGCCCTGGTTGGCAGCGACGCGCGCAGAAACGTAACCACCAAGGTGGTGCTAACCGAAATCGACCTGACCGTTCCGGTAACTTCAACGGCCGACGCCTATTTGCGACTTCACCTGCTCTCTCACCTATTGGTAAAACCAAACACCATTAATCTCGATGCCTTGATGCCGAACCTGCCAATAGTGGCCTTCACCAACATTGGCCCAGTTGCAATTGACGAACTAGATCGCCTGCGCCCAGCACTGCAAAGAGCAGGTGTGATAGTTCACGCCATCGACAAGATTGGCCGCCTGGTTGATTACGTGACTCCGCGCAAGGTTCGTATTGCCGACGCCAATCGAGTGCGACTTGGCGCCCACCTGGCACCAGGCACCACGGTGATGCATGAGGGTTTCGTGAACTTCAACGCCGGCACCCTTGGAACCTCAATGGTTGAGGGGCGAATCTCGCAGGGTGTGGTGGTTCACGACGGAGCCGACATCGGCGGCGGTGCCAGCATTATGGGCACCCTATCGGGTGGCGGAAAAGAACGTGTGACCATCGGTGCCCGAGCCCTACTCGGCGCAAACTCAGGCGTTGGCATTTCAATCGGCGATGATTCCGTGGTTGAAGCTGGCCTTTATGTTACCGCCGGCACCAAAATTGCCATCGTTGATGAGGGTGAACCTCGCAGCGTGAAGGGTGCAGAGCTTTCTGGTGTGCCGAACCTGCTGTTTAGGCGTAACTCTGCCACCGGTCGCGTTGAGGCTTTGCCTCGCTCGGGCGTTGGCATCACACTCAACGCGCAACTGCACGCCTAGCGGGTGGAATCCCATCCGCCAATTTCTAGCGGATGACCATCAAGTCGCAGGCTTGGTTCGCCGGCCGATTCGATGGTTCCGATTCGCTTGAAACCGCGGGGAAGCTGCACTTCTGGGCTGAAGGTGGCCAAAAGACTGTGGTCTTCTCCGCCGTGCAAAACCCAATTCACTTCGTTGGCGCCAATGGCTTGAGCTGCTTGCTCAAGCATGGCCTGGTAACCCTGCAGGGCGTTCGACTCGATGTTTGCCGAAACCCCGGATGCCTTACAGAGGCGAGCCAAATCTCGCGAAAGGCCGTCGCTTAGATCGAGCATGGCGGTGGCGCCAGCCAGGCCGGCGGCTACCCCAAGATTGATTGGAGGCTGCGGGCGAAGCTGCACACCTACCAGTTCGTCATAAGAGGCAATCGCATCGCGATTACCGCTTTCAAGTAGCGCCAAACCTGCCGCAGCCTTGCCCAGGGTGCCACCAACCGCGAGCACATCGCCTGGCCTTGCGCCTGAACGCAAAACAGGTTGGCGACCCTCGAGGTCTCCGTGAGCGGTAACCGCAATAAAAACTTGCTGGGCTGTAGTTAAATCGCCGCCAACCACCGCGGCTTCAGGCGCCAGGGCCAGGCAGGCCTCTCGCAACCCATCGGCGAACGCCTCAAGCCAAGCCACCTCGGTGTTGCCTGGCGCGCATAGTGCCACCACCAGCGCGGTTGGTTTCGCCCCCATGGCCGCCACGTCGGCAACGTTACTTGCGATGGCCTTCCACCCCAGGTCGAACCCGCTAGACCAGTCGAGTCGAAAGTCGTGACCTTCAACCATGGTGTCGGTTGTGACGCAAAAACGGCCATCGGGGGCGGCAACCACAGCCGAGTCATCGCCTGGGCCAACCAGGGCATTCGTGGCCAGATTCAGGCGCGAGATGGTTCGGCGCAAACTTTCGTTTTCGCCCAAACTCGCAATGGTTTCAATACTTGGCACCACTCAAAGGTAGCCTGTTTAGTAATGAAGATTCTTGAGAAAAGATTGCTAGTTGCGCTTGCCGCTTTGGCTCTGGTTGCAAGCACGGCCGGTTGCAGCGCGAATGTTTCGCTTGAAGCGGCGGCCCAGTCAAATAGCCTCGCCTGCGCCGAATTCTCGGTTCGGCTTCCAGACACCATCGACTCTCTTGCTAAACGCACCACCGATGCTCAGGCAACCGGTGCCTGGGGAACTCCGGCGGTCGTGATAACTCGCTGCGGCTTGCCGCCAGTTAGTGCCAGCAAACTTCGCTGCGTAACCGCCCAAGGCGTTGATTGGCTGGTTGATGAAGCCAACGCGCCAACCTATCGATTCATAAGTTTTGGCCGAAACCCCGCCACCGAGGTGATTGTTGACTCAACCAAGGCGTCTGGCGCCAACGTGCTCGATGAACTTGGCGCTGCGGTTCAGCGAACCAAGTTGATTCGCACCTGCACCGGAAAGTAGTTCTAGTTTCTAACTAGCGCCAAATCGACTAGTTGGTTAATGAGTTCGCTGTAGCCAAGCCCGCTTGCCTGCCAAAGTTTCGGATACATTGACAGCGGCGTAAAGCCAGGCATGGTGTTGATCTCATTTACCAGGAATCCATGTTCGGTCTTGAAAAAGTCAACGCGCGCCAATCCGTAGCCACCGATGGCATCAAACGCCCGCGCCGCAATGTGCTGCATTTGAGCCAACTCACTAGCGGTTAGCTCCGCCGGAATAATCAGATCTACCGAGGCTTCATCTTGATATTTGGCCTCGAAATCGTAAAACTCACGGCCATGCACCACAATTTCGCCGGCCACCGAAACCCGAACCGGCGCTGAATCGAAACTCGACAGCACGGCGCACTCCAGTTCTCGGCCAATCACCTGGTTTTCAACTACAAACTTGGTGTCATTCTCGAGAGCCAACATGGCGGCGGCGGCGAAATCTTTGAAGTCGCTCACCTTGCTGACGCCAACCGAAGAACCGGCTCGAGCCGGCTTTACAAAAAACGGCCCCTTGCCCAACTGGCGCACTCTGGCCAGCGTTGACTCTGGGTCGTTCAACCACTGAGCTTTGGTAACTACCAGGTGAGGGGTAACTGGCACATTTGCCGCCTGAAGCAGCGACTTTGTGAACTCTTTATCCATAGCGGCGGCAGAGGCGAAAACCCCGTTGCCAACATATGGGTAACCGCCAAGTTCAAGAAAACCCTGAATGGTTCCGTCTTCGCCAAACGGCCCGTGAAGCACGGCAAAAACTACATCAACTGCGCCTAGTGAGGTGCGCTTGCCACTTGCCGAAATGCTCGTTAGTTCGCGCGAACCATCGAGCGCAAATTCAATTAGTTCACCGGCAAACTCAACCGTTGCCAGCTCACCTTTTCGAAGCGCCCACTTGCTGGCGTCATCGACTGCCGGAACAAATTGCCCAGCCTTGGTAATGCCAACCGAAATAACTTCGTATCGGCTGCGATCGATTGCACCGAGAACGCCGGCGGCGGTTGCGCACGAAATGGAATGTTCACTCGAACGACCACCGAACAGCAAGGCAACGCGCAATTTAGCCACAGTTATTCGCCCTGGGGCTTACCCGAATTGGTTAGGTGAGGTGCAATGTCTTTCGGGTCCATGCGGCCTTCAAGAACTGCCAGAACCTGCTCAACTATTGGCATCTCAACGCCCTTGGCGGCGGCCAACTGCAACACCGGCGCAACCGAAGAAAGCCCCTCTGCGGTTTGCGACATTTGCTTCAAAACCTCGCGCTTTGAATAGCCACGACCAAGCATTTCGCCCGCCTTGTGGTTTCTCGAAAGTGGTGATTCACATGTGGCAATCAAATCGCCGAGCCCAGCTAAGCCAATCATGGTGCCGTCTTGAGCGCCGTATGCCACCGCGAACTTGGAAATCTCTGCAAGGCCGCGAGTCATGATAGAGGCTTTGGTGTTTTCACCGTAACCAACGCCGTTTACGATGCCGATAGCCACAGCAATTAGGTTTTTCAGAATGCCGCCGAATTCGGTGCCGACTACATCTTGATTGGTGAAGGCGGTGAAATATTCATTGGATGCCGTAGCAGCCACTGCGGTAGCGGTCGCCAGTGAACTTGAAGCTGCTACCGAAGCCGTTGGCTCTTCTTTGGCGATTTCCATGGCAAGATTCGGCCCGCTAATGGCAGCGATTTGGTCTCGGTGAAAACCGGTAGCCTGAGCAATTACCTCGCTCATGCGAAGGCCAGTGTCTTGTTCAACACCCTTCATAAGGCTAACCAAAATGGCGTCTTTATCTAACTCATGCCCCCACTCGCCCAAGTTTGCGCGAAGCGATTGCGACGGAACCGAAAGATAAACCTGCTTAGCGCCGGCAACTGCCTCGCCTACAGTTGAGGTTGCCTTGAGATTGGCTGGAAGCTCAATGCCGGGCAGGTAATCGGCATTGCGGTGGCGCGAATTGATCTCGTCGGCAATCTCTTCACGACGTGCCCAAAGAATGACTTCGTTGCCACCATCGGCGAGAACCTTGGCAAAGGTGGTGCCCCAACTTCCGGCACCAATAACGGCTACCTTGGTCATTTTTTGCCCTTTCGATCTGGCTTTATGAAGTTTCCGGTAACTGCCTGACCTTTTTGCTCTGGGTTCCAGCGTTCGGTAGGCGCTTTTTCGTGCCGCAGTACTTCAACCAGGGTGGTGATTGAACTCATCACAACTTCGGTGGCTTGCTGAAGTTCGGCTGGGGTGAGCTGCTTTTTTCGAAACTTTGCCAGGTCAATCTCGGGCCCAACCAGAACGTCTACTTGGTTCCAAAAGCCCGGGCGAAACTTGCTGCCATAGCGCGGAAGCACATCTTGAGCGCCCCAGTGAGCCATTGCATAGATTGGCACCTTGCAGTCGAGCGCCATTCGAACGGCACCGAACTTGCCGCGCATTGGCCAGAGATTAGGGTCGCGGGTTAGCGTGCCCTCCGGAAAAATGGCGATGGTGTGGCCGGCATCCAGATATTTGTATGCCACCTTCAGTGGTTCGTCGTTGCGACGTGCACCCGAGCGAAACACCGGAATCTGCCCTGCGGCAAGCAGTAGCCGAGAAATGATCGGCAGGCGAAACAACGATTCCTTAGCCAGGAAATGCGGGGCCCGGCGCAGCTGCACATAAACGAAATAAGCAACTGCGAGCGGGTCAACGTTGGTTACGTGATTACTCACCAAAATATATGGGCCACTCTTGGGCAGGTTTTCAACGCCGCGCGGAGTGACGTGAAACATGAATCTAACCAGCGGGCGCAGAATGAGAGCAATCAGTGCAAGAGAAAAATGTAATTCTTTCTCATGCAACTTTGGCATTGGAATTGCCGAGTTTTTGGCCACGATTACTCGCTGTAGGTAAAGTCGGCGCCAAGTGACTCGAGCTTGCTCAAAAAATGCTCATAGCCACGCGAGATGAGTTGAACGTTGGTTACGTTCGAGGTGCCACGGGCAGCCAGAGCGGCAACGATGTGGCTGAAACCGCCGCGAAGGTCAGGAACTCGAATGTCGGCACCGTGAAGTTCGGTTGGCCCAGAAATTACGGCAGAGTGATAGAAGTTGCGCTGCCCGAATCTACAAGGATTTCCACCAAGACACTCTCGATAGATTTGAATTTGTGCGCCCATTTGGTTTAGCGCCTCGGTGAATCCGAATCGATTTTCATAAACCGTTTCGTGAACAATCGACAAGCCCTTGGCCTGAGTGAGAGCAACCACAAGCGGTTGTTGCCAGTCGGTCATGAAACCAGGGTGAACGTCAGTTTCAATAACCACCGGCTGCAGTTCGCCACCGGGGTGAAAAAAGCGAATGCCGTCGTCTTCGATTTCGAACGCACCGCCCACCTTGCGAAACACGTTCAAGAAAGTCATCATTTCTGGTTGACGCGCACCACCCACAAAAATGTCGCCCTTGGTGGCAAGTGCTGCTGCTGCCCAGGATGCCGCTTCGTTTCGGTCGAAAAGCGCTCGGTGGGTGTAACCGTCGAGGCGCTTCACGCCCTCGATGCGAATTACACGGTCGGTGTCAACCGAAATGATGGCGCCCATCTTTTGCAAGATCGCAATCAGGTCGACTATCTCTGGCTCAATGGCGGCGCCCGATAGTTCGGTGATGCCTTCGCTGCGCACCGCGGTAAGTAAAACTTGCTCGGTGGCGCCGACGCTTGGGTAAGGAAGGCTGATTTTGGCGCCGTGAAGGCCATCAGGCGCTGACATGCGGGTTCCGTTTGGCAGCTTTTCGATTACGGCGCCAAAGTTACGCAGCACGTCAAGGTGAAAGTCAATCGGGCGATCGCCAATGTGGCACCCACCCAAATCTGGAATGAAGGCTTCGCCAAGTTGGTGCAACAGCGGCCCGCAAAACAAAATCGGAATTCGCGAGGAACCGGCATGGGCATCGATGTCAACCATTCGAGCCGACTTCACATTGGTTGGGTCAAGCCGCATTTCGCCGTTGTCTTGAAAATCAATGGTGACACCGTGCAGTTGCAACAGGCGTGAAACTACTTCAACGTCGCTGATGTGTGGAACGTCTCGCAGCAAGCTGGGTGAATCGGCCAGTAGCGCGGCCACCATAGCCTTGGTAACCAGGTTCTTGGCTCCGCGCAGATCTACGCGACCGGTGAGGGCTTTGCCGCCCTGAATCGTCATTTGGCTCATTTAGACTCCCTTAGCCGGCAAGGTCTTTGGGCGCCAACCTTCGCGACGCGCTTCAAAATCCGTAATGGCTTGTTCGCTTCTGAGGGTTAGACCAATGTCATCTAGCCCTTCGAGCAAACGCCATCTGGTGTAATCGTCAATCTCAAAGCTCACCTTCAACGAGCCGAGCGTGATGGTCTTGGCTTCAAGATTCACCTCAACTGAAACCCCTGGGTTAGCCTCGATGGCTGCCCAAAGTGCTTCGGTGTCTGCCTCGCTGATGGCACCGGCAATCAGCCCCTGCTTGCCGGCGTTACCGCGAAAAATATCGGCGAACTTGCTGCTGAAAACTGCTTTGAAGCCGAAATCGCGAAGTGCCCAAACGGCGTGCTCGCGAGAAGAACCGGTGCCAAAATCTGGGCCGGCAATCAAGACCTCGGCCTTTTGATAAGCCGGTTGATTGAGCACGAAATCGGCGTCATTTCGCCACGAGGCAAATAGTGCATCCTCGAAGCCGGTCTTAGTGATGCGTTTCAAATAAACCGCGGGGATGATCTGATCGGTGTCGACGTTGCTGCGGCGAAGCGGTGCCGCCACCCCGGTGAAAACTTCAATCTTTTGCATTACGCGGCTCCGTTCAAATCGGCCGGTGAAGAGAGGGTTCCGCGAATGGCGGTGGCTGCTGCCACCAGAGGTGAAACCAGGTGAGTTCGTGCACCTTTGCCCTGACGGCCTTCGAAGTTACGGTTCGAGGTGCTTGCCGCGCGCTCTCCCGGTGCTAACTGGTCTGGGTTCATGCCCAAGCACATCGAGCAACCGGCAAAGCGCCATTCGGCACCAAAGTCTTTGAAAACCGCATCGAGCCCCTCGGCTTCTGCCTGCAGGCGCACCTTGGCTGAACCTGGCACCACGAGCATGCGCACCCCGTCTGCCTTCTTTTGACCACGAAGAATCTCGGCGGCGGCGCGCAGGTCTTCGATGCGACTGTTGGTGCAAGAGCCAAGAAACACCGTGTCAACGCGAATCTCGCGCATTGGGGTTCCAGCCTTGAGGTCCATGTATTCCAGGGCACGCTCAGCGGCGGCGCGCTCGTTCGGGTCATCGATGGTTGCCGGGTTCGGAACCGAGTCGAGCAGAGAAACTCCCTGGCCCGGATTGGTGCCCCAGGTTACGAATGGGTCTAGAGTGTCGGCGTCTAAGAAAACCTCAGCATCGAAAACGGCACCGTCATCGGTTGGCAGGGTGTTCCAATAGGCAACTGCTTCATTCCAGTCGGCACCGACAGGTGCGTGTGGGCGACCCTTCAGGTATTCATAGGTGATTTCGTCTGGCGCGACCATTCCGGCTCGAGCACCGGCTTCAATCGACATGTTGCAGATGGTCATGCGAGCTTCCATAGAAAGCGCACGGATGGCCGACCCGCGGTATTCAAGAACATACCCCTGACCGCCACCGGTGCCGATTTTGGCAATCACGGCAAGAATGATGTCTTTCGCTGTGACGCCTGGTCGCAGGGTGCCATCCACGGTTATTGCCATGGTTTTGAACGGTTTCAGCGGCAGGGTTTGAGTGGCGAGCACGTGCTCTACCTCGCTGGTGCCAATGCCCATTGCCAAAGCACCGAAGGCACCGTGAGTTGAAGTGTGTGAGTCGCCACAAACCACCGTGATACCCGGCATGGTAAGACCAAGTTGCGGGCCAACCACGTGAACGATTCCCTGGTTGGCGTCGCCAAGTGAGTGAATGCGCACGCCGAACTCTGCTGCATTGTGGCGCAGTGCCTCAATCTGGGCGCGCGAGGTTGGGTCGGCAATGGGCTTGTCAATGTCAAGGGTTGGGGTGTTGTGGTCTTCGGTGGCAATGGTGAGATCGAGTCGTCGCACCGGGCGACCAGCGAGCCGCAGGCCATCAAAAGCCTGTGGGCTGGTTACTTCGTGAACTAGGTGCAGGTCAATGTAAAGCAGGTCGGGCGACCCATTTTCACCCTTGACCACAATGTGGTCGTTCCAGACCTTTTCGGCCAGGGTAAGTGGCTTATTTGCCATAACTGCACCTCGGTAACACTCGATTCTCAAGTTTACCCGAAGGGCCTGTTTGACCCAGCCTGAATCTAGTTCTCTTGTCGCTTAACGGCGCCTCTGCCAAGCAACAGCTGACCCAGAAAGCCGATAGCCACGGCCAAAAGAATGCCAACGTTCGAGTAGTACCAAGCAGAGTTATCTGGAGTCATTCGAAGAGCCTTGTAGAAATAGCCCTCCCACTGCGTCCAGGCGATGCTCATATCTGGGCTAGCTACGAAGCCAAAGCCAACCACGGTTGCCACCAGCATTACAAAAATGGCAGCGAAATTTACCGAGTGGTAGCGACCCCAAATTGAATAAAGCGCCGATTCGTCGTAGTTCTTGCGACGCATCATCAGGTCGGCGATGAAAATTCCGGTCCAGGCGGCAATCGGCACGCCGAGCAGGTAAAGAAAGGCTTGAAACGGCCAGAAGAAGTTACTAGCGAAGAACACAAAATACACGGTTCCTGCTGCCATCAGAACGCCATCTATGGCTGCTGCTGCGGGCCTAGGAAGCTTGAGCCCAAGGGTGAGCAATGCCAAACCAGAAGAGTAAATGTCAAGAATGGCGCCGCCCATAAAGCCAAGCAACACCACGAGCAGGTAAGGCACCAAGAACCAGTTTGCCGAGGCCGGTAGTGCCAGGGTGAGCGCACCGATTGGGTCGACGCCAATCTTCTCAAGCACCTTTGGGTTTGAGGTGGCAAGCAGTAAACCGTAAATAATCAGAATGATTGGGGCAATGCTGGCACCAAAGGTTGTCCAGCCGAAAATCGATTTACCCGAGGTGGCACGCGGCAGGTAGCGCGAGTAATCGGCGCCCGAGTTCACCCAGCCGAGGCCAAAACCGGTAGCGGCAAAGACCACACCGGCAACCAGGGTAACCGGGTTAGTTGCTGCCGGAAACTTAGCAATTTCGTTTAGGTCGATGCCAGGCACTGTGAGTGCAATAAAGACCACCGTTAGCACAATGCTTGCCAAGGTGATCCATTTTTGAATTTTCATGATGAACCGATAGCCAAAGACCCCAGAAACAATCACCACGGTTACGATCACCACGAACGCACCGACTTTGACTAGGGGGTCATCGGCCGAACTCCAGCCCAGTTCTGCGAAAACGGTGTTGGTGGCCAATACGCCGAGGGCAACCAGAACGGTTTCCCACCCAACCAAGAGCAAATAGGAAACAAAAGTTGGGATGGCGTTGCCACGCACACCAAAAATTGCCCTCGAAAGCACCATGGTTGGCGCCGAGCCACGTTTGCCAGCCAGCGCCACCAGCCCTACCAGCGAAAACGAGAACACTATTCCGATCACGGCGGCAATCATTGCCTGCCAGAAACTAAGGCCAAAACCGAGAATGAACGCGGCAAACGAAACACCGAACAGTGAAACGTTGCTGGCGGCCCAGGGCCAGAACTGCGCCCGGGCTGTGCCGTGGCGATCGGCTTCTGGAATGACGTTTAGCCCATGCTGTTCAACGGCTGTGGTTTTGACTTCTGGCGACATTGCGACCCCTGCTTAGAAGAAACTTTCATTCAGACTAGTGCGCCCCGGCCCAGATGCGCCACCGGGTTTTGTAATAGAAATTGCGGCGGCCCTGTTGGCTCGCTCAATCGAACCGGCAAGGGTAAAACCTTCGGCAAGGCTCGCAATCAAGGCGCCGGTGTGAACGTCTCCGGCACCGGTGGTGTCGAGCACGTTTACCTTCTCGCCGGCAAACCGACCCTTGAGCACGCCTTGCTCGTAAAGTTCTGCTCCGGCAGCACCCATTCGGCGAATAAACCACCCAGGGTAGTTTTCGCCAACGCCCATCACCTCGGCTTCGTTTTCGTTTGCAGTAACCGCAAAGGCGGTGCGCCGAATCAGGTCGAGCAACTCTGGGTCAACCGATGCCACCAAAGGGGTTGGATCGAAAAAAAGTGCAGCCCCATTCAGCGAATCGGCTAGTAACCACTGTTTGAAAACCTCGCGAGACTGCGGGTAAGCCAGGTCGTATCCGGCCAAATAGACGGCATCTGTTGGGCCAAGTTTCAGTGACCTGAGCCCCGCCATCGTGCGAATTGACTCAGCCGCGTTTCGAGTTACGAAGGTGCGTTCGCCGTTAGGCTCAACCATGGTTACGCACACCCCGAGGTCGGCTTCGGCAACGGTTTCCCCAGCAAACTCGATGCCCTCTTGAGCCAATGCCACGGCGAGCATGTCTGAGTTTGGCCCAACGCCGGTTGAGCCAGTGTGAACCGTTTTCAGGCCGAGCCTGGCCGAAGCCGATTCAACGTTGAACGAACCGCCGATTGCCACCAGGGAATCGTGAGCCAAAACGTCACCACCGCTTACCGGAAGCTCTGGCACAAAAAGTTGCAGGTCAACCAGCGCGCTACCAAGTGAGACCAAACGATGAAAAGCAGTCATTGCATAAGAATATGGCAAAAATAAACTCGCTCCAGAGAGCGAATCATCTGGAGCGAGAGCTTTTGCGGTGATTTTGGTGACCCCAGCGGGATTCGAACCCGCGCTACTGCCGTGAGAGGGCAGCGTCCTAGGCCGCTAAACGATGGGGCCGCAGAGCAACTTGCCAATTATGCCACAGAACCGGTTCGGTTGGTAACCCGAACTTACGCAGCAACCAAGAGCGAACCAGGGCAAACGGTAACAGTAACCGGCGCATGCCCGGCAGCCTCTCCGTCGGCAAACACCGGCATTTGATGGGCATCGATGTGCAGCGATTTTGCCCTTATGAACTCAACCGCCGCATGCGTAACGTGACCGCCGGTGTAGACCTTCGGAAAGATGCGAATGAGTTCTGGGCGAGAGATCTCGTGCACTACGAATAGGTCAAGCAATCCGTCATCCACCTTGGCCTCGGGTGCAATCAGCATGCCACCACCGAACGAACTGGCATTGGCAACCGCACACAGCATCGCCTTAAATTCGCGCTTATCTCCATCCACAATTACTCGATATTGAATTGGCTTGAAGTTCGCCAACTCGGCAAGCATGGCCAATTGGTAACGGCTCGGACCCTTCGGAAACGACCAACTATTTGCCCGCTGGTTCACCAGGGCGTCGAAGCCAGCGTTCACGGTGCCAAAGGTGAAGAATTCACCTGAACTCGAGGTGACTTTCATGCAATCAATTCGGCGAGTATTCTCGAGGCGATCGACTACGTGTTGAACCGCGCTCTCGCCAAATGGAATTCCCAAGGCTCGAGCCGAATCATTGCCAGTTCCTCTTGGAATCAACCCCAACGGCACATTTGATTCCGCGCAGGCGTTTACCCCCAGGTGAGCCATGCCGTCGCCACCGGCAACCACCAGAGCATCTATCCTGCCGCTCGCAATGGCTTGTTTAGCATTGGTAAGGGCATCGGCGAAGGTAGCTGCCGAAAGGTTTATTACCGCGTGGTTGGCGGCGGAAAGTGCGCTGTCTATTTCTGGCAAGGCTGAGGCACCGCGACCCCTACCCGCGGTTGGGTTCACCACAATTCCGACGCGCATTTGATTTACCTGCGAAGAGTTTGGGCGTTTGCCGCCACGATTATGGTCGAGAGCGACATAAATACCGCACCGAGGGCTGGCGAAAGCACGAACCCGAAAGGCATTGGCACTCCGGCCGCCAGAGGTATGGCAACAATGTTGTAACCCGCCGCCCACCACAGGTTTTGCACCATCTTGCGGTAACTGCGCTTGGCTAATCGAATCAACCTCGGCACCGCCATTGGGTCACCAGAAATCAGCAATATTCCGGCTGCCTCAGCGGCAACATCCGTGCCGGTTCCAATAGCAATCGATGAGTCGGCCAGAGCAAGAGCCGGCGCGTCATTCACGCCATCGCCGATCATCATCACAACTTTGCCCTTCGCCTGCAGTTCTCGCACCAGCTCAATTTTGCGCTGCGGTAACACCTCGGCATAGAAAGTGTCGAGTTCGAGGCGCTTGGCCACCGATTGCACCACTTCGAAAACATCGCCAGAAACAATGGCAACCGATTTGCGAAGGCGTTTCAGTTCTTGCACCGCCGAAACTGCATTGTCACGAAGTTGATCGCCAAGTGAAACCATGCCAATGAGGTCGTTTTCAACAATCACGTAAACCGTCGAGAAACCCGCTGCCGCCTGTTCGGTAGCCCAGTGCAGGTTGCGGGCGGTAATCGAGATTCCCTGTCGAACCAAAAGTGATGGCCCACCAGCCAGAATGCGGGTGCCGCCGATTCGGCCACTCACCCCAACACCAGGAATGCTCATGCGGTCAACTAACTCGATTGGCTTGATACGACGGCGCTTGGCTTCGGCCAAAATAGCCCGCGAAATGGCGTGTTCGCTCTCTACTTCGAGGCCTGCCGCTAGGCCTACCAGGCGGTTGGTGGTCTCAATCGAGCCGTCGGCAACCTGAACCGCACTCACCGCCAAATCGCCAACGGTAAGGGTTCCGGTCTTATCGAAAAGAACCACATTAACCTTCGCCGCGGCTTCGAAGTCAATCTTGTTGCGAAGTAATATGCCGTCTTTGGCCGCCCGCAGGCTGGCGATCCAGTTCACCATCGGAATTGCCAAACCAAGCGCGTGCGGGCAAGCAATCACCAGCACGGTCACCACTCGCTCCAAAATAAACGAAGGGTTTGAAGGGTCAAGCCACGACCAAACCGCGGCGGTCAAGGCAGCCGAGACAAGCGCCGCATAAAAAAGCCAACCGGCAGTTTTATCGGCCAGGGTTTGAGCGTTTGATTGGCTCTGCTGAGCCTCGGAAACCATTCGCATAATGTGCGAAAGTGTGGTTTCGGAGCCCACGCTGATGACCTCAACCCGAATGGCGCCTTCTGGGCTATCGAGCGCACTGGCTAACACCGTGCCGGCAAAAACCGAGTCGCCCTTGGCTTTACTGACCGGGCGAGATTCACCGGTGACCATCGACTCGTTCACACTTGCTTCGCCGCGCACGACAATTCCGTCTGCGGCAATGGCACCACCTGGGCGAACCAAAATCACGTTTCCCACTTCAAGCTGTGAGGCGCTCACCAGTTGAGTTTTTTTACCAACTACTAACTCAGCCTGATCTGGAAGCAGATGTGCAAGTTCACCAATGGCGTTTTGCGCCTTCATGATTGCTGTCATCTCTATCCAGTGACCTAGCAGCATGATGGTCACCAAGGCAGCCAGCTCCCACCAGAAATCCATAGCGGTGAAGCCAAGTTTGGCAGCCGTTGAGACGGTCAGAAAGAGTGAATAAACGAACGCCACAATCAGCGCCAAAGCAATCAGCGCCATCATCCCCGGCCTCTTGGCGCGAAACTCTTGATAGCCAGATTTTACAAAAACCCAACCGCCAAAAACGAAAATGGATGTACCAAAAATCGCCGGCAAATAAGCATTGACGCCAACTTCAGCCGCTTTGAAGCCGAGCAAACTTTGCATGGCGTCAGAAAAATACATAGTGGGAACCGTTAGCGCAAGAGCCCACCAGAAGCGCCTTCGAAAAAGATCTGGATTATGCGCCGAGTGTTCGTGCACCGAATGCTCGTGAGGGGCTTGTTCGTGCACCGAGTGCTCGTGAGCTGAATGATCATGCCCGGCATGCTCGTTAGCGAATTTCTTGGCTGGCACGATCAACTTTCTATCGATTTCACTTTCGAAGATAGCCTAGAGTCATGCTTCTGACTAAATACGAACATGCCTGTCTCGAACTCGAAGAGGGTGGCAAGCGGCTAATTATTGACCCAGGTGTTTACAGTCGACCAATGGATGACAAACACAACGTGGTGGCAATCGTAATCACCCATCAGCACGATGATCACTGCTGGGAAGAGCAACTTGACCGCATCATTGCGCTGAACCCCGGCGTGCCAATTTTGGCCCCGAGTGATGTTTGCGACCGCCTCAAGAACTACCAAACCACCTCTGTTTACCATGGCGACCACTACGAGTATGGCGGCTTCACGATTGACTTCTTCGGCGACCTGCACGAGGCGATTCACAGTTCGATTCCCGTGATTCAGAACCGCGGGGTGCTTATTAACAATTCTCTCTACTACCCTGGCGACAGCTACACCACCCCAGACTGCCCGGTTGAATACCTTGCTGTGCCAACCTCGGCCCCGTGGCTTCGCATTGCCGAGGTAATCGACTTCGTCGCCGAAGTGAAAGCCAAGCACACTTTTGCAACTCACAACATTCACCTGAGTGAACTTGGCCACGCCATGAACAATGGCAGAGTCAAGGCAACCGCCGAGGCAAACGGTGGCGATTTTCAATATTTACAGCCGGGCGAAAGTCTCGAGCTGAACTAGTTTCATTAAATGCAAAAACAGCCGCATTTGCGACTGCCTTATTGCTGGGGTACCTGGACTCGAACCAAGAACAAATGAACCAGAATCATCCGTGTTGCCAATTACACCATACCCCAAGGGCACTGCTCGAGCCGAGGCTCGATTACCTATCTTAGCCTGTCAGTTGCTGTCGGCAAATGCTTGAAGTCTTGCCAAAGTTTCACTCTTTCCGAGAATTTGCATCGACTCAAAAAGCGGGGGTGAAATGCGGCGACCAGAGATTGCGGTGCGAAGTGGGCCAAAAGCATTTCGTGGTTTAAGTTCTAGCTTTTCAATGAGTGCCGATTGCAACACATCTTGAATGGCTTCGGTTTTGAAGTGGTCATCGGCTAGCGCCTCGAGTGCTGCAGTGGCTGCGGTAACTATGTCGGCGGAATTTTCGGGCAGGCCACTCTTGGCGTCTTCTGCCACCACAATGCTGTTACCCGGCACAAACAAGAAATCGAGCAGTTCTGGCGCTTCACTCAGCACAGTGATGCGCTCTTGAATGAGGGGTGCGGCCTGTTCGAGAATATCGAGTTGCTCACTGGTTGGCTCGGCGGGCAAAACGCCAGCGCTCTGAAGATAAGGCACAAGTCTCGCCATGAAGTCGGCGGGCTGCAGCAGGCGAATGTGTGAGGCGTTGATTGATTCGGCCTTTTTCAGATCGAACCTAGCTGGGTTCGGGTTCACGTTTACAACGTCGAATGCGCCGGCAAGTTCATCGAGGCTAAAGATGTCACGCTCGTGGCTGATGCCCCATCCGAGCAGTGAAAGGTAGTTCAACAGACCCTCTGGAATGAACCCGCGATCGCGGTGGTGAAACAGGTTCGACTCTGGGTCGCGCTTGGAAAGCTTTTTGTTGCCATCACCCATCACGTATGGCAGGTGGCCAAACTGCGGAATCCACTCGGCAATGCCGGCCTCGAAAAGTGCGTTGTAAAGCGCAATCTGCCTTGGAGTTGATGAGAGCAGGTCTTCGCCACGAAGAACGTGAGTAACCCGCATGAGCGCGTCATCGACCGGGTTCACCAGAGTGTAGAGCGGCTGGCCGTTTGGCCGAACCACCACGAAGTCTGAGAAGCTGCCGGCAGGAAAAACGATTTCACCGCGCACCAGGTCGTGAAATTTAATGTCAACATCTGGCACGCGAAGGCGAAGTGCTGGGGTGCGGCCGGCCAAACGGTAGGCCTCTCGCTCGGCCTCGGTGGCATCGCGCTCAGAGTTGTCGTAGCCAAGTTGCTTTGGTCGACCAGCGGCTTCGTTGCGCGCGTCAATCTCTTCGGCGTTGAGAAAACTCTCGTAAATGTGGCCAGAGGCCTTCAGTTTTTCGATTACCTCGGCATAAATGTGACCGCGCTCACTTTGGCGATATGGCTCGTTCGGCCCGCCAACGTTGATGCCTTCATCCCAGTTGAGGCCAAGCCAGTTGAGGGCCTCAACAATCTGCTCAAAGCTCTCTTCGCTATCACGCTCGGCGTCGGTGTCTTCAATGCGAAAAACGAAGGTGCCGCCGGTGTGACGGGCATATGCCCAGTTGAATAGGGCGGTGCGAACCAAACCAACGTGGGGGGTGCCGGTTGGTGACGGGCAAAACCGCACTCGAACGTCGGCGCCCTGGGCGCTAGAAAATGGTGCAGTGATTTGGTTAGGCATGCCTCAAGTTTAGGCGAATGCGCTTCGGATCTGCCTAGAGAGCTTCGGCAATCACAGGGTTGGTGAGTTCACCAATACCTTCGATAGAGCAGGTGACACTGTCGCCAGCGACCAGCGGGCCAATGCCAGCCGGGGTTCCGGTAAGAATAACGTCACCGGGAAACAGCGTCATAAAAGCGCTCACGTGTTCAATCACCTCGGCTACCGAGTGAACCATTTCGTTGACCTTGGCGTGCTGGCGCAAGTCGCCGTCAACGCGCGACTCAATCACCTGATCTTCAACCTCGAACTCGGTCTCAATCCAAGGCCCAAGCGGGCAGAAGGTGTCGAACCCTTTGGCGCGGGTCCACTGGCCATCTTTAGCCTGAAGGTCTCGCGCGGTCACGTCGTTGGCAACCGTGTATCCCCAAATCACCTTGTGGGCGTCAGCGGCCGAAACTTTGCGGGCGATGTCGCCAATAACCACGGCGAGCTCAACCTCGTGGTCAACCTGATTGGAAATGGATGGCAGAACAATGGCCTCGCCGTGGCCAACCAGTGTGGTGTTCGGCTTCAAAAAGATAAGTGGCTCAGCAGGCGCTTCGCCACCCATTTCGGCGGCATGGTCGCGGTAATTCTTGCCAACGCAAACCACCTTGGTGGTTGGCAGCGTGGGTGGCAACAGTTGCACGTCTTTCAGAGCAATGCGTTCGCCAGTGGTTTCATAGCCGCTAAAAAGCGGGTGGCCCTTGAACACCACCAGCTCGGGCCCATCAAGCAGCCCGAATCGAGCCTCACCGGCAATAGCAAACTTGGCGATTCGCATTAGCGCAGCTTTACCATCCAGTTGTGGCGGTCTTCGACGGTTCCATACTGAATTCCAGTGAGTTCTTCGCGCAGACTGACGGTGAGTTCACCCGGTGCTGGGTCGGCGTCGCCAATGGTTTCAACACGAGATTTCAGTTGACCAATCGGCGTAATAACCGCAGCGGTACCACAGGCGAAAATTTCTGTAATGTGACCGTGCTTCACGCCATCTCGCACCTCATCAAGAGTGATCTTGCGCTCTTGCACCTCGTGACCCCGGTCGCGAAGCAAAGTAACCACCGAATCGCGAGTGATTCCGTGCAAGATGGTTCCGTCAAGAGCCGGGGTGGCAACATGCCCGTCAGAGTAAACGAAGAACAGGTTCATGCCACCAAGTTCTTCAATGTAGGTTGCCGATTCGGCGTCAAGAAACATAACCTGCGAACAGCCGTTTTCGTAACCCTCATTTTGAGCCTGAAGCGATGCGGCGTAGTTTCCGCCGGTTTTAGCTTCACCGGTTCCATGTCGGCCAGCGCGCGCCGAGTCGAGCGCAATCCAAATCGAAACTGGCTTTACTCCCCCGGTGAAATAAGGGCCAACCGGCGATGCAATCACGCGATATTCGGCGCGGTGAGCCGCTCTTACTCCCAAGAAATTCTCTGCCGCGATTTCGAATGGGCGAAAGTAAAGGGTCTTTTCGTTTACCGGTTGCGGAACCCAGGCGTGGTCAACCTCAATCAACTTGCGAAGTGATTCAACAAACACCTCGACCGGCACCTCTGGCAGGGCCATACGGCGAGCCGAACGCTGCAGCCGCTCTGCGTTAGCGGTTGGGCGAAAAGTCCAGATCGAACCATCGGCGTGGCGATAGGCCTTGATGCCCTCGAAAATCTCTTGACCGTAGTGCAGCACCGCAGCCGATGGGTCCATCAAAATTGGGCCATATGGCACCACCTGGGCCGAGTGCCATCCTTTGTCTTTTTCCCAAGTAACAACCACTTGGTGATCGGTTAGGTTGGCGCCAAAAACCGGATTTTCGAGAATTGCCTCGCGCTCGGCGTCTGGCTTTGGGTTCGGGTTGCGTTGAATCTCAAAGGTTAGGTCACTCATGGGGTGCTTTCTTTAGAGCATTTCGAAAATACTTTGGGCCACCTGTTCGGTGGTTCGTTTTGCATTGCCGCGAGTGGCGAGGTCTTTCGCAACTGCGTTTTCAATTCGGGCAGCGGCAACCGGGTTATTGATGTGCTGCAACAACATGGCGGCCGACAAAATGGCTGCGGTTGGGTCAGCGAGGTTTTTGCCGGCAATATCTGGGGCCGAGCCGTGAACCGGTTCGAACATTGAGGGGTATTCACCGGTTGGGTTGATGTTTCCCGAAGCGGCAAGGCCGATTCCACCGGTAATTGCGGCAGCCAAATCGGTCAGGATATCGCCAAACAGGTTGTCTGTAACAATCACATCGAAGCGCTCTGGGTCAGTCACCATAAAAATAGTGGCAGCATCCACGTGCAGGTAGTCAACGCTCACGCTTGGGTATTCGGCAGCGACTCGGTTTACGGTGTTCTGCCAGAGCCAACCGGCGTGAACTAGCACGTTGTGCTTGTGAACCAGAGTGAGTTTTTTGCGGTCACGTTCGGCAGCCAAATCAAAGGCGTAGCGAACCGTGCGCTCAACGCCGAATGCGGTGTTTACCGACACCTCGTTTGCAACCTCATGTTCGGTGCCAACGCGAATGGCGCCGCCGTTTCCAACATAAGGCCCCTCGGTGCCCTCGCGAACTACCACGAAATCCACTTTGCCGGCATCTGCCAGCGGGCTGATTACGCCTTCAAACAGTCGTGACGGGCGAAGGTTTATGTATTGATTGAAACCAAAACGAAGTTTCAGAAGCAGACCGCGCTCCAACACGCCTGAGGGAACTTTCGGGTCACCAATGGCGCCGAGAAGCAAAACGTCTTGCTCTTTCAGGCTTGCCATATCGGCATCGGTGAGGGTTTCGCCGGTGGCGTGATAGCGACGCGCGCCAAGGTCATACTCGGTTATTGCGAACTCAACTCCAGAGCCGCGAGTTACACGTTCGATGGCGCCAAGAGCTACCTTGGTTACCTCTGGGCCGATTCCGTCACCAGGAATAACACCGATTTTGTAAACACGAGTCACGATTGCGCTCTCCAAACGGTTGTTGATTAGTTAAACTTTAGTTGACGAGCGCCTTGGCAATCACAGTCTTTGAGGGTTTCAATCCTTCTTTGGTTTGAATCTGACCGTCGCGAATTTCGACTGATTCAATCACCACCGGCAAGCCACTCAAAATATCAGTGAGGCTGGCAATGCTTGGCAAAACCGCTGGGTCTCGGGGGCCACCAAAGCCACCCTCGAGGTTATCTAGGGCGTGCCATACCCCAAAGAAAGTGGCGCCTGGTTTCAGTTGAGCAACCAGGCCGGCAATGGCGGTGGCCAGCGGTTCTTGCGCAATCTGCAGGTAGCCAATCACCCCGAGGTCGGCAGGTGCAAGTTTCGCCTCGAAGCCAGTCGCGTCGGCTATGGTGGCGGTGGCTCGGTCTGCCACGCCCCGCTCTGCGGCGAGCGCCAAAAACTTGGAAAGCGCCTTGTCGGCAAAGTCAACCACCTCAACTTGCCAGCCACGCTCGGCGAACCAAACCGCATTGCGACCTTCTCCCCCGGCGAGATCAATCATCTTGCCCGTTGGCAGCGCCTCAAGATATTCCTTGACGAAGCGGTTCACCGTGGTGGTGTAAATGAACTCTTCGGTGTCGTACTTTTCGTTCCAGTATGCGGAGTCCACGATTAGATCGAAATGTCGATGGCCAGCATCTGGTCGGCGGCGATTTCTTTGCGCACCGATTCCAGAATGGCGGCATCCACCTTGCTGTCAACAGTGATAACTGAAAGCGCTTTTCCACCCTTTTGCTCACGAGCAATCTGCATGGCTGCGATGTTGATCTTGGCGTCAGCGAAAGCCTTGCCATAAACCGCAACGATTCCTGGGCGGTCGTTGTAAACCATAAGAACGAAGTGCTCGGCTAGCGCCAACTCAACGTCGTAACCGTTGATGTTCACAATCTTCTGGTGATGCTTTGGGCCAATCACCGTGCCTGAAACTCGCGCGGTTGAACCATCGGCCAGGGTTGCCTTGATGGTTGTCACGTTGCGGTACTCATCGCTTTGCGAATCAACCGTGAGTTTCACATCAACCCCGCGGGCCTCGGCCATTAGCGGCGCATTCACGTAGGAAACCTGCTCGGTAACTGCGTTCTGATAGAAGCCCTTCAAGCCTGCAAGTTTGAGCACCGAAACATCGTGAGCTGCAATCTCGCCGCGAACTTCAACCTCGATCGAGCTCACGTTTCCGCTCGAGAGGCCAAACAAAATCTGACCCATGTTTTCCATCAGGGCAATACCCGGCTTAACCGAGGCGTCGATGTTTCCGCCGGCAACGTTTACGGCGTCTGGCACTAGGTCACCAGCAAGTGCCAAGCGCACCGATTTGGCAACCGAAATGCCAGCCTTCTCTTGAGCCTCATCGGTGGATGCGCCAAGGTGCGGGGTGACCACAATGTTAGGAAGGGTCAAAAGCGGTGAATCTTTCGGCGGTTCGTTCACAAAAACATCGAGACCGGCGCCAGCGATCTGATTGGTGCTCAGTGCCTGGTAGAGGGCATGCTCGTCAATGATTCCGCCGCGAGAGCAGTTCACAATTCGCAGGTTCGGCTTTGCCTTGGCAAACTCTGCCGCGCCAATCAAACCGGTGGTCTCTGGGGTCTTTGGAATGTGAATGGTGATGAAGTCTGCCTTGGCCATAACCTCGTCGAGCGTGGCCAACTGCACGCCAATCTGCTCGGCACGGGCTGGGGTTACATATGGGTCATAGCCAATCAAAGTTGCGCCAAACCCGGCCAGCCGCTGGGCAACCAGGGTTCCAATGCGGCCGAGGCCAACAATAGCAATGGTCTTTTCGTAGAGCTCAACACCGGTGAACTTCGAGCGCTTCCACTCGTTGTTCTTTAGTGAGGCGTTGGCATCTGGAATGTGACGGGCTAGCGAGAAGATGTGGCCAATGGCCAATTCGGCCGCAGAGATCACATTGGATGTTGGGGCATTCACAACCATGACACCGGCCGCGGTGGCTGCCTTGATGTCAACATTGTCGAGACCAACCCCAGCGCGCGCGATAACCTTCAGACCAGG
>CANFOX010000004.1 GCA_947448845.1 Microbacteriaceae bacterium | reverse complement strand
TGGCAAGAGTTCAAGTTCGATGGGCCTAATGGGGCTTCTAGCGAGCAATGCCCGCACCACTGGAACCGCATCGGTAAAAGGCGTTGACATGCTTTCGGCGCCAGCCGCCACGGTTCGAAAGTTTCGCGGCAAAGAAGTTGCCTACATTTTTCAAGAGCCGATGACCGCGCTAAACCCGGTTTACACAATCGGGTTTCAAATTGTGGAAACCCTGCGCATTCACTTCAGCATGGGCCCAGCGGCAGCCAAAGCCCGTGCCATTGAACTTATTGACATGGTCGATATTCCTGACCCAGCCGGCTCATTTGACAAATACCCTCACCAACTTTCTGGCGGTCAGAAGCAGCGAGCCATGATTGCCCAGGCGTTGGCCTGTGACCCAGCTCTGCTGATTGCAGATGAACCAACTACCGCCCTAGACGTAACAGTGCAGGCTGAAATTCTTGATTTGATGCGCAACCTGCGCACCAAGTTGAACTCGGGCATTCTGCTGATCACGCACGACATGGGTGTGGTTGCTGACATGGCAGACGAAATCTTGGTAATGAAAGACGGCCTTACCGTTGAACACAACACCGCTGACAACATCTTCAACCACCCGCAGCATGAATACACCAAGCAGCTCTTGGCTGCTGTTCCGAAACTAGGTTCGGCCCCAAGTCGCAAACTTGAGGTTTCCACCTCGGCAAAACCGGTTCTTAGCCTCAAAGACGTAACTATTGAATACCCAAAGCGTGGCCGAACCCCAGCCTTTACCGCTGCCAAAGGCATTTCGTTTGAGATTTACCCAGGTGAAATTCTTGGCCTGGTTGGTGAATCAGGTTCAGGTAAAACTACTGTTGGTCGAGCTGCCATTGGCTTACTGCCAATCAAATCGGGTTCGATTGTGGTGTCAGATATCGACATTAGTAAGCCGAACGGAAAGATTCTGAGACAAACCCGCCAGCACGTTGGCATGGTGTTTCAAGACCCAGCTTCTTCGCTAAACCCACGCCTGCCGATTGGCGAAAGTATTGGCGAGCCACTGTTTCTGGCAAAGGTTGCCAAAGGCAACGAACTGGCCCGCCGCATCGAAGATCTGCTAGATCAGGTTGAACTGCCGCGCACCTATCGAAACCGCTACCCGCACGAACTTTCAGGTGGGCAACGGCAACGGGTGGGAATTGCACGCGCCCTGGCGCTGAATCCTGAAATTTTGATTGCCGATGAACCAACTTCGGCTCTCGACGTTTCGATTCAGGCTCGCTTTCTAGATCTTCTACAAGAACTGCAAGAGAAACTGAGGTTCGCCTGCCTGTTTATTAGTCACGACATTGCCGTGGTTGAGATTCTGGCGCATCGCATTGCTGTAATGCAGCATGGCAGCTTGGTTGAATTGGGTGACCGCGACCAGATTCTTCGTGCACCAAAAGACCCATACACCCAGAAACTATTGGCAGCGGTTCCGGTACCAGACCCAGCCGAGCAGAAACGCCGACGCGAAGCACGCCAGAGCGCGGAATAGTGCCGCCAAAGGTGGGATTATAGATAGGTACCCACCTTAGGAGTTGCCTTGCACCGTCTCGCCAAACTTAGCCTTGCTAACCGTTCTGTAGTAGCCCTCATCACCGTGATCATTGCGGTATTTGGCTACATTTCACTTGGTTCACTAAAGCAAGAACTGATTCCGTCTTTCGAGACGCCTCAAGCGGCAATCGTAACCGCCTACCCGGGTGCCTCGAGTGACGTAGTTGACTCGCAGGTTAGCGGGCCAATCGAAACCGCAGTTCGTGCCCTCGATAACATTGACACCACCTCGAGCACCTCGCAAAACTCCTTGAGCATTGTGCGGGTTGCCTTCAAATATGGAACCGAAACGGCCAAGGTGAAAGAAGCTCTTGCCGGCGCACTCTCGAGCATTAAATCAACGCTGCCAAGCTCGGCAGATCCACAGGTTCTCAGCGGCTCATTCGACACCGTGCCAATCATTGTGCTTGGCGTATCGGCAAAAGACGGAAACCTTGAGGCGCTAGGCAAAACCCTGAAAGATGCCGCTACCCCTTTATTTAGTTCGGTAACCGGAGTTCGTGATGTGACAGTTAGCGGAATTCGCGAGAAGCGCATCAATCTGAAGCTCAACAAGACCGAACTTGCCAAATACGGTTTGAGTCAGCAGAGCATTGTTTCAGCACTTCAGGCGAATGGCTTTGTTTTGCCCGCCGGAAACATCACCGATGCTCAAGGTTCGATTGCCATTCAGGCGGGAACCGCGGTTGACACCATTGAAGCACTCAAGGCGTTGCCGCTAATTTCAACCAGCACCAGCACCAGCTTTAGTTCTGCATCAATGCCGAAAACCACCAGCATGCCTGGCACCGCAACCGGCAGCGGAACCGGTGGGTTCGGTGCAGGCGCGGGAACCGGTGCAGGAACTGGCGCGGGAACCGGCACTGGAATTCCCTCGGTTACCCCAACCATCTCAACCAAGATCAACGCCATAAAGCTCTCTCAGGTGGCCAAAGTTACCTACGACAACGCGCCGGTAACCAGCATCTCGCGCGTGAATGGCCTAGCAGCGCTTTCGATTTCGATTACTAAAACTCAAGAAGCCAACACCGTTTCGGTTTCTCATGGTATTAGCGAATTGATTCCAGATCTAGAAAAGAAACTTGGCTCGAATGCCCAGATCGTTACCGTGTTCGACCAGGCACCATACGTTGTCAAGTCACTCGACAACCTAAGCACCGAAGGTCTGTTGGGTCTAAGTTTCGCTATCCTCGTTATTTTGCTGTTTTTGCTTTCAATTCGCTCGACCATCGTTACCGCCATTTCGATTCCAACCTCGGTTCTGATCACTTTCATTGGCTTGAACTGGTCTGGATTCTCGCTGAACCTTTTCACATTGAGCGCCTTAACGATTGCCATTGGGCGCGTTGTTGACGACTCGATTGTTGTGATTGAGAACATCAACCGGCACCTGGCCTATGGCGAACCAAAGAAAACCGCGGTGCTAAACGCCGTGAAAGAGGTCGCCGGTGCTATTACCGCTGCCACCATCACCACCGTTGCGGTGTTCTTACCGATTACCTTGGTAAGTGGTCTGATTGGCCAACTGTTTAGACCATTTGGACTAACCTTCACCATTGCCCTGGTTGCGTCACTATTCGTTTCACTAACCATCGTTCCAGTTCTTGCCAGCTGGTTCTTGAAGGCGCCCAAGCCTGAAGAAGTTGCCGCCTACGAGAATGCTTTCAACCGCGCCAAAATGGTTCGCGACAAAGAAGAGGCCCGCGAGCGTAAAAGCTGGCTTCAGCGGGGCTACCTGCCAATTCTTCGTGGCACTCAGAAGCACCCGGTAGTCACGATCATTGCCGCCTTGCTTGTGCTTGGCTACACCTTCTCGCTGGTTCCTCAGCTGAAGACCAACTTTCTCTCTGGTGGCGATTCGACCAGTTTCAGCCTCACTCAAACCGTTGCTGCCGGCGCAAGCCTTGAAGAGCAAGATCAGGCAGCAGCCAAACTTGAGGCAATCTTGCTTGCAAACAATTCGGTGGATGTTGTGCAAACCAGCATCGGATCAAGTGGCGATGGCCGGGTTGCATTTGGCGCCGCTGCCGGTGGAACCTCGATTACCGTGGCTGCCAAAGAGGGCACCGACATTCCAGCCTTGCAGGCAGACCTGCAGGCAAAAGTTGACGCCGACCCAAGCCTGGGAACCATCAAGATCAGCGCTGGTGGCCCTCCAACCGGAGGCTCAAGCACGGTCGATGTAAAACTCACAGCACCAAATGACGTTGCCTTGCGCGATGGAATCGCTGCGGTCGAAGCTGGCATGAAGGGCACGAAAAACGTGTCTGACATCACCAACTCACTCGCCGAAGTTCAGCGCACCCTCAAGGTTGAAGTTAATCGAATTAAGGCCGCAAAACTTGGGCTAACCGAGATTGCCGTAAGCGGCATAGTAGCCAACACCTTGAACCCTCAAAGCATTGGCAAGGTGAACATTGAAAGCACTTCAACCTCGATTTACGTGGTGCAAACCAATACACCAAAGACCGTAAAGGCCATTGAAGCCATCAAGATTCCAACAATGAGTGGCTCGGTAAAACTCTCATCGATTGCCAACATCAAACAGGTTGAGGTTCCAGTTAGCATTACCGCATCAAAGGGTGACCGCACTGCTACCGTCTCGCTGACCCCGCAAGGAGACAACCTTGGCGCTATCACCAAAGACGTAACCGCTCGCCTCGACAAGGTGACTTTGCCACTCGGAGTGACGGCATCCATCGGCGGTATTTCGGCAGACCAGGCTAGCTCGTTCTCTCAGCTCGGCCTTGCCTTGCTCGCAGCGATTGCCATCGTTTACATAGTTATGGTGGCAACTTTCGGTTCGCTAATGCAACCACTGATGCTGCTGGTTTCGATTCCGTTTGCCGCAACTGGAGCACTTGGATTGCTTTTGATTACCGACACCGCACTTGGCGTTCCAGCCCTAATCGGCATGCTGCTACTAGTTGGCGTGGTGGTCACCAACGCAATCGTGCTGATTGACCTAATCAACCAATATCGAAAGCAAGGTCGAGATCTTCGCGACTCCATCATGGATGGTGCCCGCCAACGCTTACGCCCGATTCTGATGACCGCCCTGGCGACTATCTTTGCGCTGACTCCAATGGCACTTGGCATCACGGGTTCTGGCGGATTCATTTCGCAGCCGCTTGCCATAGTTGTTATCGGTGGTTTGGTTTCGTCGACCGCGCTTACCCTCGTAATCGTGCCGGTGCTTTACTGGTTACTTGAGAACGGCAAAGTAAAACGTGCCGCCAAGCGCAAAGCCCGTGCCGAAAAGCGCGAGCAAAAGCGACTTGCCAAGCAGGTAGCTCGGGCTCCAAAGACTGCCTAAGTCGGCGGCATTCGCTACCCTTTACAGGTGATGGAAAAGAATCAGCACCTAGTCTGGATTGACTGCGAAATGACCGGCCTTGACGTCGAAAAAGACAGTCTGGTAGAGATTGCTGTGGTCATAACCGACTCAGAGTTGAACCTACTCGACGAAGGTATAGACCTTGTGATTAAGCCGCTGCCTGGCTCGCTTGAAAACATGAACGACTTTGTGCGGGAAATGCACACATCGTCTGGGCTGATCAACGAACTAGAGGCCGGTTTAGAGCTTGCCGAAGCCGAAGAAGTCGTTCTGGCCTACGTGAAAAGATTCATTCCAGATGCTCGCACTGCTCCACTCGCGGGCAACACAATTGGAACCGACCGCATGTTCCTCAATCGCTACATGCCTACCCTCGATCAGCACCTTCACTACCGAAACATCGACGTGTCAACCCTCAAAGAGCTGTCTAGGCGTTGGTATCCGAGGGTCTATTTTCAGATGCCCAAAAAAGATGGCGGGCATCGGGCTTTAGCCGACATCCTTGAATCGATCGAAGAACTTCGTTACTACCGCGGCACCGTAATGGTGCCTCAACCGGGGCCAACTAGCCAAGAAGCACAGCAGGTGGCAGAAAGTCTGCGGGCTGATAGAATCTAAGCGTTCCGTTTACGGCACATGGTGGGTATAGCTCAGCTGGTAGAGCGCCTGGTTGTGGTCCAGGATGTCGCGGGTTCAAGTCCCGTTACTCACCCGAGAAAACTAAAAGAAAAGTCGCCGACAGGAGACTTTTCTAGTTTTCGAAGCCGCCACTGGCGAAGAGCAACTCTAGCTGTCAGGCGAGTTTTTTATTTTCTTTGTAATCAAGGTCGAGCGCCAAACTGACAGGCGATTTTTTCATTTGCGAGTCTGCCGCTGAGTGCAAACTTTTATTTATCAGGGTAAAATCTAGGCGTGAGTACCTTAGAACCTTCCAAAACCTTGAGTGCGGGCGAATACCAACTGCTACTCAACGAGGTTCAACGTCTCGAAGATATCGATGAACGCAGACGCGTGACGCGCGTTATTGTGGGAATTTTGATTGTCTTACTAATCTTTTTCATTCGCCTTTTGCCGCTTGATTGGGCATCTGGCAGTGTTGGCAAATTCCTTGGAGTGACAACCTCACCGTCAAGTTCGAATAGTTCAAGTTCGTCTTCCGCTAATGGCTCTTCCGGCAATTCGGGATCAACAAACACCGGATCCGGCGGTGCAGATATTGGAAGTGGTTCTGGAAGCACTGTAAATAGCGCTGGCCAGCCAGGCGCCCAAGGGCCAGCTGGTCCTGCTGGTTCTCCAGGCGCCCAAGGCATTGATGGTGCACCAGGTATTGACGGTTCGCCCGGAGCAACTGGTCCAGTTGGGCCGGCTGGGCCTCAGGGAATCGCGGGTGCTGATGGACTACCGGGCTTACAAGGTGCACAGGGTCTTCCTGGCGCTCAAGGCGCGGTAGGCCCAGCTGGTCCACAGGGTGCACCAGGAGCTCAAGGGCCTGCAGGCGCTGCGGGAGCGGCCGGTGCCAACGGTGCGGATGGACTTCCAGGCGCAACCGGTCCAATTGGTCCAGCTGGACCCCAGGGGCCGGCAGGTGCACAGGGTCTTCCTGGTATTCAAGGTGCCCAGGGTGTTATTGGTCCAGCCGGGCCTCAAGGAGCGGTAGGTCCTGCGGGTCCTCCCGGACCGGCAGGTGCCGCGGGCGCCAATGGAGCAGATGGGGCTCAGGGACCTAAGGGTGACACCGGCGCGCAGGGCGCTAAAGGAGATACTGGTGCACAGGGTCCGGCAGGTCGAGATGGCAGTCTAGTCGGGTTTTCCAACGGTCAAGCAAGTTTGGGCAGCTGCGACAACTCAGTGAACATCAGTATGCGCGCCAGGTGGAATACAGCAGCCTCAGGTGGCCCCAATTTCACGCTCTCAAGAATCAGAATCTACAATGTCTCATCCGCATGTGACGGCCTGTCTTTGATTGTAGATCTTCTTGACGTAAATGGAGATCCCCTGATTTCAGAAATCACAGTAAACGGCCTCTCGGTGGGGGCGAATAACGAAATCGTATTGAGCTACTCGGACTACGCATCGTTTTCAACGATATTCCCTAGTGACATAGACAAAATTGCCATCCAAATAGCCTCCTAGTGAATGGGCGCAATATGAGTAAAAAGCGCTGGCTTGCTCTAACAGCCTTAGCTTTTTTGGCCATTCAAATTCTCGGCGGATTTACATTTGCGTCTACCTCAGCGATAGCGGCCGTTTCCACTTCAATGTCAGCGCAGGTTCTTGGCCCGGTCTATGGCGAAGACGGAAAATGGTACTGGCAACTCAAGGTTTTGGGTTCAAGTCAATTTGCGGGATCTTGGGAAAAGCGATCTGGTTCCTTCGCAACAGTTACTGAACTCAAGCAAGCTGTGGTTGATGAATCAACCTGTCGCTCTGCCAATGTTCAAAGCTTCTTGAGCCAATTCGTCGATCAGCAAAGTTTTATGCAGAGCGTGCGATACACATCTTCCACCCAATGGGTTTCTGATCAGCTAAAGTCTCAGATCCAGAGTCAATGCATTGATACTTCAAGTTGGGAACCCAAGTCCTATGGGCATTATGACTCCGATGGGAACTGGGTGGCGTTGCTGCCCTACTCGGAGTTCGACAAAGGACTTCACGATTTCTTTGTAGTGCCGGTGAGCTTTTCGGGTTCGAGCTCTCACGATGCTTGCAAGAAAATTTGGCCAGATGGAACCTGGAATGGTTTTGACTGTGAGGCAACGATTGGTGAGAGCAAAAATTTCACCGTTGAAGCGCCGAGCCACAGTCTGAGTCCAAATCAACTGCAAGGTCCACCAGTTGCGGCGCTTTCGTTTTTTGATCAATCAACATTTAGCACCCTGAAGCCCATTGATTTCAAAGTGCTCGCTCCAACCGTGGCAAGATCTTCTGGAGCAGTTGGTGTGCTAACTGTTCTGGTTTCATTCCCGACGATGCTGCTTTCCAAGGCCATTGATGAGATGCATGGCAAGGTTAGCCAACGAGAGCGTTTTGCCTGGATGGACACCACCGTTAACGGACTTTGGGCCCTAGCGCTATTTTTTGTCGCCGCAATTATTGATGGGTTCTCTGACCCTAACTTTGGTTTCAACTTCAAAGCTCTTCGGGTTCTAATAACGGGTTTCTTGGCATTTGTAGTCATGGACATGGCTCGAAATCACATCGCCTTCCTGATAACTAAAAAACATTCTGGGCAGGAATATCCACTTCTGAGCGCACGGCCATTTTTTCTACTTGTTGTGGCTGGTACGGTGCTCTTCGCAAGGCTGACAAACATTGATCCAACTATGGTTTTCGGAAGCGTGGTAGGCCTTGAACTAGGTGCAAGAATCTCTGCCCAATCCAAAGGTGTCGTGAAACTCGTAACTACGGCCTACACATTTCTGATTGGAGTCGTTGCCTGGCTTGGCTATTCCTGGCTTACTGGCATCCACCTGTATAGCGAGTCGCAGGTTGCTAGCGGAAACCTTTCTCACTTTCAGCTCTGGCTGGGAATGTGCCAGGTGTCAACCGGTGAGTTCTTGAGCATGCTCGCTGTGTCTGCATTCTCAACCGTGCCAATGTCGATGTTGCCTTTTGCCGGACTCGGCGGAAAGCCACTAATGCAGTGGAAACGTTGGGTCTGGGTTGTTACCTACTTTGTAGGTTTACTCGGGTTCGTTATCGTGGTCTTACCGATGCCCAAGGTGTGGACTCAACCAAGTGAACCGGTGGCCATATGGGCAAGCGTTTTGGCTATTTATGCAGTGGTCTCATTCACGGCCTTTGGCATAGTTACAGCTAGAAACGCTCGCGAAGCAAAGAAATAGCCTTACTTATTAGCGCGTTCGATAATAAGCTCACGAACTCGACCGGCATCGGCTTGGCCTTTCATGGCCTGCATTACTGAACCGATTACAGCACCAGCGGCCTGAAGTTTTCCCTCTCGAATTTTTTCAAGGATGTCGGGCTGCTTGGCGAGCGCGTCGTCGATTGCGGCCTGCAAAGCGGTGTCGTCTGAAACCACTTCAAGACCCTTGGCGGCAACAATTTCGGTTGGGGAACCTTCGCCGGCAATTACCGACGGTAGAACCTCGCGAGCCAAACGGTCGTTGAGTTTTCCCGATTCAACCAGTTGAGCAAGTTCGGCAACGTGAGCCGCCGAGATCTCGAGTTCGGTCACATCTTTGCCGTCGGCATTGGCGAGGCGAGCAAGCTCACCTGTCCACCACTTGCGAGCAGCCTGAGGTTTAGCACCTGCGGCGACGGTGTCAACGATCTGGTCAAGCAAGCCAGCGTTTACAACATCGCGAAACTCAAGTTCAGCGAAGCCCCACTCGGCGGCAAGACGCTTGCGGCGCTCTGATGGGTGCTCTGGCAACTTGGCACGAAGCGATTCGATGAGTTCTTTCGAAGGCTGAACCGGAACCAAGTCAGGTTCAGGAAAGTAACGGTAGTCGTCGGCGTCTGACTTTGGGCGACCAGAACTGGTTGAGCCCTTGTCTTCATGCCAGTGGCGTGTTTCTTGAGTGATGGTTCCACCCTTGGCCAGAATGGCAGCCTGACGCTGAATTTCATAACGTACCGCACGCTCGATCGAACGAAGTGAGTTTACGTTTTTGGTTTCGGTTCGCGTACCGAGTTTTTCTTGGCCGTGAGGGCGAAGTGAAACGTTGGCATCGCAGCGCACATTTCCGCGCTCCATGCGAGCATCTGAAACTCCGAGTGCCTTCACGATTTCACGAATGGATGCAACGTAGGCCTTCGCCACCTCTGGAGCCTCTGCCCCGGTTCCGTAAACTGGCTTGGTAACAATCTCAACGAGTGGCACGCCAGCTCGGTTGTAGTCAACCAACGAGTATTCGGCACCCTGAATGCGACCAGTATTTCCACCGATGTGAGTCAGCTTGCCGGCGTCTTCTTCCATGTGTGCGCGTTCAATTTCAACGGTGAATTTCGCGCCGCTGGCAACTTCAACATCCAGTGCGCCTTCAAAGGCGATTGGCTCGTCGAATTGCGAGGTCTGAAAGTTTTTGGCTAGGTCTGGGTAGAAATAGTTCTTTCGGGCAAACCGACCGGTTGGTGCAATCTGACATCCGAGTGCCAAGCCAATAGAAATGCTCGACTCGATGGCGCGCTTGTTTACCGCAGGCAGTGAGCCGGGAAGTCCGATGCAGATTGGGCAAACGTTTGTGTTCGGTTCGTCGCCGAACTCGTTGCGGCAACCGCAAAACATTTTCGTGTTGGTGTTCAACTCAACGTGAACCTCAAGCCCGATTACAACTTCGAACTGCTCGAGAGCCTTTTCGTAATCCATAAGTTCTGCCTTGCTCATCGCGAGACTCCCTTCTTGATTAGTTCGTGCACATCGGGTGCGAAGCTCATCATGGTTTTACCCCATTCTGCTTCGTGCAGCGCCTCTAAGGCTGCACCAACGTCGTAGAGACGCGCATCTTCACGAGCTGGCGCCAAGAACTGAATGCCCACCGGAAGCCCATCGTCAGCTACACCGTTCGGAATCGAGATTCCCGGAATGCCCGCCAGGTTCGCAGGAATGGTGGCGATGTCGTTGAGATACATAGCAAGCGGGTCTTCAACTTTTTCACCGAACTTGAATGCAGTGGCAGGAGCCGTTGGGGAAACCAGCACGTCTGCCTTGGCAAACGCGGCATCGAAGTCACGCTGAATCAGTGTGCGCACCTTTTGGGCACTGCCGTAGTAGGCGTCGTAGTAACCGCTTGAGAGCGCGTAAGTTCCCAAGATAATGCGGCGCTTGACTTCGGGGCCAAATCCTGCCTCACGAGTAGCGGCCATAACACGTTCGATAGTTGGGTTGCCCTCTGGGGCAACCCGCATGCCAAATCGAACCGAGTCAAACTTGGCCAAGTTGCTAGAAGCTTCTGCCGGCAAAATCAAGTAGTAGGCGGCGATTGCATATTCGAAGCTTGGGCAAGAAACCTCAACGATTTCGGCACCGGCTGCGGTCATTAGATCGAGGCTGTGTTGAAAAGCCTTTGAAACTGCAGGCTGAAAGCCATCGCCGCTCAACTGCTTGATAACACCGATTCGCTTACCTTTGAGGCTTCCGTTGGCGGCAGCCTCGGCCATTGAACCAAGTGACTCTGGCAGCGAGGTTGAGTCGTGGGGGTCGTGACCGGCAATGAGGTCTTGCAAAAGCGCGGCGTCGCGCACATTTCGAGTTACTGGGCCAACCTGGTCGAGCGAAGAGGCGAGGGCAATGAGCCCATAACGTGAAACTGCACCATAGGTTGGCTTGATGCCAACGGTGCCGGTTACGAAAGCTGGAAAGCGAATCGAACCACCGGTGTCGCTTCCAAGTGCCAGCGGAGCCATGTAGGCGGCGACGGCGGAACTTGAGCCACCACCCGAGCCACCAGGAATGCGGTCGAGATCCCAAGGGTTACGCGACGGGCCATAGGCCGAAAATTCGGTGGATGAACCCATTGCAAACTCGTCTAGGTTGGTCTTGCCCAAAATAGGCAGCCCTGCTTCGCGAATCTTGCGCACCACTGTGGCGTCATACTGAGGAATCCAACCTTCGAGAATCTTTGAGCCGGCTGTGGTTGGAGCGTCGGTGGTGGTGAGATTGTCTTTTACGGCGATGGGCACACCGGCAAGTGGGTGCAACTTTTCGCCGGCAGCACGCTTTGCGTCAACTTCAGCGGCAACCGCAATTGCTGCGTCTGCCGTTACGTGCAGGTATGAGTGAACTACCTCGTTCACGGCGTCAATTTGAGCCAGGTGGGCCTTGGTTACCTCAACCGATGAAATCTCTTTGCTTGCTAGCAACTGGGCAAGATCGCTCGCACTCTTGTGAATGAGTTCAGACACGGTTACTCCTCATCCAAAATGGCGGCAACCTTAAAACGGCCTTCTGCAGAATCTGGGGCGCTAGAGAGAGCCTGAGCCTGGGTTAGCGAAGGCTCAACTATGTCTTCGCGAAAAACATTTGAAAGCGCAATCGGATGGCTAGTTGCAGGAACGTCGCCACTGACTGCGGCGTTTACGGTTGCAACCGAGTCAACGATGAGCGAAAGCTGCTCGGCAAGTTTGACTACCTCTGCGTCGGTCACCAGAATGCGAGAAAGACCAGCAAGGTGACGAACCAGGTCGGGGGTGATTTCAGACATAGAGAACTCGTATCTGTCTTGTTATGGAATTCCTCAAGTCTACCGCCCAAGCAGGCTTCATCAACTAGTTGGTGGCTAACCGCCGCTGGAATTCAGCCTCATCGATTACTTCGACCCCGAGGGTTTCTGCCTTGGTTAGCTTTGATCCGGCAGCGGCTCCGGCAACTACGAAAGCGGTGTTCTTTGAAACACTTGACGAAGCTTTACCGCCGCGACCAATAATGGCTTCTTCTGCCTGCTCGCGGGTAAAGTTTTGCAAACTGCCGGTAACCACAATGCTTTTGCCAGCAAAAACGCCATCGGTTGCTTCGGTCGGTGCGACAAAATCAGCAACTTCGAGCACAACGCCGGCGGCCTTCCAGCGTTCAAGAATTTCGCGGTGCCAATCAACGGCATGCCAATCACGCAATGACGTTGCCAATGTTGGCCCAACGCCTTCCACTTCAGCTAATTCGGCCTCGCTAGCCTCAAAGATTGCAGCCAATGAACCGAATCGGTTAACAAGAGCCCTTGCGGCAACCGGGCCAACGTGTCGAATCGAAAGCGCCACCAAAAAACGCCAAAGCGGCCTGGTTTTTACCTCTTCGAGGTTTTTAAGTAATTCGGTGGCAACCTTGGCCGGCGTTCCGTCTTTCTTCTTGAAGAATTCCACGACCTTTGGTTCGCCTGAGTCTTCAAGTTTTGGCAATCCGGTATCTGCATCAAGTACCAAAGTTTTAATCGGCAGTAGATCATGCAGCGTTAGGTCGAAAAGATCCGCCTCTGTGCGAACCGGCGCTTCTGCCGGCTCGATTGGTTGAGTCAATGCCGTTGCCGCAACGTAGCCGAGGGCCTCTATGTCGAGCACTCCCCTTGAGCCAATGTATGCAATGCGCTCGCGCAACTGGGCTGGGCAGCTTTTGGCGTTTGTGCACCTTAGATCGACGTCTGCCTCTTGAGCTGGGCGAAGCGATGCTCCACAGTCAGGGCAAACTGCAGGCATTACAAAATCGCGCTCGGTACCATCGCGAAGTTCAATAACCGGCCCCATGATTTCAGGAATAATGTCTCCGGCTTTGCGAAGCACGATTGTGTCGCCAATTTTTACACCCTTGGCTTTCACTACTTCTTGATTGTGCAAGGTGGCAAACTCCACCACAGAACCCGCAACCTTGACTGGTTCGACTACCGCATAGGGGGTCGCTCGGCCGGTTCTTCCGATAGAAACTTTGATGTCTAGAAGTTTGGTGTTTACCTGCTCGGGCGGGTATTTGTAAGCAATCGCCCAGCGAGGGGCACGGCTTGTGAATCCAAGTTCTTTCTGTGTGGCAAGTGAATCTACCTTCACCACTACCCCGTCGATTTCATGCTCGAGGGAATGACGCTTTGCCGAAAACTCGGTGATGTAGCCATTTACCTCGTTCATGGTTGCCAAAACACGAACCCGATTGCTGGTTGGCAAGCCCCAGTTGGCCAAAAGCGAGTAAAGGTCGGATTGATTTTCTACCGGCGCGTCTGGCCAAGCGCCAACACCGTGAACCAGCATGCGAAGCGGGCGGCTTGCCGTTACTTTGCTGTCTTTTTGGCGAAGAGAGCCGCTCGCTGAGTTTCTAGGGTTCGCAAAAGGCGCCTTACCTTCAGACACTAGACCTTCGTTTAGCTTCGCGAAATCGGCAAGCCCGAAAAATATTTCACCTCGAACCTCGACCACCTCTGGGTGATTTTGCCCGGCAAGTTTTCTAGGAATCGACCTAATGGTGAGCACGTTCTCGGTTACATCTTCACCGACAGCACCGTCGCCGCGTGTGGCGGCCGACACCAATATTCCTTTTTCGTAGCGCAAGTTGATTGCTAGGCCATCGATTTTCAACTCACACAAAAAAGGCCCGGCCGCCTCGCCGCCGACGCGCTCAACCCATGCCGCCAACTCTTCTTCGTTGAAGACGTTGTCTAGGCTCATCATGCGCTCTAGGTGTTGCACCGGCGAGAAGGTTTGCG
Organism: Microbacteriaceae bacterium; assembly: GCA_947448845.1. Classification (GTDB taxonomy): domain Bacteria; phylum Actinomycetota; class Actinomycetes; order Actinomycetales; family Microbacteriaceae; genus Rhodoluna. The sequence continues at coordinate 20,304 of CANFOX010000004.1, read as the reverse complement.
TTGCGGCACCACCAACGGTTTGAGTGGGTGAATCACCGGTTACTAAATCGGGAAACTCTCTTTCGAGTGCTTCAAGTTCGTGCATGAGTGCGTCATAATTGGCGTCGCTTATTAGAACCGTGTTTGACTCGTAATAGGCACGGCGGTGGCGGTTAATTTCATCAACCAGGGCGGCTACTCGTGAGGCAGCTTGCTCATGTGAAATCGGCGACATGCAAGTAGTTTAGGCAGAACCACCGGCATCAACCGGCACGGCTGAAACGGTGCGATCGATGGTGGTCTGGCCTAGCACCCGAGTGCCAACATAGAGCACTGCGCTTTGCCCAGGGGCTACACCTAGAAGCGGTTCGGCAACTCGAATCACCAATTCATTGCCAACCATCGCAAACTGGCAGGCAACCGCCTCACCGTGCGCTCGAACTTGAACCTCTGCGGAATGAAACTCTTCGAGGCCACTTGGTTCTTTGCCGCACCATGAAATGCGAGTGCCAGCGAGTTCAATCACCGCGAGCGCCTCTTTCGGCCCAACTACAACCTCGTTGGTCTTCGGTTTGATCTCTAGAACGAAGCGTGGGCGACCATCGTCGGCGGGTCGGCCAATGTGAAGACCCTTGCGTTGCCCAACCGTGAACGAGTGGTAACCCGGATGTTCACCAAGGTCGTTGCCAACCCGGTCGACTATGCGCCCCGGATTCACCCCCAACTTGTCGTTGATCCAGTCTTGAGTGTCACCTTCGGGAATGAAGCAGATATCGTATGAGTCTGGCTTGTTGGCAACCGAGAGACCGCGTTCTTCGGCTTCGGCACGAATCTGATCTTTTGAGGCCGTAATGCCAATCGGAAAGTAAGCGTGTGCAAGTTGTTCTGCGGTAAGCACGCCCAAAACATAAGACTGGTCTTTTGCCATCGCCTCGCTGCGATGAAGTTCTCGGTTACCAGCAGAATCAGTCAAAATCGTTGCGTAGTGACCGGTGGCAAGGGCATCAAAGCCGAGCGCCAATCCTTTTTCTAGCAGCGCAGCAAACTTGATGCGCTCGTTACATCGAAGACAGGGGTTTGGGGTACGCCCCGCCTGGTATTCGGCTATGAAGTCGTCGACCACATCTTCTTTGAACCGCTCCGAGAAATCCCAAACATAAAACGGAATGCCGAGCACATTGGCGGCTCGCTGGGCATCCATGCTGTCTTCAATGGTGCAGCAACCGCGAGAACCGGTTCGAAGCGTGCCGCGTGAACGAGACAGAGCTAGGTGAACACCAACCACCTCGTGGCCGGCTTCAACGGCGCGGGCTGCGGCAACGGCAGAGTCAACGCCGCCGCTCATTGCAGCCAGTACCTTCATGTTGTGCCCGTCAATTGTTTGAGCCGGCGCGTTTGGCGGCTTCGTAGGCCGTCGGAAGTGCTTCCAGCAAAGCCGTGACATCGGCTTCAGAAGAATTGTAACCAAGTGTGATTCGAAGTGAACCAGTTGCTTCGGCTTCTTCGTAACCCATGCCGAGAAGCACGTGGGAAACACCGGTTACCCCGGCAGTGCAGGCTGAACCAGCAGAAACCGCAATCTTGGCTTGGTCAAGCAGAAACAGCAGTGAGTCGCTTGAGCAATCAGGCAGGCGAAGGTGCAAACTTCCAGGGATTCGCCACTTTCCCGGCGCGGTTATCTCGGCGCTCGGAATCAGCTGCTTGATTTCGCTGCCGAGCCGATCTCTTAGGCTGCCGAGGCGGGCGGCTTCAGCATCTAGTTCGTCTAGGGCAAATTCAGCGGCTTTGGCAAAAGCCTTCACTCCGGCGGCATTCAGGGTACCTGGCCGAAGTTTGCGTTCCTGGCCGCCGCCCTGTTGAACAGACTGAAGTTTTACGCGACGGCCCACTATCAAGGCGCCAATGCCAACCGGTGCCCCAATCTTGTGGCCAGAGATGGTTAGCGCTGCAACGCCGAGGTCGGCGAAGTTCACCGCCACGTGGCCAAAGGCAGCCACCGCATCGGTGTGCACAGGAATCTGGTAACTGGCGGCAATAGCCGAAACGTTTTTCAACGGAGAAACCACACCGGTTTCGTTGTTTGCAAGCATCAGAGTAACCAGGGCGACCTCTGCCCCGCGTTCTGCCAAAAAGTTCTCTAGCCAACTAATGTCGAGAGCACCGGTTCGATCTACCGGAATGAACTGAACTTCAGCACCTTGACCCTCAAGCCATTCCACCGTGTCGAGCACCGCGTGGTGTTCCACGGCCGAGGTCACCACAATGCGGCGGGCAGCATCCTCACTATTTCGCTGCCAGTAAAGACCTTTGATGGCGAGGTTGTCGCCCTCGGTTCCACCAGATGTGAAAATAACCTCGCTGCGGTGACACCCAACTGCCGCCGCGATAACTTCGCGCGACTCTTCAACCGCTCGCCTAGCTTCTTGACCAAGGTGATGAATAGAAGATGGGTTGCCCACAAGTGTCAAATAGCGGGCATACTCGAGAGCAACCTCAGGCCGAACCGGCGCTGTGGCTGCGTAATCGAGATAAATAGACACAAAATAACCCTAACTAAGGCTTTCTGCGTAACACAGTCGCAACGTAATGGTTTGTATCATTACCGAGAGAGGAATACGCCTAACTATGACTTCGCTCGGCATTACATTCGAGGGCGATCGTGGCTACATTCGGGTTTATTCCGAAACTGCCACTTCGCTCAATTTGCTGATTCTTGAACCGCTAGAAACCTCGAAGGTTCGCGTAAATATTCCGTTGCAGCGCGGCGATGCTGGAACTTGGCAGGCCAGTTCGGGCGAAATCAAGCCGGGAATCAAATATGCCCTGCAAGCCGATGGCCCCAAAGGCCCGAGAGACGGATTCAACCCAGAGATTCGCCTGATTGACCCATACGCTAAGGCGGTGCACCGCGACAGCGCTCGAGACTACTATTGCGTGGCAATCGAAGATAACTTCGACTGGCAAGGCGTTACCAAGCCGAACGTTCCGCTTGACCAAGCAGTCATTTATGAAGCGCACTCCCGCGGGCTTACTCGAGGTAATCCAAACATTCCCGATGACCTGCGGGGCACATATGCCGCCCTGGCTCACCCGGAAACCATAGGTCACCTCAAGAAAATTGGCGTTACCAGCATTGAGCTACTGCCAATTCACATGTTCATCAGCGAGCCAAGACTCATGAACATGGGGCTCATCAACTACTGGGGCTACAACACCATTAACTTTTTCACTCCGCACCCGCGTTACGCCAGCGAAAAAGCTCGCAACGAAGGGCCGCTCGCCGTCGTGAACGAGCTAAAAACCGCCATTCGCGAACTGCATCGAAACGGCATCGAGGTTATTCTCGACGTTGTTTATAACCACACCGCAGAGGGTGGTGGTGGTGGGCTTACCTATTCATATCGAGGCCTCGACAACTCGAACTACTACCGCCAAGACGATCGTGGCTGGTATCAAGACACCACCGGATGCGGCAACTCACTCAACTTCGCGAACCCAGCTGTGGTGCAACTCACTCTCGATTCACTTGCCTACTGGACAGACGTGATGCAGGTTGATGGCTTTCGTTTCGACCTTGCGACCACCCTGGCTCGCGACGAGAACAATTCGTTCAACCGAGACCACCCTTTGTTTCAGGGAATCAAAGCCGACCCTCGCTTTCAAGACTCGAAGATGATTGTTGAGCCTTGGGATGTTGGTATCGGCGGATGGCAAACTGGCAACTTTCCAGACGGATTTAGCGAATGGAACGACCGCTACCGCGATAGCGTGCGTAAGTTCTGGCTCACCGACATTAGTGCGGCACGAGATTCAGGCAAGCACTGGAGCGGCGTTGCCGACTTGGCAACTCGGCTGGCGGGCAGCCAAGATGTGGTTAACGGCCCGCTCGGCCCGCTCGGCAGCGTGAACTTCATCACCGCACACGATGGCTTCACACTAAAGGACCTGGTTAGTTTCAACGTGAAACACAATCAGGTGAATGGTGAAAGTAACCGGGACGGATCGGGCAATAACCATTCCTTCAACCACGGCTATGAGGGCGAAACCAACGACCCAAGCATTCGCGCAGCTCGCCGAAAAGCCGCTAGGAACCTGACCGCCACTTTGCTTTTCTCGGCTGGCATTCCCATGATTACGGCCGGTGACGAACGCGGCAAAACACAACTTGGCAACAACAACGCCTATTGCCAAGATTCTCAGCTGAGCTGGGTGAACTGGGAACTAAGCAGAACCCAACAGGATGTGGAAATCACCTTCGCCTACCTCACGAAACTTCGTCGCGAACACGCTGCCCTTCGCCCCAGAAGTTTTGGCAGTTTCGAGCAACTAGCCCCCGGGGTGGATCGCATTCGCTGGTACAACATTTCTGGTCATTTGATGACCATCGAAGACTGGGATAACCCGGAGGTGCGAACAGTAGCAAGGTTCACCGAACACGATAACGGTGACGGTACTTTTGACCGACTACTGCTGGTGATTCACGGAACCGAAACCGAAGCTAAATTGGTTCTTCCGCTTGAAATCGAACAGCAAACCTTCGAATTGATTTGGGATAGCGCCTTGGAAACTCCCCCGCATCGGGTCGAAAAGCACGCTGCAAAAACCAACGTGCTGCTCACCGGCACCTCAATGCAGTTGTATTCGGTTTACTAATAGCAACAACTTGGTTTCGTTTCGATTACGGGCGCGGATGGGCTCGAAATCTTCACTAAGTTTGGGTATGTGATTACGCAAAAGCATCACAACCCAGTGGGTCGCATTCCGATTCTGCAGATTTCACCTGTGGTTGACGAAGGTCGCTGGGTTGCCAAAGCATTCGCAGGTGAAGTCGTGCCTTTTAGCGCGACGGTTTTTCGCGAGGGGCACGATTCCGTTGCTGCCGAAGTTCAACTCATCAGCCCGAGTGGCAAAGCAACAAAGCACCGAATGCACGTGCAAGGCTATGGCTCAGATCGCTGGCAAACCCAAATTCGACTAGACGAGGTTGGCACCTACCGCTTTGCCATTGTGGCTTTCGCCGACGACTTTGAAACCTGGCACCACAACACCGAGGTTAAGCTGGCGGCCGGTATTGATGAAGAACTAATGATGCTCGAAGGTGTCGCCCTTTTTGAACGAGCTGCCGCCAAAACCGGGCAACCAAATACCTTCGCCGCCAAGTTCGCCGAACTGGCAAAAGTTTTGGCCAACGGCAAACTTTCACCAACCGAACGCTTCGAACAGGCCAGCACCGAGGCCGTGCGTGAACTGCTCTGGTCGAACGCCATCCGTTCACTGGAAACCATTTCGGCAGAATTCGAGATACTTTGCGAGCGCACCGAAGCTGGGCGTGCGGCCTGGTACGAGTTTTTTCCAAGAAGTGAGGGTGCCAAGTTTGACGCCAAAACTAAAACTTGGAAATCGGGAAGCTTCAAAACTGCCACCAAAAGACTTGCCGAAGTGAAAGACATGGGCTTCGATGTGCTCTACCTGCCGCCAATTCACCCAATTGGTCGCTCGTTTCGCAAAGGGCCAAACAACACTCTGATTGCCGGGGAACAAGACCCAGGCTCACCATGGGCAATCGGCGCCAAAGAGGGTGGCCACGACGCCATTCACCCAGAACTTGGCACCGAGTCAGATTTCAAATCATTCGTAAAAGCGGCCAACAAGGTTGGCTTAGAGATTGCCATGGATCTGGCTCTTCAAGCCTCGCCTGACCACCCATGGGTGAAAGAGCATCCCGAGTGGTTCACCACGCGCGCAGACGGAACTATTGCATACGCAGAAAACCCGCCAAAGAAATACCAAGACATTTACCCAATCAACTTTGATAACGACCCGGCGGGCATCTATCAAGAGGTGCTTCGAATCGTGCTCAAGTGGGTTGGTTTCGGTGTGAAAATTTTTCGGGTCGATAACCCCCACACCAAACCGGTGGTGTTTTGGGAATGGCTAATTTCCGAAGTGAACTCGAAACACCCGGATGTGGTTTTCCTGGCTGAGGCATTCACTCGCCCAGCCATGATGCACACCCTCGGAAAGGTTGGCTTTCAGCAGTCCTACACCTATTTCACCTGGCGAAATTCAAAGGTAGAACTCGAGTCGTATTTCAACGAACTGGCCCACACCACTTCTGCTTTCTTCAGGCCAAATCTTTGGGTAAATACCCCAGACATTCTCACCGAGTTCTTGCAATTCGGGGGGCAACCAGCCTTCAAGGTTCGGGCGGCTCTGGCTGCCACCGCAGCTCCGAGCTGGGGCATGTATGCCGGCTATGAGCTATTCGAGTCGGTTGCCAGACCTGGCGCAGAAGAGGCCATCGACAACGAGAAATTTGAGTTCAAACCTCGTGATTTCAAGGCGGCCGAAAAGGCAGGCAAATCGCTGGCCCCCTATGTGAAGAGGCTAAACCAGATTCGTGCTGAAAACGAAGCGCTCTGGCAACTTAGAAACCTATTCACCCACTGGAGCGACGACGGTGCCATTCTGGTTTTCAGCAAGCACGTTAGTGCCCAGCACAGCACCGGTGGTAAGGCAAATACCATCGTTGTGGTGGCAAACGTAGACCCGCATGCGGTGCGTGAAACTACCGTTCACCTCAACCTCGAAGCACTTGGCTTGCCCAATGATTCTCGTTTTGAGGTAGAAGACCTAATCACCGGAAACAGGTATGAATGGGGATCCGACAATTTTGTTCGACTCGATTCGTTTGTTGAACCAGTGCATATTTTGCGCATCGGCAAAACCAAGTAAGGCGGGCTAATGTCAACTCAACTTCCTCAGATTGACGTTCATGAACTTTGGCGTATCTCGGCGGGTACTCACCACAACCCACACGAGATACTTGGTGCACACCAGATTGAAAGAGGTGTAGTAATTCGTACCCTGAAACCGCTAGCCCAGTCGGTTTCGGTTGCACTTGCTGGCGGCAAAGAAATTGAACTTACCCACCTAGATCAAGGCATTTGGCAGGGTTTGATTGAAAGCGCCAGTATTCCCGACTACCGCATCAAGGCAACCTACGAGGATGGCGTTGAATGGCTAGTTGACGACCCTTACCACTACCTTCCGACCGTCGGCGAACTTGACCTTCACCTGATTCAAGAAGGTCGCCACGAATACCTCTGGAACGTGCTCGGAGCTCACATTAGGGAATATCAAACCGACCTCGGCAAGGTGCGTGGAACCGGCTTCAGCGTCTGGGCGCCAAACGCCCAAGCTGTTCGCGTGGTTGGCGATTTCAACAACTGGAACGGCGTCGCGCACGCCATGCGAGTAATGGGGTCATCCGGAGTTTGGGAACTATTCATTCCTAGCGTTGATGCCGGAACGAAGTACAAGTTCGAGATTCTGACCCGTGAGGGGCACTGGATTACCAAAATTGATCCACTAGCCCGTGCCACTGAAACTCCCCCGCACACCGCCTCAGTGGTTACCGAGTCTTTGCACCAGTGGAAAGACAAAAAATGGCTTAGCGACAGAAACCAGCGCGATGCGCTGAGCTCGCCAATGAGTATCTACGAAATGCACGTTGGTTCTTGGCGCCACGGCCTCAACTACCGAAGCCTCGCCGACGAGCTGATTCCATACCTGCAATATCTTGGTTTCACTCACGTTGAATTCATGCCGGTTGCCGAGCACCCATTTGCCCCTTCTTGGGGCTACCAGGTAACCGGCTACTACGCACCCACCTCACGCTTTGGCTCACCAGATGACTTCAAATACCTGGTTGATCGGCTTCACGAGAACAACATCGGAGTCATTCTGGATTGGGTTCCCGCTCACTTTCCAAAAGACGACTGGGCACTGGCTCGCTTCGACGGCACCGCACTTTACGAACACTCAGATCCGCGCCGAGGTGAACATCCTGATTGGGGAACCATGATTTTCGACTTCGGTCGAAACGAGGTTCGCAACTTCTTGGTTGCCAACGCTCTCTACTGGATCGAAGAGTTTCACATTGACGGACTTCGCGTTGACGCGGTTGCTTCAATGCTCTATCTTGACTACTCGCGCGAGGCAGACAACTGGCTGCCGAACCAATACGGAGGCCGTGAAAACCTAGACGCCATAAAGTTCTTGCAAGAAACCAATGCCACGGTTTACAAACGCAACCCGGGTGTAATGATGATCGCCGAAGAATCAACCAGCTGGGGTGGCGTTTCTGCCCCCACCGATGGTGGCGGTTTGGGCTTCGGCTTCAAATGGAACATGGGCTGGATGCACGACACCCTTCAATACATTGAAAAAGACCCAATGTATCGAAAATTTCACCACGGGGAACTCACCTTCTCGATGCTTTACGCCTACGACGAGAAGTTTGTTTTGCCGATCAGCCACGACGAGGTAGTACATGGCAAGGGCTCGCTCTTGGCCAAAATGCCCGGCGACCGTTGGCAGCAACTGGCCAACCTTCGCGTGTTTTTGGCATACATGTGGGCTCACCCTGGCAAGCAACTATTGTTCATGGGTCAAGAGTTTGGGCAACTTAGCGAGTGGTCGCAAGAACGAGGTCTCGACTGGTGGATCACCGACCAGCCAAGCCACAAAGCCATCATGACCCTGGTGGGTGCACTGAACCGCACTTATCTTGAAAACCCCGCCATGTGGCAACGTGATCACGAACAGGGTGGTTTTCAATGGGTGGATGGTGGAAATGCCGACGCCAACACCCTTAGCTTTATTCGTTACGATCGCGAAGGTAACCCAATAGCCGTAGTGGTGAACTTCTCGGGTCAACCGCACGACAACTTCAGGTTGGGGTTGCCGATTGCAGGGGTTTGGAACGAGATTCTCAACACCGATGCCGCCGACTACGGCGGTTCAGGGGTTGGAAACTTTGGTCAAATAGAAGCTAATCAGGGCGAGAGCCAGGGTCAGCCGCATTCGGCTAGCATTACCGTGCCGCCGCTGGCTGCAGTCTGGTTCAAACCAGATTCGAATTCGCTAAAAAAGTAGGTTTGCCAAGCGTATTCGAGCCGCCGCAACGGCTAAGTCGGCGTTGCCAACCAACGCAAAGTATGAGATCAAACGAGTGCGAATAACATCGCGTGCGGCTTGATCTTCAGTTGCGAAGCGATTTAGCAGTAAGTCAAAGGCCGTCGCGGGGGAAACAGCGGCAAAACTGGCGTCTGCCAACTGCAGAAGCTCTTCAACGCTTGACGACTTTGCGGCATTCAGCACTTCATCAATCTCAAAGTGGCTGAGACGCTCAAGAAATTTCACCTGCTCTAAGGCTAACTTTGGCTCTTCGTTTGCTGGGTTCTGATTTAGCTCAGCCTCGAAAGCCTTTTGCGCCGCGGCAAAATCTGATGCCTCCATTGCCTCATAGCCCGCGATCATGTGTTCGGAAAGTTTCGGTGCGGCCGGCGCGGTTTCGGCTGCTGAGTCAACCTCGAGCTTGCCGGTGAGGCCATTCTCGGCGGCAACCTGCAGCACCTTGTCGAAAACCAGTTTCAACTGAGTCAGGGCGATTACCGCCGAAAACAAAGGCGCTGGCTGACCCTTCAGCACTGCAATTAAACTTGGCAAACCGGTGACGCCGAGTGCCTGAGCAATGTCTGCAGACTTATCGGCATCAATCTTGACTAGAAAGGCTTTTCCGGCTGTTTCGTTAGTAAGCCTCGATAGCTCTGTGAACATTTCTGCACTTTCAACCGAGCGGTCGCTGTGAAAGTAAATCAAAACTGGCACAGCATCTGAGAGAGCTAGGAAGTTGCGCAAACTGTTGGCGTCGGCTTCAACCACTAGGGCCGGAACCTTTGGCAAGGCGGCTGCCGCTGAGCCAGGCGAAGCTGCATTTGCCTCGGGTGTGCGCTCTTTCTTCAGGTAAGAAAGGTCGATGCCTCCGCCAATAGAAGCCCTAGGGTCGGCCACTACAGACCCCTAACCGAAACCAGGCCCTGGGTTACGCCAAGTAGGCGAATCTGGTTCTTCGAAGCGAGGGCAGGAACATAGAACAACAGCATGTCGCCGTAGACCGACTTCACGCCCTGAACCGAACCGTTACTGCCAAGCATGATCTTTTCGTTGCCCGACACGGTAACCGCGGAACCTGCCTTTGTTGGCTTGATTACATAAGAATCGTTCATGTAAACAGCAACCAAGGCACCGGCATCGCTGGTTGAAAGCGAAAGCACGTTGTTCTCGCCAAGACTGTGACTGAACTTGAGTGAGGCCTTTTTCAGCGCCGCCTTCTGAGTCTTTTGGCTCTGTGAGAGCTGCAAATAGAACTCATCCTTGCTCACGTCGAATTTGCCAGCGCTCAAACTGAGTTGACCATTATCGATTAGGTCACCATAAGTGTGAGGTAGAGCCTTCGGAGACATAGCCAAGAACAGCGAGTTCGGGGTAACCGGTGCGGCACCAACGTCTGCGGCTGGAACGGCTGGAATCTTGGCTCCGGGAAGCATGGCAATGGAGTACCAAACCTTGTAGTTCGAACGCGGTGAATCTTGTTGCATCACGAGCATTTGAGGAAGTTCGCTAGAACCGGTGCGTTGAGTTACCGCCATGGCCGTGCGTGGCCACTGTGATGTGGCGGCCGGAAGGCTAAACGAGATAGGCCCAGCCGCAATGCTTTCTAGGCTGGCAACTTTCTTGCTGCGCTGCTGAAGCAGATAGCGTGCGGCTCTAATTTCAAGAGCTGGTCCGTTGAATCGGTTTTGAAGCTGCTTGGCATCTTTACCTTTATCGCCGTTTGCGGCAGACAGCGCAACGTCGTTCAAGATTCGACTCAACTGCCCCTGCAGCAGTGAAACTGGCACGCTGTTCGCCGCCTGAGTTGGCGTCGAATCGGTAACCGGTGCGCTGCCAAAATTGGAACATCCGGTTAGTAAGCCGAGCACCAAAACGCCAACTGGAACCGCTAACTTCGAACGCCCAGCTACCCTTCGGCCTCGGGAAATGGTGATTCTGTCAATATTCAGACGACGAATTTGTGGTCCCTTTGGCGGCTTCGGAGTGCGACGACGAGGGCCACGGGTGCTTCGAATGTGCCAGTAGGTTAGCCAGTTCAAAATAAGACCAGCAATCAATAAGATGCCACCAAGAATGAGGGCGAAGTTGGAAGGCCCTAGGTCATATGGAACCTGCCAGTTCAAGCTGATGCGGCTTGGCGCGCGTTCAATGCCATTACTGGCAACCAAAACCGCAGCCTGGTTCGATTTATCAACCGGCAGATTTAGCGATTGATTTGAAACTCGCTGATCTCTCCATAAATCCGAGCCGGCTGGGTCAGAAAGTAAACCACCACCCACCAGAGTCTTTTCTACAAGCTTTTTGCCGCCGCTTCCTATTTTGATTTCGGTGTGCTGACAACTTCCAACCCATGCAGAAACATCGCTTTCGCGGCCAACCGAAGCAAAGACTTGCCTCGTGCCTGCAACCGAAATAGTTGGGCTTCCGGCAAAGTGCTCAAGGGTTGAAGCTGGCACGATCACGTATGGGGTCGAGTTGGTCAAAGTTATGGCAAGTTCGTGCGAACTTGCAGGATGCCAAATGGTGCGCTCGGCTACACCGAGTAGAAGCGACATCAACGCGGCCAGGTAAACCAGGCTAGTTATTAGAAAACGCACACAAAATCCAATCAGGCTAAACTTGGCTAAAGATTCGGGCTCTGTTTATTCTACAAAGAGCCCTGTGAGGTGAGTTTTTGAGCGGCAACGAAAAAGAGCTTCCAACCAGCTTGCGCGGTTACGAAAAAGACGCTGTTGACGAACTACTCAGAGACCTGCGACGCCAAGTTTTGCAAATCTCTTCGCAGAACGCCCAGCTTTCTGCCGAACTAAGGGAAACCACCAAGCGAGCCGAAGCCGCCGAAAAGAAGGCGGAAGCCGCAGTTACCCCTAGTTTTGCCGGCCTTGGTCTTCGTGCTTCGCTAATTTTAAGCACGGCTGAAGAGCAGGCCGATCGACTTATTCGCGAAGGTGAAGCCGAAAAAGCTCGCATTCTGGCGAGCATCGATGGCGAGATTTCAACGAAGCGTGCCGAAGTGGAAAGCTTTCGCGAATCGATGAATTCTGAGGCCGAGCGGCGCGCCGAACGCATTGTTTCGGCTGCAAAGAGCGACTACGAAGACACCATGGCAAGAAGTCGTCAAGAAGTAGAAGCGATGGTGGCAGATGCCAACCGTGAAGCGGCTGCGATTCGAGGGGCGATTGCCACCGAGGCCGCAAAGCTTCGCTCAACCACCAAGCGAGAAACCGACCGAATGAAAGCCAAAGTAGAGCGCGAATTGGCTGAGCGCAAACTTCTGGCCCAGCGCGAAAACATTGACACCATGACTGCCGAGCGAGCTGCCGAACTAATTACCGAGCAATCACGACTCGACCTAGAACTTGAACTAACGGCTCGCCGCGACGAAGCTGAAGCCGAATACCTAAGCAAACATCAAGAAGCCGTGGCACTCACCCAAAAATACTTGGATGAAGCCAACTCACTGCTTGCGAACGCTCGCACTCGTGCCAATGCGGCTCAAATCGACGCTGAAATGCTTGAAGCAGCGGCTAAATCGGTGAACCGCCAAAGCCAAGAAGCGGCTAGAGAAAAAGCCAACAAAATCATTTCTCAGGCAGAAGATGAAGCTCGCGCCGTTCTTGCTGAAGCCAAAAAAGCTGCAGAAGCTACTTTGAAGAAAGCCAATGACAGCCTCAAGAAAGCCTCGGTTGAAAAAACTGCAGTGATTAAATACCTGAAGCACCTGCGCTCGGTTGTGTCTGAAGCCGAAAAAGCTGTTGAGTTGGAAGGCTAACCATGTCTAGTCACTTCCGAATTTCTAACGCTTTCCAGATTGGTCTGCTTGGTGGCCTCGGGGTGCTGACTGCTCTGCTGATAGGCAGTGCCTTGGTTACCCTTGCCACAGTTCTTACCTACATTGCAGCGGCTATTTTTATTGCCCTTGGCTTAGACCCGGTGGTGAACTACCTAGAGGGTAAAAAGCTACGCCGCCCGGTAGCCATCTCGGTTGTCGTGGTTGGCCTGCTTGGTTTTCTAGGACTTATTGTTGGCACACTTGCCCCAACGCTTTTTCGCGAGGCCGCAAACTTCATCAAGATTGCCCCGGATGTGCTCACTGGGTTTCAAAAACTCGACTGGGTAGTCACTCTTGATGCCCGATTCGGTGGCTCTATTACAGACGCCCTCAATTCGGTAAAAACCTATCTGGTCGATTCCAGCCACTGGGCCCAACTTCTGGGCGGTGTGGTTCAGGTTAGCGTCACTATTTTCAACGGATTCGTGGGTGGGTTGATTGTCATCATTCTGAGTCTGTACTTCATGGCATCGCTCAGCAGCTTCAAACGCTGGGTTTACGCGCTGGTTCCACTTAGCCGCCGCACCAAGTTCATTGACATCTCAGATCAGGTGGCAGATGCCATCGGTCGCTACGTAATCGGTCAAGTTTCCGTTGCTTTTTTGAACGCCGCATTTGGTCTAATCGCCGCAATGATTATTGGCGTTCCATACCCGATTGTGATTGCTGCCATCGCTTTTGTGCTGGCAATGATTCCACTGGTTGGCTCACTTTCCATTGCCATAATCGCAACCTTGGTTGCCCTAACCGCTTCACCTACCACCGCCCTGGTTATCGCCATCTACTACCTGGTTTACATGCAGGTTGAGGCATATCTCATCAGCCCACGAATCATGAAACGTGCCGTTTCGGTACCCGGTGCCGTAGTGGTTGTTGCCGCTCTAGCTGGCGGCGCGCTGCTTGGGGTCATGGGTGCGCTGGTTTCGATTCCGGTTGCGGCATCCGTGATTTTGATTATTCGCCAGGTCGTTGCACCTAGGCAACAAGAGCTCTAAGAAACCAGGTCTGGCCAAGTTTTTGGCAGTGGGTAAGCAGTTGGGTTTACGAGCCGCACGATTTCATTCAGCACTCTTGAAGTAGCGTTTTCGCCCACCCAAAGGTGCTTTGCGCCATCAATGCCAATAACCTCTGCCTGCTCAACACTGGCAAACCGAGCTTTAGCCTGATCTGGAATCAGGTAGTCATCGAATTCTGGCACCAAAACCAAAAGCTGTTTGCCGTTGTTCGACCACGAGTCAACTTCTTCTTGGGTGGCGCGGTGAAGCGGTGGTGCCAGCAAAATTGCCCCAACCACTGGTTGATCTGCACCGTATTTCAGGGCCAGTTCTGTGCCGAACGACCAACCAACCAGCCACAAGTTTGGCAAGTTTCGCGACCTTGCAAAATCTACTGCAGCCCGAAGGTCGGCAGCCTCACCAATTCCCTGTTCAAAACGCCCCTCAGATCGCCCGTGTGGCGATTCGGTGCCACGCGTGTTGAACCGCAAAACCGCCAGGTTTGCCATCTCTGGCAAGCGATTTGCGGCCTTTCTGAACACATGGGAATCCATGAAGCCACCGTGCGTTGGCAGTGGATGCAGGGTAATTAGGGTGGCCGTTGGGGCACCGTTCATTGGCAAAGCCAACTCGCCCACCAGACGAAACCCGTCTTCGGTGGTTAAAACAATTGGTTCACGTTCGCTTGGCAGCAAAACATCTGAGCGAATTTCAATCAAAGCAATGGCCCCTGAAATACCTTCCAACAGTGATTGTGAAAATGCCTTCTGGTATCTAAGCCGCGAACGGCATCCCAGGCAACGGTATGAGCCGTTCCCTTTGAAATCAAAATGCCGCACTCTGGGCAAACCCAAGTTTTTCCGTCGTCAGCCAAGGCACCGTTGGTGCTTTGAACGGTGTATTCAACGCCGCGCTTCACAGTGGTGGTTTTCAGGCCAAATCGAGCCACTTCAAGGTTTAGTGCTTCAGGTTCGGAATGCTTGCCGCTCTTGGCGCGTTTCGGGCGGTTACTGCGAGGCACTAATACCATCCGAGGTTATTAGAGTGAACCAGAGCTGCACAGGCCGAGCCGTAGCGGGCCTTTATGTATTTGGCACCCCAGCGAATCTGAGTTTCTGGGTTGGTTAGCCAGTCGGCACCCTCGCTGGCCATCTTGGTTCCGGGTAACGCCTGCGGAATGCCATAAGCGCCAGAGCTTGAGTTCGCCGCATTAATGCGCCAGTTTGACTCACGGTTCCAAAGGGTTACCAAGCAGGAATACTGGTCGTAACCCCAGTTAAATTTTTGAATGTAGTCGAAAGCATAGGCCTGAGATGTGCCAACGTCTGGAGTCTGCGCCACCTGCACAAAGAGCTTGCTAGCCGATTTTCCGGTGATAACCTCGTAGCCGCCGCGCGCAAAACTGATGGTTTGAGCACTTGAAATACTAAGGTCTTGGCTTTCATTAGTTGAGATCTCAAGCATGCTCGCCTGGGCGCTTGTGAGTGTGCCAGAGTATGGGTCAACCACGGTTACCAAAACCCAACCAACCACAAAAACAAAACCCCAAACCGGAATCAGGTTCGGTCGAACCAGAGCGCGAGCTTGGCGAAGGCGGTGCTTCGGCTTACTAAGCCCCAAGCGGTCTGAGACACGAGAAGAAAGGGTTGGCACATCGGCAGCGTGACGACCCATGGCGACTCCTTTCGCTCGTTCACCCTAAAGTTTACCCTGAAGGTTTATGGATGTCGCCGATTACTTGACCGGAACCCGCTGATTCGGGCAGGTAGCTAGCACGTTCTTCATGGTGGCCTTTTCGGCACTCGTTACCCAAAGGTGGTATTTAGCCTTTACTGCTATCTGCCTAGAAACGTATTGGCACCGAAAAGGTTTACTTGGGGGTAGCCAGCTGGCGGCATCGCTGTCGCTCTTTTGCTGATTGGTTGGCCCATCTACCGCCAGCAGGTTAAGCGGATCGTTGTAAAGCGAGTAGCGAGCCGCAGCAGTAAGTTTTTGCCCACCTTTTTGCCAAGCGTCACTCAGGGCCACTACGTGGTCAATTTGCACCGCCAGCGAAGTGCCCACTCCCCTGCGAAATGAAATGATCTTTCCCGTGTAAGGGTCTTTCAGCACTCCCGTGTTTACGGTGCATGCGGTTGTGAAAGTAACTTTGGTTAGATCACGAGCCAAAATGAAGTTTCTGGTGTCGCAACCGGCCACCCGACCCCACCCGTTACTGAACAGGTCTCGCGAGTAACCCGTTTTTGGCGCGCGACCTTTCAGCGGCAAATGGTTTAGTGCCGCAAGTGCAAGTGCCGGCTTAGAGGCGGCTATCGCCGATTGAGCCAGTGTGAGGCTGCCGAGAGCTAAAGCGCCGGCAACAAAAAAGCTAAGAGTTCTTTTCAAGCTGCAGCAGTTCAATGGTTTTATCTACAAAGGCGTCAACCTGGGCTTCGTTGTAGCCGCGACGTTTCGCCTTGAAAATAACCCGGCGAAACTGCTCAATGTTTAGCTGGCTACCAGAAGTTAGATGCAAATCAATTAGTTCAACTAAAACATCCACCTGCCTCTTTGAGTAACCACGAAGCAGCCAACTTGTGCCGCTGAAACGCTTGCGAGCCGGGCGCTCGATTCGGCCAAAAAGTAGAGCGGTGGCATCAGATTTAACTTTGTCAACGATATCTCGACCGTGATGGCGCAATACGGCAGCAATTTCAATCGAGGCCAATGCGTCGTCCAGTCGGTCGATTGCAGCATCAACTGCGGCAATCGCATAGCCACCTCGCACCAAATCGAACTCAGTTTTACGAAGTTCGGCGGCAGTGATGAGTGACTTTCGTTCATCGGCAAACTGGGCTCGCGCCGTTGCAATTAGTTGGTCTACCTGTGATGGCTCGTAACCAAGTTCGCGCTTCTGGGCGAGTTCAAAAGGTGCAGGCATTGAATGTGCTTTCGATTAATTGAGAAAGAAAATGGCAAAAAGATAGGTGACCAGAGCGCTTGGCAAAATCGAGTCAAGGCGATCCATAATGCCACCGTGGCCGGGCAGCCAAGCACTCATGTCTTTGATTCCAAGGTCGCGTTTGATTAGCGACTCGGCCAGATCACCGAAAACAGCTGCAAGCAAAATTATGGCTGCCAATACCAGGCCGAGCCACCAAGGCTTGTGAAGCCCGAAAATTGTGAAAAGCAATACGGTTACAACCCCTGCCGAAATAGAGGCAATTAAACCCTCGATGCTTTTTTTCGGGCTCACTCCAGGCGCCATCTTATGTCTGCCAAAGGTGCGCCCGATCAAGTAACCAGCTGTGTCAATCATGGCCACCGTGACTATGAGCAAAAGAACCAGAGTTTGGCCATCTACTGGGCGACGCAGCAGCAAAACCGTGAAACTGGTGGTTAGCGGCAAATAGATAACCACGAACGCAGCCGTAGCAAAATCGCGAAGCATGTCACCAAGCTTGTTGCCACCCTCACGCGGATGAATAAGCAGCACTATGAGTCGAGAAACAATCAGTGCTCCCACAATCGCCAAAGCGGTAATCCACTGCCAATAGGGGCCGCCGAAGTAGGCAGCTGGCATTATGGCAAGTGAACCAAGCGTTACCGGAACCCGCTGCACCCACCAGCCGCGCACTCGAATGGCGGTGGCAAGCTCCCAAGAACCGGCGGCTGCGGCCGCTGCGGCTAAGCCAATAAAGGCCTCTTTGTAAACCAAAATGCTCGCCAAGAAAACTGCGCCAAGCAGTAATCCAATGAGTACCGATTTAGAGAGGCTTCGCCCGGTGTTTGGTGCAGTGGTCATTAGACCTCTAGAAGTTCGGCTTCTTTGCGCTTCAAAGCCTCGTCAATCTGGTCGACGTGAGTTTTGGTAGCGGCTTCAAGTTCTTTTTCGGCACGGGCTAGTTCATCATCCCCGGCGGCTGAGTCTTTCTTGAGCGCGTCAAGGTCGTCTTTTCCTTTGCGGCGAATGTTGCGAATTGCAACACGGTGGTCTTCTGCCTTCTGCTTCACGAGCTTCACGTATTCCTTGCGGCGATCTTCGGTGAGATCAGGCAGTGTGATGCGAATCACGGTGCCGTCGTTGTTCGGGCTGGCACCTAGGTTTGGGGTGTCGTTCAGGGCTTTTTCGATAGCCTGCAATGCACCTTTGTCGTAGGGCGTAATCAAAATGGTGCGAGCCTCTGGGTTCTGCAGAGAGCCCAGCTGAGCCAGCGGGGTTGGGGTGCCGTAGTAATCAACCATGATTTTCTGAAACATTTGCGGATTCGCGCGACCGGTGCGAACGGTGGCAAAGTCTTCTTTGGCAAACTCGACGGCCTTCGCCATCTTTTCGTTTGCGGTTGACAGAATGTCGCTAATCATTTTTGTTCTCCTTGGTAAAAACTAAACGGTCACCAGGGTGCCGATTTTGGCCCCCTTGATTGCCTTGGTGATGCTTCCATCGGTCATGCCAAATACGCGCATCGGCATTTTGTTGTCCATGCAAAGACTGAATGCTGTGGCGTCAACTACCTTCAAGCCCTTTACCAAGGCCTCCTGGTAGGTCAGATGCTCGATTCGGGTAGCGCTGGAATCTTTCTTTGGGTCTGCTGTGTAAACGCCATCGACGCCGTTTTTGGCGACCAAGACCTCATCAGCGTGAATCTCAAGTGCCCGCTGAGCCGCCACGGTGTCGGTCGAAAAGTATGGCAAACCCGCACCAGCGCCAAAGATTACAACGCGACCTTTTTCGAGGTGACGAATGGCTCGAAGCGGAATGTAAGGCTCGGTTACCTGGGCCATGCTAATGGCAGACTGCACGCGCACGCTGGCGCCGGCCTGCTCTAGAAAATCTTGAAGGGCCAGGGCGTTCATCACGGTGCCCAACATACCCATGTAGTCGGCGCGCGAGCGCTCCATGCCCCGCTGCGAAAGCTCTGCGCCTCTGAAGAAGTTACCGCCACCAACCACGATGGCAATTTCGGCATCCTTGGTGGCTTGGGCGATTTCGCGAGCCATTTCAGCAACAACATCTGGGTTTACGCCAACGGTTCCGCCACCAAAGGCTTCTCCGGAAAGTTTGAGTAATACTCTGCGTTTTTTTGACATGCCGAGCCTTTCCGTGGGGTCTTTTCTATATTAGGCGCGCCAAGCGAAAAGGCCCGAGTGAAAACCACTCGAGCCTTTTCGAAATGCTTGTTTTAGGCGCCGACGCGAAAGCGAACGAACGAAGAAACGGTTACGCCAGCGTTCTCAAGAACCTTGCCAACCGACTGCTTGTTGTCTTTTGCGAAGTCTTGCTCTAGCAGAACGTTTTCCTTGAAGAATCCGTTCACGCGACCTTCGATGATCTTCGGAAGCGCTGCCTCAGGCTTGCCTTCGGTGCGTGCGGTTTCCTCTGCAATGCGACGTTCGGTTTCAACGGTTGCAGAGTCGATTTCGTCGCGGTTTAGCACGCTTGGGCTGAAGGCTGCAATGTGCACTGCAACGTCGTGAGCGGTTTCTGCGTCGCTACCCGAGTATGCGACCAAAACGCCAACCTGTGGTGGTAGGTCGCGGCTGGTGCGGTGAAGGTAAGCGTCAACTGCTGCGTCTTTTACAACTGCAACGCGTCGAAGCTCAACCTTTTCGCCAATGATTGCGGCTTCGTCGGTGATTGCATCGCCAACAGTCTTGCCGTTTAGAGGTGCGGCAAGAGCCTTCTCAACGGTGTCTGCGTTGGCGGCAACGATTGCGTCGCCAATTGCCTCGCCAAGAGCAACGAACTTGTCTGCCTTAGCAACGAAGTCGGTTTCACAGGCAAGTTCAATTAGGTAGCCGGTGCCACCATCAACGCGAGCAATCACAAGACCATTGCTGGTGGTGCGACCTTCACGCTTGGTAACGCCCTTGAGGCCCTTTAGACGAAGAAACTCAAGTGCCTTGTCGACGTTGCCGTCAGCTTCGTCGAGTGCGCCTTTGCAATCCATCATGCCAGCGCCACTGCGCTCGCGAAGTGCCTTTACGTCGGCTGCGGTGTAGTTTGCCATTTACTTAGCTTCCTTCTTTGCGGCCGGCTTCTTTGCGGCCGGCTTCTTTTCTGGTGCCTTAGCGGCAGGCTTTTCTGCCTTAGGTGCGGCTTCCTTAGCAGGAGCCTCAACAACTACCGGCGCCTCAACGGCCTCTGCAGTTTCAACGGCTGCTGAAACCTCAACGACGGCTTCTGCGGCAGGTGCTGCAACCTCGGCGGCAACAACTGGCGCCTCGAGAAGCTCGCGCTCCCATTCGGCTAGCGGTTCTGCTTCAGACTCAGGCTTTGAGTGACGAGCAATCAGACCTTCTGCCACTGCGTCGGCAATAACACGGGTTAGCAGGTGCACCGAGCGAATAGCGTCGTCGTTTCCTGGAATACCAATGGTGACCTCATCTGGGTCACAATTGGTGTCGAGAATTCCGATTACCGGAATACCAAGCTTCTTGGCTTCGGTGATGGCAAGGTGCTCTTTGTTGGTGTCTACAACCCAGATTGCCGAAGGGGTCTTGGTTACGGTCTTAATACCGCCAAGAGTCTTTTCAAGCTTGTCTCTTTCACGGCGA
>CANFOX010000003.1 GCA_947448845.1 Microbacteriaceae bacterium | reverse complement strand
ATCGACGGCGCCTGCGGCCAACTTGCCGCTGCAAACGACTAATCAATCAATAGGAATTAATGAACCCGCAAGATTTACGATTTGGCCTTGACACCTTCGGCGACATCACGGTTGACGAAAACGGTAAGACCGAGTCGGCAGGCACCGTGATTCGCCACATTGTTGAGCAAGCCATTTTGGCCGACGACCTTGGCATTCATCATTTCAACATCGGTGAGCACCACCGCGATGACTTTGCGGTTTCAGCCCCCGACACGGTGCTGGCCGGCATTGCCACCCGCACCGAAAAGATTGTGCTCGGCACCGGCGTGACCGTGCTCTCGAGTGATGACCCGGTGCGAGTGTTTCAACGTTTTTCAACGCTGGATGCACTATCTAACGGGCGTGCCGAAATCACCGCTGGCCGCGGTTCGTTCACCGAGTCGTTTCCACTTTTTGGTTACGAGCTAAGTGCCTACCACGCCCTTTTCGAAGAGAAGCTAGAGCTGCTAGTTGAGTTGCTCACCGAAAAGGCTGTTACCTGGAGCGGCACGGTGCGAGCCCCGCTTGAAAATCAAGAGGTTTACCCGAAGACCGAGCGCGGTGCGATTCCCATGCGGGTGGGCGTTGGTGGCAGCCCAGAATCGGTGATTCGAGCTGCTCGCTTGGGGCTGCCCCTGGCCCTTGCCATCATCGGCGGTGACCCGGCTAGGTTTAACCAGTTCAGCGGGCTTTACCATCACGCCCTAGAGCAGTTCGACCGCACGCCGCTGCCCATTTCGATTCACTCGCCGGGTCACATCGCCGAGACCGATGAGCAGGCCATCGCAGAGTTATGGCCGCACTACGAGCAATTCGTGGGGCGCCTAGGTCGTGAGCGCGGTTGGCCTCCAACCACCTACGCCCGCTTCATCGATGAGGTTGAGTCTGGTTCACTTTACGTTGGCTCGCCAGAGACCGTTGCCCAAAAAATCGCCTACGCCATGAACGCGGTTCAAGCCAGCCGGTTCGATCTGAAATACGCCAACGGCCCAGTTCCGCACTCGAAGTTACTTGCATCCATTGGTCTCTATGGTTCACAGGTGATTCCAAGGGTGCGCGAGTTACTATTTAAATAGCAGCAAACACACGAATATAAGAGGGTACTTTGACTAAGTTGAAGCGATTGGTTGCAGGCGTTTTAGGTTCTGCCATAGTGGTTGGCGGCATCGTGGCAATTAACTTGCCTGCCACATTGAATGCGCAGCGTTCGAATAACGGCCCAGCTATTACCAATCAGTTGCATCAAGACGTTTCAGCGCCGCTGCTAAAAATTAGTGCCGCCAAAAACAAAATCGAAGAAGACGATGCCCTTGGCGAAAAACTTGAAAGGCTTCGCGAAGAGTCTTACCCCAAACTGAACAAGGCCAATTTCACGAAACCTGACACTCAGGTGCAAAAGTCATTCACGGTCAAGTCGTCCAAGACCGCGGCAACACCGAAGTTACCAACCTCAACTGGCTTTAACGGCCTTGGCGATGGAACCAATGGCTTCACGGTTAACTCGGTTCCACCAGACACCAACATGGATGTGAGCGCCTCTCAAATTGTTGAGGTTGTGAACAGCGGATTAGCCGTCTTCAGTAAGGCGGGTGCTCGACTCTATGGCCCGGTGGCAATCAACACCCTGTGGTCTGGTTTCGGTGGCGGTTGCCAGACTGACAACGATGGCGACCCAACTGTGGCATACGATCGGCTTGCGAACCGCTGGATTATCAGCCAGTTCGCGGTTTCTCACACCACTAACGGTCTTCGCAATCCTTACTTGCAATGCGTTGCCGTAAGTAAAACCAGCGATGCCACTGGTCAGTATTACCGTTACAGTTTCGGATACACGGTGTTCCCCGACTACCCGAAGTTAGCGGTTTGGCCTGACGCCTACTACACAACCTTCAACGGCTTCGATGTTGATGGCTCTGGCTGGACTGGCTCGTTCATTTGCGCCTATGACCGGGTCAAAATGCTAGCTGGGCAAGCCGCAACCCAAGCCTGCACGGCAAGTGACCCGAATTACGGCGGCGTTCTGGTTGCCACGATTGATGGCAGCACGCCACCAACTCAAGGAACCCAGGCCTATGCCATGGCACTAGACACTTCTAGCACTATGGCAATGTGGCGATTAAGCCCAACCTTCGGGGCGAGAAGTTCTTCGCTCACAAAATCGAACCTGAATTCGGTTACGATTCCAAACTTTAACCTGGCCTGCCCAGCCGTTCCCGACTACACCTGTGTGCCGCAGCTAGGAACCTCGATGACCCTAGACACGCTTGCAGATCGCCTCATGAATCGTTTTGCCTATCGCAGAATAGGCGGTCAAGATTCGTTTGTTGCCTCTCACACCGTTGATGGTTCAACCGCTACTTCGGTGCGTTGGTATGAATTTAGGCCAAGCGGTAGTTCGTTAACCACATATCAATCGGGAACCTATAACCCAAACAGTAACCACCGTTGGATGCCGTCGATTGCCATGGATCAGGTTGGAAATATCGCTATGGTTTACTCGGTTAGTTCGAGCGCCATGAATCCGGCAATGGCGGTGGCTGGCCGACTCGTAAACGACACTCTTGGAACCTTGGCTCAAGGAGAATCGATCGTAAAGTCTGGCACTGGCTCTCAAATTACCTATTCACGTTGGGGCGACTATTCGGCGATGGCAGTTGACCCAGCCGATGACTGCACCTTCTGGGCCGCAACCGAATATCTTGCCGCAGACGGCGTTTTTAACTGGCAAACCTACATTTCAAAGTTCAAGTTCTTGAACTGTGCCGCACCTGCCACGGCAATCAGTTCGATTACTAACTCGGGCGCCATCGGTTCCACCATCACCATTACCGGAACCTCTTTGGCGAAGGTGAACCAGGTAAAGATTGGCGGCATCGGTGCCACCAACGTGGTGGCATCAGCTGGAACCGTTACTGCGACCGTAGCGCCAGGAACCTCTGGTGGTCAGGTTTGGGTAAAGACCTCTGACGACCAAACCGCAACCTCAGGCACAAACTTCACGGTCACTTACCCAACGGTTTCGGCAAGATCTGTTTCACCAACCACAGCCAAAGTGGGTTCGAGCCTAACCATCACCGGAAGCAACCTAAATCTGGTGCGCTCGGTTACCATCGGCGGCGTGGCTGCTACCAGTTTCACGGCAACTGCGTCGACTATTTATGTGGGGGTTCCGTCTGGGGTGACTGCTGGTTCAGCAAAAACAATTATTTTGAACACCCCGAACGCAACCCCTAACGTTTCGGCGCCAAACATAACTATTTCAACTGGAGTCACGGCGCCAACAATTTCTCGAGTTTCATCGTCAAGGGGTGGGCCTGGCTCGGCAGTCACAATAACGGGAAGCAACCTGGCTTCTGCAACTGCCGTCACATTTGGAACCACCAGTGCCCGGTTTATCGTTCTCAGCTCAACCTCGATTCTGGCAACGGTTCCGGTTGTGTCTTCGGGCGGGTCTGCCATCAAGGTAACCACCGCTGGCGGTAACTCTGGGCTGCTCACCTATTCATATCAGTCGAACTCAGCTACGCCAACAATATCGAGCGCCGGAGTGGCTCCTACCGTGGCAACAGTGGGGTCAGTCATCACGGTTAGCGGAACAAACCTATCTGGGGTTTCTGCCATCAGCTTCAACGGCACGGTGGTGAGCTCGTTTACGGTTATTTCTGCCACTCAAATAACATTTGTGGTTCCTGGCTCAGCGACCAGCGGAAACTTTACGGTAACTACCCCTGGTGGTCAGGTTACCTATTCGGGTTCAATAACTATTTACTAGTGGTTCGAATTTCTGCCGTGATCTCGGCGGCAGAAATTCGCTCGGCACCGAAGCTGTTTACTTCGGCGTCGGTAGGGTAGCCGAGGGCTATTCCGCAGAGCAACTTGTAATCTTTCGGAACGTGGAACTCGGCGCGAACTAGGTCTGGCCAAATGGCAAGTGCGCCCTGGGCGCAGGTTCCCAAGCCCCGCGCATGCGCAGCCAGCATAAAGTTCTGCATAAAGAGGCCGGCATCACTGGCGGCAGGAATGCCCAGACCGTTGTGGTAAAAAACGAAAACCTCAACCGGGGCACCGAAAAACTCGTAGTTGCGCTGCCACTGCGCATCGCGAGCGCGCCGGTCACCGCGAGGAACCTTGAGCACGGCGTAAAGGTCGCGCCCGATGATTTGAGCGCGACGCTTTAGTGGGCTCGGGTAGTTCAGAACCATGCGATATTCCGACCGAGGAAGCACCTTCAAGTTTCTTGCCAAGGTAAGCCAGCCACGCCATCCGATTGCCCTGGCCTCGCTACCAATCCGCCACCGCTCAACCATGGCGGCACTGATGCGGTCGCGCACCTCGCCGCTAGCCACGGCAACAATATAGGGTCTGGTGTTCGACCAGCTCGGTGCCGTCATGGCGTCGGTGAGTAGCTCGTCGATAAGTTCTGGCGCAACGGCTTTGGGCAGAAAGTCACGTTTGCTGCGTCGGCTCGCGGCAAACTTTGACCACTCTTTTGAGGTAACCATTAGCGCACACTTTCTAGAGAGGCTGCAATTGCCGCAGCCGAGGCTTTGAAAAGTTCGAGCTCTTTGGCGTTCATTGCCACTTCGATGGCCTTTGCCGCGCCTTGGCGATTTACCAGTGTTGGAACCGACATGGCAACACCGCTCACGCCGTGGTAGTTATTCAATAACGATGACACTGGCAAAATGGCATTTTCATCGGTGAGTATCGCTTCAACAATTCGTGCGCCGGAAAGCCCAATGGCATAGTTCGTGGCGCCCTTGCCTTCAATAACTCGGTAGGCCGCGCGCTTCACAAGATTTGAGATCGAGTCGAGTTCACCGGATGTTAGCGTTTGCCCGCCGTCATCTTTCCAGTCGGCAAGGGGCACCGGCCCAATCGAAGCCTGCGACCACAGCGCAAACTCGCTGTCACCGTGCTCGCCAACAATGATGGCGTGAACGCTGCTGGTGCTAACACCGAGTCGATCGCCAAGCAACCAGCGCAGGCGAGAGGTGTCGAGAACCGTGCCAGATGAGAACACCCGATTTGCAGGTAAGCCAGTGATTTCGATGGCAACGGTAGCCAACACATCGCACGGGTTGGTTACGAGCAAGAAGATTGCGTTCGGGGAAAGTTTCAGCAGGCTTGGAAGCAATTGGCGCAGAATGCCAACATTCACGGCTGCCAACTCAAGCCGGGTTTGACCGGGGTTTTGCTTCGCGCCAGCCGTAATCACAATCACGTCTGACTCGGCAGTTAGCGCAATGTCGTCGCCACCATTAATAGAAGAGCCGCCAGTGAACTGTGTGCCGTGGGCCAGGTCAAGCACCTCGGCGGTCACTTTGGCGGTGTTGGTGTCGTAAAGCACAAGGTCTTGGGCGGAGTCGCGAATCAACATGGCATAGGCCATCGAAGACCCAACGGCACCAGCGCCAACGATGCTTACTTTGCTGTGTTTTGGTGCGGTCATATTTAGAGACTAGCCAAGGCGTCAAGCGCTATGGCTTTGGCTTCTTCAGCACTGGTTGCCTTTAGCACCTTGTTGGCAATCTCTTTAGCGGTGCCCAGGTTCAGCGACTCAAGTGCGTTTCGAACGGCTGCAACTTGCGAACGCGAAACGCTAACCGAACTTATGCCAAGACCGGCGAGCACAACTGCGAAGGCTGGGTCTGAGGCGCTCTCACCGCAAACGCCAACCGAGAAACCGCCGTTTTCACCGCCGGCCGCAATGCGGGCCAGGGTGCGAATCAGTGCCGGCTGCCAGTGGTTTAGCAGAGCTCCGAGAGATGGGTTCATGCGATCGGCAGCAAAGAGGTATTGCGAAAGGTCATTGGTGCCAATGCTCACGAAATCAACTACCGAGCCAAGTTGGTCAACTAGAGCCGCAATGGAAGGCGTCTCAACCATGATGCCAACCTTGAACTTGCCGATGCTTCTAGCGAGTTCGGCAAACTGCTTGGTTTCGTCGAGGGTGGCAATCATTGGTGCCATCACCCAAACCTCACGACCGGTTTGCTGTCGGGCGGCTTCAAGTGAGCGAAGCTGATCTTCAATGAAACTGCGGTGCTCAACAATCAATCGAAAACCGCGAACGCCGAGCGAAGGGTTTTCTTCGTGAGGCATGTTCAAGAAGGGAACTGGCTTGTCGCTTCCGGCATCAATGGTTCGAACCACAATTGGGCCCACGGGTGCCGCCGTCAAGATGGCCGCGTAAGACGCGGTTTGCTCGGAAACACTCGGCGCAGTTGCCGCCGAAAGATATAGAAGTTCGGTGCGAAACAACCCAACACCCTCGGCATCGGTTTTGGCAGCTTCTTCGGCATCGTTCAGGGTGCCAATGTTGGCGCGAACCGGAATCACCGGCTTGTCGTTCACGGCAATAAACGAAATTGGCTTGGTTGCCAAAGACGCATCGCCGCTTAGAACCACGCGGTCGCCAACCGGGTCAACCAGCACCAGGTCACCGTCGGCTAAGTCTTTTGCACCGGCACATGAAACCACCGCGGCAATCGAACGAGAACGGCAAATGATTGCGGTGTGCGAGGTTGGGCCACCCTTGGTGGTGATTACGCCAACCACAGCCGGCGTGAACTGTGCGGTGTCGGCAGGCGAAAAATCTTCGCCAACCAAAATGATTGAACCGGTCTCGGGTAGTTCAAGCCCCAGTTCGATTCCGGCTAGGTGAGCCTGAACTCGCTTTGAAAGGTCTTGCAGGTCGGCAACTCGCTCGGCAAAAGTTGGGTCGCCGCCAATGAGTTCACCGAAGGTGTCGACTGACTTTCCATAGGCAGCTGCAGCCGACCAGCCTTCGTCAATGGCGTCGTTTGCCATGTCAATAAGTTCGTCATCTTCAAGAAACATCTTGAGAGCATCAAAAATCTCAGCACTGGTGCCGCCGGCTTTTTCGCCAAGCTCGTCGAGATGCTTCGAAACCGCGTCAATCGCCTCGCGAAGTGCCACCTTTTTTGCATCAGCGTCACCGCCGTCTTTCGACCATTCGGGCAGAGCTGCCGCAGGCTTTACAACGTGCACTTCGCCAACCGCCGAAATCAGGCCAACGCCGAGACCGGCGAGCACGGCTCCTTCGCTGAGCGACACCGCTAGCCCTTTAGAAATTCCTGAATCTGAGCGATCAGGCTCTGACCCAGAGTGCTGTCATCGGTGGCTACGGTGACTGTTAGTTTTTCGTTTGGTTTAATTTGCAGGCTCATTAGTCGAAGTGCCGAGTTTGCCTTGGCGAATTCTTCACCCTCACGGCCAATCTCAATTTCGAGGCCACTTTCTTTTACTAGCTTCACAATCTGGCTAGCTGGTCTGGCGTGCAAACCGATTGGGTCGAGAACTTCGACCACGCCTTTAATAAGAGACATATTGTTGCTCCAAACGTCTAGAAATCAATGAACTAAGGTTACTCGCTTGATTGCGAACAAGAAAATCAAGCAAAAACACACGGTTTTTCATAACGTTTTCGTTGTAGAAAAATGCAAAATGAACGTTTATTCACTTTTATCTAGCACTAAAGTTTCAACAGAAGTGGCAACACAACCTAACAAAGGCGTTTCATTGAGTAATGCGGTAACTACCGAACAGATTGTCATCGTTGACATAGCAGCTAGCACCAAAGAGCAAGCAGTCAGAGAACTAGCAGAGCGACTATTAGCCGAAGGTCGCATTACCGAAATCGAACCTTACCTCGAGGCAGTTGCCAAAAGAGAAGAGCACTTTCCAACCGGCATTGAGGGTGGCATCGCCATTCCCCACGCTCAGAGCGATTACGTTGTCACCCCATCGGTGGCAGTGGCAACCAGCGCAACCGGCATTGATTTCGGTGCGGATGACGGGCCATCCAATTTAATTTTTCTAATCGCGGCGCCTGCCAAGGGTGAGGGTAACGCTCACCTCGAGATTCTCGCCAAGTTGGCGCGCAAGGTTATGAACGAAGAGTTTCGCGAATCGCTTCGCGCTGAAAAGAGTGCGGCGAAAATCGCCGAGATCATCACCAGAGAGGTACAGGGCTAATGGCCAAGATTGTTTGTGTTACATCGTGCATCACCGGAATTGCACACACCTATATGGCAGCTGAGGCGCTAGAGCAGGCTGGCAAAAAAATGGGTCATGACCTAGTAGTTGAAACTCAGGGTTCAGCCGGTTCAAACCCGCTGAAGCAGTCGGTTATCGATGCAGCCGATGCCGTTATTTTTGCAGTTGACCTAGAGGTTAAAGACCGCGAACGTTTTGCCGGCAAGCCCTACATTGAGCTTCCGGTTGCCAAGGCAATGAAAGACGCCCCTGGCGTTATCACACAGATTCTCGACGCAGTGGCGAATGGTTCCGCTGCAAAGGTAGCTGGCACCGCGCCGGCGGCTTCACAAGAGCCTGCCAAAAAGAGCGATGCCAACCCTAGCGAGAAAAAGGGCGGCCTTTTTGGCGGCCTTTTCGGTAAGAAGTAACAAAGCAGTAAAACTTGGGTTGCGACCGTAATCCAAGAACATAAAGAAAGGTAAGTCCTAGTGGCTAACGCAGGTATTGGATCGCGCATCCGCCAATGGTTGATGACCGGTGTGTCCTACATGATTCCGTTTGTTGCATCAGGCGGTATCCTCATTGCCCTTGGTTTCTTGTTTGGATCGATTTTCATGGGTTCAGACGCAGCAACCGGTGGTATTCGCGTTTACGACGCAAAACTAGCTGGAGTTCCACTCGATGCCAATGGCGGCATCACCGGTTTCGACCTAACCAACGGTGCGAACTGGGCATTCATTATTTTCTGGCTTGGTAAGGCAGCCTTTGCATTCTTCGTGCCAGTTCTCGCTGGTTACATTGCTTATGCAATCGCCGACCGTCCAGGTCTAGCCCCAGGTTTCGTCGCCGGTGCACTTGCAACCGGTCTTGACGGCAACCCACTGGGCACCGGCACCGGATTCCTCGGCGCTATCCTCGGCGGTTTCATCGCCGGTGGTGTAGCACTTTGGATCTCACGCTGGAAGGTTCCAAACTGGATTCGTCCGGTAATGCCAGTTGTTGTTATTCCTCTTCTAGCTACTTTGGTTGCAGGTTTCGCAATGGTTCTCGTTCTCAAGGTTCCAATCGGCGGTCTTATCAGCGGTCTAACCACCTGGTTGACCGGTCTAAGCGGCGGCGCACTTGCCGTTCTTGGTTTGATTCTTGGTCTGATGATGGCATTCGACATGGGTGGCCCAGTTAACAAGGTTGCTTACACCTTCGCAGTTACCGGTCTTGCCGGTGTAACCGCTGCATCAGGTGACAGCCGTCTAGTAATCATGGCTATCGTTATGGCTGCAGGTATGACCCCACCACTTGGTCTTGCACTTGCAACCGTTTTGCGCAAGAGCGCATTCACCGAATCAGAGCAAGAGAACGGCAAGGCAGCTTGGCTGCTTGGCGCATCGTTCATCTCGGAAGGTGCAATTCCATTCGCCGCTGCTGACCCAATCCGCGTGATCCCTTCGATCATGATCGGTTCCGGTCTAACCGGCATTTTGGTTGCACTGTTCGGTAACGAGCTACGCGCACCTCACGGTGGAATCTTCGTGTTCCCACTGGTGAGCAGCCCACTTCTATACATCTTGGCTCTCGCCATCGGTACCGTAGTGACCGCACTTCTAGTGCTCGTTGCTAAGGGCATCGGTCAGAAGGCCTAGTTCGTAAGAATTAGCTAAAGAAACGACCCGGGAGCAATCTCGGGTCGTTTCTTTTTGACGTGAGGCATAATTAAATTTCGGCCAAACATTATAAATATGGTTTGCAGGTGCTTGCCGTAGCCTTTACACTTTTACAGGGACGCTTGCGCGCCATTTTTTTGATAGGCAGGGTATGGAAGAAATCAGTTTCTCGTATGCACTTCGTGGCTACGACGTTAATCAGGTAGACACAGCTGTTGCGCGCCTGGTCGACGACCTCAAAACACAACTTCAGGCCAACCAGCGTGCGAGTGCCGAAATGGAATCGATGCGCAACGAGATTATCGAGTTGCGCCAGAACAGCAAGAAGAACGCTGCCGGCAACTATGCCGAGCTTGGTTCACAGTTTGGCAACACCCTGCGCCTAGCTGAAGAACAGGCTGGAAAGCTGATTCAAGTTGCTGGCCAAGAAGCCATTCGCATTCGCGAAACCGCTATGGCAGATGCCGAGCGCGAAGTTCGCAAGGCCATCAGCACTGCCGAAAAGATGGCAGAAAAGATGATCGCAGAGGCTGAAGTTCGAGTTTCAGAACGCGAACTTGGTGCCAAGCACATTGAATCTCGCATCGCCAACCGCCTCAAGCAGGTTGAACAGCAGAACAGTGAATCTCTTGCCCGCACCACGCAAGAAATTGCCGTGCTCAAGATGCAGGCCGAAGAAGAGATCGCCAAGATCAAGGCCGATGCACGCCAAGAAGTTGAAACCATCAAGAACGGCAGCGAAGGCGTTCGCCGCGAGGCCGAGCAATACCTCATGGACATGCAGCAAGAAGCCCAGCAGTTGGTTGCCAACGCACAGGTAGAAGCAGCTCGCATCCGTAATGAATTTGCAGAAGAGTCGCAGCAGTTGCGCAACGAGTTGGCACGCCAGAAGGCAGAAACCGATTCGTTCACCCGCGCTGCTCGCAACAACGCCGAGAACGTTCGCCGCGAGGCCGAGCAATACCTCATGGACATGCAGCAAGAAGCTCAGCAGTTGCTTGCCAACGCTCAGGCCGAAGCCGCTCGCATGCGCAGCGAGGTTGCCGAAGAGTCACAGCAGATTCGCAACGAACTCAGCCGCCAGAAGTCAGAGTCTGACTCGGTAGTTCGTTCGGTTGAGCAGATGCGAATTAACACGGATGTCGAAATTGCTGAAAAGCGCAACCAAGCAGAGCGTGAGTCGAACGACATGATTCAAAGTGCTGCGCAGCGCGCCGCTGAAATCAACCAGCAGGCAATCGAAGTTCTAGACGACGCCATGAACCGTGGTCAAGAACTTTCTGCCGAAGCCGAGGCTCACCTGCGCGAAACCGAGCAGCAGGCCAACAACCTTATGGAGACCGCTCGCAACAACGCCTACCAGTTATTGGTTGAGGCACGTCGCCAGAGCGAACTTATCGCCAAGAAGGCAGAGTTCTATGCCATGGGTTCGATTCGCGATGCCGAATCACGCCTTGCGAAGATGGAGAAAGAGCAAGACGAACTTCAAGACTTCTTGGGCTCCCTCAAGGGTCTAGTTTCAGAAGACAGCGTTCTTTCAATGATCGAGTCGAGCATCGACGACGTAAAGCCAAGCGCTCAGCCAGAAATCAAGGCAGCCAAACGCCAGGGCTTTAGCGTTGACGACTACAAGCTTTCAGAAGACGGTGCCATTGACGCCGAAATCGTTGGCGACGACGACTAGTTAAAAACTTTGGGTCGGGTCACCTTCGGGTGGCCCGATTCGCTTTAACCTGAGTGGTTAGCGGGGGCGAAGTTCTACGTTGGGCAAATCGGGGGCGGGAATCCAGCCACCGATTTGGTCTGAAAATTCGCCGAACCGTGGCTCGCGAGCGTTCCACGAGCGACGCATCTCAACTATTTCGCTGTGGCTGCGGGCAATGAAGTTCCACCACATGAGTAATTTTTCGCCGAGCGGTTCCCCGCCCAACAGAACCAGCGTGCAGTCTTCGGTGGCTGTGAGGGTTAGGTTCTGGTGACCGGTTTCGAGATATTCCATTTGGTTGAGCGCAACCGGCTCACTGTTTACGGTGACGGCTCCTTCGGCTACTAGAACGCCATGTTCAAAGTTGGCCTCTAGCGGAACGGTAACCGAGGCACTTGCTGGCATGCGAATTTCTGCACCAAGCAGTTTGGTGTAAGTGCGAGCATATGAGCGGGCACCAAGAAGTTCGCCAACAAAAACTTTGACTGTTGCTGCACCAAGGTTCACCACTGGCAAATCGGCGTGATGTGCGAAATCTGGAATTCGTTCTCGTTCGGCATCGGGCAGGGCAATCCAAAGTTGCACGGCGTGCAACCTACCCTCACGTTTCAACGAAAGCTCACTGTGGGCAATACCGTGGCCAGCGGTCATTAGGTTTAGCTGGCCTGGTTTGATTTCTTGCACCGAACCAACACTGTCTCGGTGTTCCACCTCACCCTCGAAAACCCAGGTTGCCGTTTGTAAGCCGGTGTGTGGGTGAGCGGCAACAACCATTCCGTTAGTTTGATTGGTTGGGCCGAAGTGATCTACGAAGCACCAGGCGCCAATATAGCGTTGGCGCAGGTGGGGCAGTAGGCGGCGAACCTCGATCTCGGTGCGTGTGGTTAGTTTCACCAACCGAGGTTCAAGCAACATGTGGCTAATCTACCCGCGATAGGGCTGAATTGCGTCAGGTGGAATCTGGCCGAAGCGACCGAAGTGGTAATCCTCCATGGCTTGAACCACGCCCGCCTTGTCGTTCATCACAAACGGCCCGTAGTGCACTACCGGCTCGCGAATTGGTTTGCCGCCAAGCAAGAAGATCTCGAGCGCGCCGGTGCGGGCGTCTTGTTTTGCATCTGCGGTAAGCACTACGCGGTCGCCCGCGCCAAACACCGCCAGCCCACTCTCGTGAATGGGAGCAGCGGCGGCACCTTCACCAACCGAGCCAGAACCCGCCAGCGCGAAAGCCAGCGCGTTGAACATGGGGTTCCACGGAATAGAAACCGAGGCCCCCGGGGCAAGGGTTATGTGCGCAATCGACATCGGGGTTTGCGATTTACCTGGCCCGGTGTGGCCGTCGATTTCGCCAGCCAGCACTCGAATGAGCGCCCCGCCATCGGCACTTGAAAGCAGAGTGACATCTTCGCCTTCGAGGCTCTGGTAGGCCGGGGTGAGCATCTTCTTTTCGCCTGGAAGGTTGATCCAAAGCTGAATGCCGTGAAAGATGCCACCCGAAATAACCAGTGATTCCGGTGGGGTTTCGATGTGCAATATTCCAGCGCCTGCAGTCATGTATTGGGTCGCGCCATCCTCAATGATGCCACCGCCACCGTGGTTGTCTTGATGCTGAAAGGTGCCATCAATCATGTAGGTAAAGGTTTCAAAGCCGCGATGCGGATGCCACGGAGTTCCCTTCGGTTCCATCGGTGCATACTCGACCTCACCCATTTGATCCATGTGAATAAACGGGTCGAGGTCGGCAAACGCAATGCCGGCGAAAGCTCGAGTAACCGGAAACCCCTCGCCCTCGTAAGCCTTCGGGCCATAGGTGACCGACTTTATGGTTCGAGCCGCACCAACCACGGTTTCAAGCCGGGGCAGGGTCAGAGTGTCTGCGGTTACTGCTGGCATTTTGGCTCCTTTATGTCGGTGCATTCAACTAAGTAAAGTGCACCTAGACAGACTTTATTCCACCAGAATGGTTCTATGAGCGAAGAAAAGGTCAAAGGCCCAAAATCATATTTTCCTTCGATTGAAAAAACCTACGGGCAGCCGATTTCACACTGGATGAAAGTGTTAGCCAAAGTGGCCGGCAAGACTCACATGGAACAGGTGGCGTTTTTGAAGAACGATCACTCCATGGGGCACGGTCACGCCAACGCGATTGTTCACGTGTTTCGAAGCGAAAACGGTGGCGCCTAGTAGCTTGGCGAGCAATCGTATAGACCTGCGCCAGTCGGTGCGTTCACATCAACCTTGCAGTTGCTAGTAACCCAGTTTTGAATTTGGCTGCCAACCCCAGTTTGAGTCTGACCACCCGGGCCACGGCCTTGACCGCCCATTAAGACGAATTTGATCTCGCCCGCCTTCACCATTTTCTTGAATTGAGCAAGAGTTGGGGATGGGTCTTGGCCGTCAAAACCGCCAATTGGCAAAATGTTGTCGCCGGTGGCGGTGGTAAAACTGGCAGCAGTTTGGGCTCCAAAGGTAACCAATAGGTACTTGAACTCGCCGCGATTTGTCTGAAGGTACTTGAGTAGCGCAGTGTTGTCTTGTTGGCCAAACCCACCGGCAGGTGCGCCACCCGGGCGACCACCCATTCCGGGGCCACCGAAGTTTCCACCCGGGCGACCACCCATGCCGGGGCGACCGGCGAAGCCACCGAATTGCAGTTCGGTTGGGCCGGCGGCTGGGTTAATCGAACTCGGGTGATTGGTTACATCCACCGACCAAGCCAGCGGGGTTAGGGTCATTGCAGCCGTAACTGAAAATGCAACCAAAACTTTCTGCCAATTTTTCTGGGCGTTTTCGCCGGCAAACAGAATCAACCCGATTGCCACAACCAACAGCCCTGCCTGCACATAAGGCAGAGAGGTGAAGTAACCGGGGTAGAGCTGAGACATGCCCGCGCTCCAAATTACGGTTGGTGCTGCCAACAGCAATAGCAGCCAAGGCTTATTAACCCTTAGGGCGGCGCCAATCGCCATGGCTATCAGAAGCGCCATTGGAATTGCGAGCGAACTCACATAGAACTGGTGCATTCCTGCCACTGCCGAAAACATTGCAAAGAAAACCGCGAACCAAGATCCAAGAAAAATAGTTAGGGCTCGGTTTTGCTTCATCCAAATCAACAGGATGATGGCAACCACCGTGGCCGGAATCAGCCACGATATCTGGCCCGCAACCTGGTTGTTGAACATGCGGCCGATGCCTGCGGTTCCTCCGAATGGCGGAGTGAAAGTTCTGTAATCCAATCCCGTTACTGTGGTGCTATTGGCTTCGGAGGTAGCCGAGAAGCGGCCCAGGGCGTTATAGCCGAACACCATCTCCCACGGGTTGTTGTGGTAGGTGCCGCCAATGTAGGGGCGGTTTGAAGCTGGAATTAGCCAAACTGTAACTATCCAAACCAGCGAGAGAGCTAGGCTGATTGACCCAGCGATGGCAAGGTCGGTTACCTTTTTAAGAAGTTTTTGCTCAGTGAAGAACCAAGCAATAATCAGGGCTGGCCAAACCGCCCAGGCTTCGATCATGTACATGTGAAATGCTGCGGCTATCCATGCGCCAGCGGCAATTAGCGAGCGTCGGCTATTTGCTTGAAAGGCTGCAACCGCTCGGTTCAGCGCCAGACCGAGCATAAGCAAGAAGAAGGTCTCAGGCTGGTTCGATCGAGCCACCGCCGTGATTATTGGCGTTGCGGCAATGAGCACCCCGGCAATTATTCCCGCGGTGTTGCCAAATAGGCGCTTGGCGGTGAAGGCCATCACCAACACCAGCCCAACCGTGGCAATAGCGTTAGGTGCGTTTACCGACCAGGTGCTCATGCCGAAGAGTTTCACAAAAATGGCCGGCATCCAGTAAGAACCAGGAATCTTGTCGAGGGTTAGGTTGCCGGCGCCATCGAGAGCACCAAAAAAGAAGTTACTGAACGATTTGCTCATGCTGACGGCAATTGACGCGTAGTACTCAGAGCGCTGGCCGCCTGCCAGATTGAATAGATAGAGAACACCAGAGATTACACCTAGTGAAATAACCGAGAGGTTCCAGCTGCGGTTGGTTTTGAAGCGGGCTATCAGTTCAGTCATAGGTGAAACCTTGGCAGTGATTTCTGTGAAGCTACTGAATAGTCGCTGAAAATAAACCGTGTCTTAGTACCCAATAGATGGTGCAAAATAGCGGTATGAGCGAACGCATAAACCTGAACAACACCGACCTTCAACTTTCCAGCCTTTGTTTGGGCGGCAACGTGTTTGGCTGGAGCGCCGATGAAGCCCAGTCGCACGAGGTAATCAGCGAGTTCGTTGATGCCGGCGGCAACTTCATTGACACCGCCGATGTTTACTCTGAGTGGGCTCCTGGAAACCAGGGTGGTGAAAGCGAGTCGGTGATTGGCAACTGGGCCATGCGGTCAGGTCGCCGAGCCGACATCATTATTGCCACCAAGGTTTCTAAACTTTCTAGCCGACCTGGGCTCACCGCATCCAATATTGTTGCTGCGGCAGACGACTCGCTTCGCCGACTCAACACCGACTACATAGACCTTTACTACGCACACGCCGACGACCAAAGCGTTTCTCTGGTTGAAACTCTCACCGCCTTCGACTCGCTGGTGAAAGCCGGCAAGGTTCGCTACATTGCCGCTTCTAACTACAGCGGTGCCAGGTTGAAAGAGGCGCTCGCCGTTAGCCGCGATTTGGGGCTTTCTTCTTATGTGGCTTTGCAAAACGAATACAACTTGGTTTCGCGATTTGAATATGAGGCGGATGCCGCCCCGGTGCTCGCCGAGACGGGCCTTCAGGGCATCCCCTATTATTCTTTGGCAGCTGGCTTTTTGACTGGCAAATATCAGCCAGGAGTAACAGTTGACTCTAAACGATCTCAAGGTGCCGAGGGTTATGCCAACGAGAAGGGCTACAAGGTTTTGGCGGTTGTCGAGTCAATCGCTGCGTCTCGCCAGGTAACACCATCCGCAATTGCATTGGCTTGGCTGCGCGCCCAACCTACGGTTGCGGTGCCAATTGCCAGCGCCCGAACTGTTGAACAACTCAGGTCGATCATGGTTGAGGTTGAGCTCGACGCCACCGAACTCATGGCACTCGACGACGCTGGCGTTTAGGCGCCAAAACTTTACCTCAAGTTTTCGTAACAATTCTCGCCAACGTCAGTCTTTAGCGATACCTTAGAGGTATCACCTAAGAAAGGGGAGAAGCTCAATGCTTCAGACAAAACGTAAGGTTGCCGGCATCATTGCCGCGGTCGCAACCATTTTCTCGGCGCTTGTCGTTTCCGCGCCTGCACAGGCCGCCAACGGCACCCCGCCGACACCGTCCTACACCACCACTTACAACGCAGGAACGTTGCACTTTGACGTCGGCGCAGGAAGTGGCTCAATTGCCCGTACCGGACTTATTTTTCAGTACAAGGCAACCACTTCAAGCACTTGGCTACCAGATTTGGCTTCTGCTGATGTTGCAAACGCCAATGTGCCTACCACCAAAGACTTCACGGGTCTCACCGACGACCTGTCTTACGACGTGCGCGTAAAGTCTTTCCAAGACAACGGCACTCGCTACGAGTCGGGATGGGTCACAAGACTTGTAACGGTTCCCTCAGCGCCGGCTGATGCTCCGGTTGTTACTACAACTGGTTCTGGATTGAATGTTCACCTGGTTTGGGATCAAGACACTGCCCTTAGCGCTGGAGACTACAAAAAAGCGCTCATCTATGTTTACAAAGACGGCTCGGCAATCGCTTCGCCAGGTTATGTAGAGGCATCTAGCATTGCAGCCAACGACGATTACACCGTAACCACCGGCCACACTTGGCAGTTTGCGGTGAAGACCAAGAACAGCTCTGGTTACTCTGCACTTTCGCCTCGTTCAGACATCATCACACCTGCCGCGAACACGCTTCCTGGCATTGTTGAAAGCGTTGTTGCCGACACCGTTCACGGTGTTGAATTCGGAACCCCTCAGATTCGCGTGGCTTTCGAAGACCCAACGATTCTTCCAAGTGCCGCAGGTAAAGTGAAGATCGAATACAAAGCAACCACTGAAGCTTGGACTTCTGCACACAGCTACATCACCACTTACCCGGTAAGCGGCTCAGTTGTTTTCGGCAGCGCAAACTTTGTGCCAGGCACTTCTTACAACGTTCGCATTTCGGTAAGCCTGCTTTCGGCAAGCACCGTTTACGGAGCAGTGCGTGAGCTAGTTGTTCCGGTCATTCCGCTAACTCGCCCAGCTCCGTCGACCGCGCTGACCGCAACTCCTGCAGATTCTCAGGTAACACTTACCTGGACTAAGGCAAGCAACGGCGGTTCGCCGATCACCAATTACTACGTTGATTACCGTTTGGCCAGTAGTGGAAGTTGGACTTCGACTCACACCACCGTTGATACCAATTCGGTACTGGAAACCGCAACCATCACCGGCCTTACCAATGGCACCGCCTACCTGTTCCGCGTTCGCGCCGTGAACATCGAAGGCGATGACCAAACCGGTATTTCAACCGCAGATGCAGTAACTCCTAATCCGCTTCCTGGTGGCCCGCTGAACTTGATTGGTTCGCCAAACAACAGTGCAGTAGACCTCGGATGGACCGCACCGCTAACGGCAGACCTACACGGTCAAACCATTAGCGATTACAAGGTTGAATACCGCGCCAGCACCTCAAGCACCTGGAACACTTTCGTTCACACCGCGTCAACCAACCCGAGCATTCGTGTGACTGGTTTGGCAAACTCTGTGGGCTACTACTTCCGAGTGAGCACTAAAACCAACATCGGTTTCTCAACTGCTACCGTTTCGGCTTCGACCGTCACCCCAACCAACAGCCTGGGCACCCCGGCTCTTGATCAGGTTCCAAGCAGCCTTTCTGCCGGTGCAGTTTCGATTCTCGACAATCAGTCAAGCCTTGGCGCAATCGCAGTTCCTACCGCCAGCAGCGGTGTGTTCCGCGCCAGCGCCGCAGGAACCTTGGTAACGTTCAAGTCTCTTGACAGCCTTGGTTTGGCTTTGCCGCTAAACACCTCTAACCAGCTGGTTATTTACGCTGGTAACAAGGTTGCGGTCTCTGCTACCGGTCTAAAAGCTGGAAGCCGTGCTCGTCTCTATGTAAGCGGAACCGCTACAAGCATCGGCAGCGCAGTTGCCGATGCGAACGGAAAGGTTAGCTTCGTCGCTAAACTTCCAGTTTCGCTGGCCAAGGGAACCTTCGTGTTGCAGCTCAACGCAGTTTCAACTATGAACAACTTGCTGTCAGCCTCGATTGGCGCCAACTCGGCCGGAACACTTCTTGTAACCTCGAAGGCGGTCAAGTTCGCTTTCGGTTCTGTGAAGCTAACCTCAACCGAGAAGCACAAGTTGCGCGAACTGGTAAACGGCACCAGCCTGACCCCAGTAGCACTTCGCGTCATTGCAAACACCTATGGTTCAGCAACTGCACTTGACAAAAAGCGTGCAACTTCGCGTGCCAAGGCAGTAGCTGCTTACCTGAAGACTCTTGGCGTAACCGCCAGCTTCACCACTGTGAACAACAGCGGAAAGGCTAAGTCGTCTTCATCGGCAAGAAACGTAGTAGTAACCTTCAACGTTTCGCTATAGAACCAACAAAAAAAGCCCGGGCCGAAAGGCTCGGGCTTTTTTTAACTTTTTAACTGTTAGTTAGGCAAATATAGAACTTGGGTTTAGTAAGTTATAGGCGTGGGGGATTCCCCCAAATAGTTGATAGGAACACATATGTTGAAAGCAGAAGTATCTCGTCGTAAGGCAATTGTTGGCGCTTCGGCGGCTGCTGTTGCCGCGTTCATTCCAAATATTTTCTCATCCGCCGCAGCTTGGGGTGCTCGCCCAGATGGCAAGGTAATCGAACCAGGCCGCGTGATTGCATTCTTGCGTCGCGGAAACATTCGCTGGGCGAAGGGAAAGCCAATTCGCTGGTCGTACGCACCAAAGGGTGCAAAGGCAATCGATGGTCAATGGCCAATCGCCGCCGTGCTTGGTTGTGCAGACTCACGGGTTCAGCCAGATGAACTATTTGACCTAACCCCAGCCAACCTGTTCGTTGTTAGAAATGCTGGAAACGTTGTTGATGATGACGTTCTAGGAAGTTTGGAATACGCAGTTGAGCACCTTGGCGTTCAGGTAATCGTAGTTCTAGGCCACAGTCTTTGCGGTGCCGTCAAGGCTTCAGAGGCAACCTTGGCCTCGGGCGTAATGCCTGGCGGTCACGTTACCGGCCTGGTCGAGCGCATTCTTCCTGCGCTAAAAGGCTTGCCTGCTGGCCACACTCTTGCCGAGGCTGTCAGTGCAAACTCGGTTCAGAGCTCGATTCAACTTCTCGATCAGAGCGACATTCTTAAAGAGGCTTTCGATAAGGGCGAACTCATAATTACCCATGGTGTTTACGACCTTGCCACCAAGAAGGTTTCGCTGAGCTAATTAGCCGCAATCGAAAGGCTCGCCTGCTAGTTAGGCGAGCCTTTCCTTCTTTTAATTTGTGCATTTACTGTGAATCTAAATCGGTGCCCTTTTTGGCTACGAGTTTTCAATACACTCAAAATAGATTTGATTTCAAAGGAGGCAGGAATGCCAGATAACGAAGAAGTGGTCGAACTTGCACCTCACGATCAGAGTGTTTCGGGTCTAGGTTCGAAAACCCCTAGTTCTCTTTCGAGAATGCTAGGCACCCTAGCCAGCGGGGCAGCGGTTGCCGGTGGCATATTTGCGGGCAACCTGCTGATTACCAACAACGTAGCCGAATCAAATTCGCAGAATCCGATTTCAAATGATGAAGCTTTTGCAGATTCACCATCACGGAAAGCCCCAGCTGTTGGGGCAAGCGCAACGAGTTCACCCTCGCAGGCATTTTCACCATCGGCGGGTTTGGTGCTCTCGACGGGCACAACTCAAAAGCAGGGTTCAGTTTTGCCGAACCAGCAGGCCACCGCGGGGCTCACTCAAATAAACTTTGGAACCACGACCTCGGCAACACAGGCCAGTGGTGGGTACGGTTCGGGTTCTGGAAACAGCACGAACTCAACGCAAGCTGGTTCGGGTTCTGGCTCGGGCACTGGCAACACCACCAATTCAACCCAGGCTGGTTCAGGTTCTGGCGAACACGAATCGGGTGACGATTCGCACGAAGATTCAGGTCACTCCGACGGTGAATCAGAAGACCACGGAGACTAGGCTCTGTTCAACTGAGATAGAATTTCGGTTCGGGGTTGGCCTGAAAACTTTGAACGTGTGAAGGAATTAAGTTGAGCGACTTTGACTACCTAGGTGAAATAAAAATGGGTAGCAATCTTTCTAAAACTGCCAAGAAGCGAAAATCTCTTGGGGCTAAAGTTTTGGCTTTGGCAGTTAGCGCTGCGGCGCTTGGTTCAGCACTATTTATTGGAGCCGGTTTCTTTCTTCATTCGAATGATCAACCGAACGCGAACGGGCCCGATTCAAACGGTGCCGTAGTGAACCCTAGCCCTTCTGCATCTAGCTCTGGCGAGGGCATTTCGCTCGACCGCAACAACTATCGGGTCGATGGTTCCAGCGCTAAGCCAGGCGGTAAGGCACCTGCTACGAAGCACAAAAAGAAGTCCTCGAAGCCGAAACCTTCTGCAACGCCAACCCCTTCTGCAACGCAGTCAGGATCATCGTCTGGGTCTGGGTCTGGGTCTGGGTCTGGGTCTGGGTCTGGCGGTGGGCGCCCACCGAAACCAACACCGACCCCCACTTGGACTCCTAGCCCGCACCCTCGCCCAGGGCCTCCAGGACCTCCAGGGCCGAAAGTAGCTAGAACTTGATTAGTATTCGCCACATTGCTCTGGCAACTGGGTTACTTTTGGCAGTTTCTGCATGTTCGTCGCCAATAAGTGGTGCAGGCGGTGAATCCGGGAATCCGTCTCAAAGTGCACAAAAGGTTATTTCCCCACTAACCGGGGCTAGTTTTGACGCTGGAACCAACCAGTGGCTTGCCGGCCCAGCCATTATGGCCAAGATTGACAACGTTTCCGATGCCCGCCCCCAAGCTGGCTTAAATCAGACGGATGTCGTTTACGACGAGATGGTAGAAGGCGGCCTCACCCGTCTGCTGGCGGTTTGGCATAGCAATATGCCAACGCTGCTCGGCCCGGTTAGGTCGGTTCGCCCGATGGACCCAGACATTGCTTCGCCATATAAAGGCATCATCTGTTTCTCTGGTGGCCAGGCGGCCTTTGTGAGCGCCATGGCGGCCTCGCCGGTGTTCAGTGCAACCGAGACTAATCAGCAGGGAAAACACACCTTCAAGCGCGTTACAGACCGTTTTGCGCCACACAACGTGATGATCTCGGCACAGCACCTGCAAGGTCAGCACCTCGACCTGGCCGCGCCGGCGTCGCCGTTTAGTTTCGCAACCAGCGCGGCCGAGGCCAGCGCCGCGGTTGCCGGCTCGGGAGTGCTCGGTTTCACAGTAAAGTTTCCAGCCGCAACCGCAACCTGGAACTGGAGCGCTTCGAAGGGCGTTTGGCTGCGCGTTCAAGACGGAAAGCCGCACATTGACGCCAACGACAAAAGCCAAATTCACGCCGTGAACGTGGTGGTGATTCCGGTAACTATTGACCGCTCTTATCTAGACAAGCGATACGGATTCGTTCCGCGCAGCCTGCTAATCGGCAGCGGAACCGCTTACATATTCACCGCAGGTAAGGTTCTCAAGGCAACTTATAAGAAAGCCGACAAGACCTCGCCAATCCAACTTTTTGATGCTGCTGGCAGCCCAATCAAGCTCGCTGTTGGAAACACCTGGTTCGAACTTCAACCGAAGGATGTTGGCAGCCTAACAATTGAGGCAGCGCCAACCGCCAGCCCTACGCCAAGCGCTTCGGCAACTAAATAGTTTTAGCGAATTCTTTTAGCCATTCGCGCAGATCGGCACCAAGATCTTCGCGATCGATTGCGATACGAAGCGTGGCTTTGATGAAGTCAAGCTTGTCACCGGTGTCGTAACGACGACCCCTGAAGATTACTCCGAGAACACCGCCGGCACGTTCTGGGTGCTCAACTGCTGTCTCAAGTGCATCGGTGAGTTGAATCTCGCCTCCACGCCCCGGGTTCGTTTCTTCGAGAATCTCGAACATTTCGTGGCGCAAGACGTAACGGCCAATCACCGCCAGGTTTGAAGGTGCGTCTTCGTTTGCCGGCTTCTCAACCAGCCCAGTAACCCTTACAACATCTGGGTCATCGGTGGTCTCTATCGAGGCACACCCATAGAGGTGAATCTGTGAGGGGTCAACCTCCATGAGGGCAATTACGTTGAAGCCGGTGCTCTCATGCACCGAAAGCATTTTTGGCAAAACCGGTTCGCGGGCATCTATTACGTCGTCGCCAAGTAACACGGCAAAAGAGTGATGTGAAACATGGCTCTTGGCTCTAAGCACCGCGTGCCCAAGTCCCTTAGGGTCGCCCTGTCTGGTGTAGTGAATGTCGGCAAGGTGGTTT
Organism: Microbacteriaceae bacterium; assembly: GCA_947448845.1. GTDB lineage: Bacteria > Actinomycetota > Actinomycetes > Actinomycetales > Microbacteriaceae > Rhodoluna. Next base: position 14,531 of record CANFOX010000003.1, on the reverse strand, counting down.
GATTCTTGAACAGCAAAAAGTTTCTTGGCATCGCCCTTTTGCTCTAGCGTGTGCTCGAGTTCGGCAACTCGGTCAAAATGGTTTTCAAGAGTGTTTTTGTTTCGACCGGTGATCATAAGCAAATCGCGAAGTCCAGCCGAAACGGCTTCTTCAACTACATACTGAATGACGGGTTTATCAACAATCGGCAACATTTCTTTTGGCATCGACTTTGTTGCCGGTAAGAAGCGGGTGCCGAGTCCAGCAACTGGAATAACGGCCTTAGTGACCTTGAACGGGTGCTTAGTCATGGTTTTAGCCTAACGATTCGGCGGGCAAGAAGAGCCAGTGCAAAGAAGAGGGCGTCCATCACAATGCTCCAGAGGCGCATCAGCACTGTGGCAACTAGTGCAGCTTCTGCAGGCATAACAAGAAGCAGCATGCTTAACTGCACGGCTTCGCGCACGCCCAAACCGGCTGGTGCGAACACGGCAAGCATCGAAAGCGCACTGGCAAGGTTCGAGCAACCCACAATGAAAAGCAGGTCTTGCAGGCCAATGTTTGGTGCAACCGCCTGTGCCACAAAGAAGAAACTAAGGCCGCTAAGAACCGAAGAGAGCGCAAAGGCGCCAATGCCAACGCCAACAGTTGAATTCGAGGGCAGATGTTCGAAATCGAGCGTTCCGCGCCCTAGTTTTGAGTACCCAAAACTAATCACGCGATTGAAAACCGGTGGGTAAACCGAAATGAGACCAAGAATGGCTGCGCCGAGCAGGGCAACTACCCAACCGCGCCCGAGGCTAGCCACATGTGGGTCAAAAGCCAACATTGCGCTTGCGGTAATAAGCACCACAACGATCTGCAACGCGCCTTCAAGAAAGCTGCTGATGGCTAGTTTTGCCTTCGAAATGCCAAGTTTGGTGGCGAAATATATCTTGCCAAGAATCCAGGTAGCGCCACCTGGAATGTAGCGCCCCAGCCAACTTTTCGAATACACCACGAAAAGTTCAAGTCTTTGACCGGCCAACTTGGCGCCAAGGCGTCGAAGCAGCAGCATCCAGATTTCGGCGAACCAAAAACGAACCAAAACCGATGACACGGTTGCCGCAAGCATGAACCACCAGTTGATGTTCACCCGCGAAAGTGCCACCCAGTCGATGCCTTTTAGGTAAAAGAATGCGAAGACGGCAATGGCAAGGTAGAAAGCCGGAGCCACGAAGCGGGTGAGAGCTTTGCGCAAACTACTTCTTTGGCTTGGCAGTCTTAGGCGCGGCAACCTTAGGCGCGGTGGCTTTCGCTTTAGCGGTGGCTTTCGCCGCTGGTTTTGGCTTGGCGCCAGTCTTCGAAACCGGCTTGGTTGCTACGGCTTTCGGCGTTACCTTGGCGGCAGTCTTCGCAACCGGTTTGGCGGGTGTCGACTTTGTGGTTGGCGCTTTCGCCGCGGGCTTTTGGGCTGGCTTTAGGTTGCTCTTGGCGCGATAGGTTGGCGCTTTCTTAGAGCTAATGCCAATGGCTGCTGCCCGGCGAACCGCTAGTTCTTCTGAAACCGTGCGTGGCTTCACAATCTTTTCGGCAAGCAGGGTGAAGAAGTCGGCATAGATTCGAGCACGCATAGATTGCACGGCTCGCTGCTCGCTGTTTCTAACCACGCCAGAGAGACCAGTAAGAGCAATGATCGATTTGGTTACCTCGTTGGCAGATTCTTGAGTGAGGGTTTCGTCGATGCTGGCGCTGAACTGGGCCAAGCCGATCTGCTCGAAGAACAGACGACCTTTGTCTACGTAATAAAGGCAGAAGGCAGGAACCTGAGCCACGGTAGCCAAGATTGCCGAGTGCAGTCGAGATGCTACAAAGAACTTAGAGAGGCTAAGAAGTGCCAAAAAGTCGCTGGGCGAGAAGGTGTCTGCTTCGATAACGTGGGCCCGGTAGCCGTGCTGCATTTGAGCAACTACCTGCTTTGCAAACGCCTCATCGTTTTCGCTAGCCGAAACATGCATCGGAAAAAACACCAGGTTTACATCGCGAAGTTCAACAAGCGAATCGGCAATGTCTGCCAGGTGCTTGATGTATGCCTGCTCTTTTGCGCCAATGCGCTTTGAGCCGCGAGACCAGAAACGTAGCTTAGCCGGCAGTAAACCGCCTGGGCGATAGTGAAACCAGCGTCGAACGCCAAAGCCGGCGAAGTTGTGAAAAAACTCAGAGTCGATGCCAATTTCGTTGGCATAACGGCGCATCACATTGATGCCATCGGCAACGCTCGGCGATGGGCAATAGACGGCAGGGTCGAAGCTTTCAATGATCGGAGTGCGAACACCCCAGGCCTCAAGCTTCTCTTTCGATTCGGCGTCGCGAACCGTGAAGCCGCGGGTCTGGTTTACCGTGTAGGCAATCAGGCGCTTGCTAGAGCCGGCTTTGGTAGGGCCAATGCCCTGAAACAGGCCGTAGATGTTTTTGTTGGCAAAACGCAGCAGGGTAAGTTTGAGGGCCCAGTAATTCAGCGAAAGTTTATTTGTGTAATCTTTCAGCAGCTCGCCGCCACCCCAAAGCACAAGGTCTGACTGCTTAGCTTCTTGAATCAGTTGCAGCATGTGTTTCGGGTTCACCGAGTATGGCGAGAATGGCAAAAAACGAATTCCAAACCAGGCGGCATCGCGCTCGGCGAACTGCGAAAGCGAGGTGATCTGGGCATTTGGAATCGACTTGCGAATCAATTCGATGTTGCCAGCAAGAATGGCGCGGTCGCCGCGATTATTGGGCGAGTCACTGTTCAAAATGAGAATTTTCATACTGCTCTAAAATTAGCCTAGATATGGGCATTTAATCGCATTCAATTGGGCGAAAGGCGGTCGAGGTGAAACCAAATCTTTTGGTGCTGGCATCGACCTTTCCGGGGAACCCGAACGATGGAACTCCAGCTTTCGTGCTAGACCTCGCTAGGCGAGAGGCAATGCGCTTCAACGTGACGGTGCTAACCCCTCGGGTTCGTGGTGCTGCACCACAAGAAGTGATTGATGGCGTTGCTGTGGTGCGGTATCCGTATTTCTTCAAACCCCTTGAGGCACTAGCCGACGGGGCCATTCTTGACAACCTGAAGGCACGGCGCTCGCTGTGGCTGCAGGTGCCGGCGTTGATGTTCGGCCTGGCGCGTGCCTTGCGTCGCCAGGTTCGGCTGCTAAAACCGGCGGCCATTCATGCTCACTGGGTCATTCCGCAGGGGCTAGTGGCCGCGATTTGCGCACCTCGAGTGCCGCTGGTGGTCACCACGCACGGCGGCGACATTTACGCGCTCAACCAAAAACCGCTTCTGGCACTAAAGCGCTGGGTGTTCAAACGCGCCGCTCAAATCACCACCGTGAATCGTCAGATGTTCGACCGGCTGGTGCAGCTTGGCATTCCAGCCAAAAAGATTGCGGTGTTGCCAATGGGCGTAGACACCAGTGTGGTTTCGAAAAAAGATGTTAAAACCATAGACGGGCAACTTCTGGTGGTTGGTCGCCTGGTTGAGAAAAAGGGAATCGGGTATCTTTTCGAAGCCATGCGCACCACTTCGATTGGTTCGCGCATTACGGTGAAGGTAATTGGCGACGGCCCAATGCGAGGCGAGTTAGAGGCGCTAGCCGAAGGGCTCGCCGTAGAGTTTTTGGGCCAGCGTGGTCGAAGCGATGTGCTTGCGGCTATTGCTGAAAGTCAGCTGATGGCCATTCCGTCGATTACCGCTAGCTCTGGCGATCAAGAGGGGCTGCCAGTGACTTTGCTCGAGGGGGCTGCCGGCGGCATTGCAGTAGTGGCCAGCCGCCTGCCTGGAATCGACGAGGTAATCGAGCACGAGGTAAGTGGCCTGCTTGTTGAGCAACGCAACGCGGCCCAGTTGGGGCTGGCCATTGAGCGTCTGCTCGACGACACACAGCTTCGAACTAAAGTGGCCGCCGGCATCGCCGAGGCAGCCAAGCGCTATGACATCGCCGTAATTGGTGAGGCATACTGTGAGCAGATTGCCACCGCAATTCGAGAGGCAACCAATGGCTAAAGAACTAAGCTTCGAGCAGTTTTTCAACCGCTTCACCAAGGTGGAACGCCGTCGCGGTTACTTTGGCATGCGCTTTGCCGGGGTTCAGCTTTACGGTTTGCTTCGAGTTCGCCTGTTTTACGCGATAGCTCAAGAACTTGGTTTATTTGAAAACCCACATCCAACCTTTGAAAAACCAGAACTTGATGACGGGGTCGCCAGATACGAAAGTTTGATTGGCGTGCCCCAGGCCGAAACCGTAATCGTGCCGTTTCGCCGCCGCGTGGCAGGCGGCGAGCCTTACTCTGATCGCATTCGCGAGCAGTTGTCGGCTGCCGGTAAAACACCGGTAACAATCGACTTTTTACCAGCAGAGCAAAGTCTTGGTGTGAACTCACCCATGAAAGCCGCCGACCTAGACCTAACTCGTCTGCGCGAATATTTCGCACGTGAGCATGAAGCCTGGGCTAACAAGATTCTGAGGCGAAAGTCTCGTCGCCCGGCGGAACTTCGCTATCACTTCATTATTCGAGGGTTCGAACGTGAGTTTGCCGTGAAGCTCGAGAAGTTTCATAAATACCCGCAGTGGCTGATTCGCCGCACCCTGGTTGAGCAGCGCGGTTTTGCCGAACTATTCGAGGCCATGGGCACCAAAAAGCTCTATCTTGTGAACGCTTATTCTGAACCGTCAATCGTGCTCGGCGCCAAGGCCGCCGGGGTTAAGGTTTACGAGATTCAGCATGGGTTTATCTCGCCGTTGCATCCGGCTTATTCGTTTGCCAAAACTTTTGGGCGTCGCAAAGTAGATGCCGCGCCTCACGTGATCTTAACCTGGGGTGAATACTGGGGCTCGAACCTCAAGTTGCCTCGCGGAACCACCACTCAGGTTTCTGGCCCAACTCGTGCCTTCGGCGAATATCGCCAGCGGGTTGCCGGCCTCGATCGGGCTACTCGACAGGTGTTGTTCTCTTCGCAGGGTGCCATCGGTCAAGAACTTTGCCGTCAGGCAATTGAGGCGGCGCGCAAGTTGCCCAAGCACGAGGTGATTTTTCGGCTGCACCCAAACGAATCGCTCGATGATTACATCGCGCTGGCCCAATCGATTTCGCAAGCCGAGGGGCGAAACCTGCCAAGCAACTTCATGCTCAGCCACAAAGACCCCATCTTCTTAGATTTGCTGGCCAGCAGCGAGTATGTCATCGGGGCGTTCTCGACCACCCTGTTTGAGGCCCTCGCGCTTGGTTGCAAGGTGCTTTGCCTTCCGCTACCCGGTTTCGAAAACTTGCAGCCAGCAATTGATGCCGGCGACATCACCCTGATTAGTAATCTTGAAGACATAACGCTGTTGATGCGTCAAGCCAAGCCGGCCGAGCACCCAGAGCGCTACTACGCGAAATGAGCGAAATGATTGATTTTGAACTTGGCGGCCGCACCTTCGGTTACCTAAAGCCATACCTAATTGCCGAGATCGGCGTGAACCACGAGGGCTCGCTAGACCGCGCCAAGCGCATGATTGAGCAGGTCGCGCGCGCCGGTGGCCACGCCGCAAAGTTTCAAACCTACAAGGCTGCCACCCTGGCAGCCAAAACCACCAGCCCTGCTTACTGGGATCAAACCAAAGAGCCAACTTCAAGCCAGTATGAACTCTTTCAACGCTGGGATAACTTTGGCCCTGCCGAATACGCCGAACTGGCTCAACACTGCGTCGATCAGGGCATTGACTTCATGTCGACCCCGTTCGACCTCGACGCCGTCGACATGCTTACGCCGCTTATGCCGGTAACCAAGGTGGCAAGTGCCGACCTCACCAACATTCCTTTGCTTCGCAAAATCGCCCGCACCAAGCGCCCAGTGGTTATGTCATGTGGCGCCTCGAGTCACGCTGAAATTGAGCACTCGCTCGAGGTACTGCTAGCCGATGGCGCGGCCTCGGTCACTTTGCTGCACTGCATTTTGAACTACCCAACCCCGCGCGAAAACGCACAGCTTTCGCAGATTCAGGTTCTGCAAGAAAAGTTCGGTTCGCGCGTTGCCATCGGCTACAGCGACCACGTTCGCCCCGAAGATGATGGCGAACTGCCAGCGCTTGAGATTGCGGCACTCTTTGGCGCGAGAGTTATCGAGAAGCACTTCACCGACAACAAGCAGGGTGTTGGCAACGACCACTACCACGCCATGGATGAAGCCGACCTTCGCCGGTTTGTTGACAAACTCGACGTCTACTCAACCCTCTATGGCACCCGCGAGCACTCGCTATCTGCGCAGTCGCAAGCCATCAGCAACGCTCGCCGCCGCATAATTGCGGTTCGAGATTTGCCTGCCGGTCACGTGCTCGAAGAAGCCGACCTTATTGCGCTTCGCTCAAATACCGGCATTGAAATTGCTCAGTGGGATTCCGTTATGGGCAAATCACTGAAGCGCGCCGTGGCGGCTGATTTGCCGTTGCAGCCTGAAGATCTCTAGATAGGAACCCTGTGAAAATCAAAAGCATCCTGGCGTCGGCTGTTTCAACATCAATAGTGGTGGCAGCGCTTGCAATTTCCCCGAGCTCGGCCAACGTAGTAGATGATTTGGTTTCTGCGAACTATCAGAACCTGCAGTGGGGGCTCAAAGCCGTTCGAGCTCAAGCTGCTTGGGGTGCCGGCTATACCGGAAACGGCGTAAAAGTTGCGGTGATTGACACCGGGGTTGACGCATCGCATGCAGATTTATCGGGGCAGATCGTAAATGGGGCCACCATTAGCTATGACCCTGCGAACCTAATCGATAACGGTGTCACCATAACCGACACGGCTGCCAATGACTTCACCGACGAGTATGGACACGGAACCCATGTCTCTGGAATCATTGCCGCCCTTCACAACAATTTCGGAGTTACCGGCTTGGCTTATGGCGCCAAAATAATGCCAATCAAGCTATCAAACCTAGACGCAATGGACCTTCCGGCGTTTTCGCAGTCGCTTGTGGATGGTTTGAACTATGCAGTGGACCACGGTGCCAAGGTGGTGAATCTAAGCCTTGGGGGCCCAGCCCTCGAAGAGTCGGCGTTCGTTGACCTCACGCCAGATGACATTGCCTACAAGGTCTACACCACCGCGATTTGTAACGCGGTTACTGCAGCCAATGACGCCGGTGTGGTTGTGGTTGCTGCCGCCGGAAACTATTACCAACAGGGGAACCCATCGCTCGTGCCGGCGACTTGCTCTGGTGCTATTTCGGTAGCCTCCGAGGCGCCGAATTCAACGAGCACCTCTTACTTCAGCACCACTGACCCCGGCGTTGACATAACTGCCCCAGGCGAAAGCATCATCTCAACGATTCCAACAAACTACGAAAGCACCTACTACCAAGATTTTCCTTACATGGAGATGAGCGGCACCAGCATGGCTTCCCCTTACGTAGCCGCAGCCGCTGCGCTCTACATTGAAAAGGCAGGAAACCCAACCCCGGCTGAAACCAAAACCCATCTTGAGCAATCGGCAACCGACATGACTGCAATAGCCGGATGGGACCCATACACCGGGGCCGGCTTGGTTGATGCCGCCGCGCTGGTTGGCGCAGACGCAGTTCAAACTTCGCTTTCGGGGCAACCGTATCTTCGCCTCACTGGTGGCAGACCAGCAAATAACTTCAGCGACTCTCTAACATTCCTTTGGGATGCACCACAAGAGAGCACCCTGCCTACCAGCTACGATCTAGAGATAATCGAAAAAACCTCTGGAACCGTAACCACTTTCAACTTCGACGGCAACCAGGTTCGCGGCACGATTCCGTGGCTAACGATCAATGATTACTCCTACATCCAGTTGATTGCCCACTATGCGGGTCACGATGAAACGTCTTTCCCGCAGCTATACAGCGTGCCCCAAGATGAACCAACAAACCTTCCAACACCAACCGCATTGAACTACACACTCGACAGTGACGGTGAACTGCATGTGACCTGGAACGACGTGCCGTCGACCAACGTTGGTTACCTGGAGCTCACGGTTTCGGGAACCTCGGTTGATTGGGTTCAGCAAGATTTCTACAAAAACGGAACTGGCCACTTTGCCACCTCTTTCAGCACTTACCTAACCGGTGTTGATGTGCTGAATTCTGATTTCACCGTTTCGCTGCAAGCCTGGTCTGGTCAAATGAGCGCGGGCATTCCGGCGAATGCCTACAATTTTGCAAAGTCGCCATCTGCGATCACTAGCTACGAATTTTTGTCTAATAAAGTTTTGAGAGTATGGGCGGCTTCGAACCGCATTGCCTGCGATTCAAACAGATCAGACAATTGCTTGGCGAAGCCATTCAGCTATGACTACCAGATCGCAACGCTAACGCCACCAAACCGGCTAAACATTTCCAAAAGCCGAACACCACTCAATGGCTACTCCGATGAATATGGGCAAATCTTCTTTGACAATTTGGTTACCAATGTTTCGGGGCGTAGCTCGCTTCAGAGCATTCAGCTAACCGCCAAAGGTCGATATGTGCCAAGGCTCGGCGTTTATCCGGTTTACATCTATTACGCGCTGCCAATGGGCGCAACCCCTGAATCAATCAGGGTTCAGGCTGGTTTCCCCGCTAAGAAAAACTAGAGGGTTTTCGAGTTAGAGGCCAACCGAGCGCATAATGCGGCGCACGATTGAGTTGTTGCTACGGCCGGCAGTTGCCTGCAGGGCCCGCTCGTGAAGGGTGCGCCTGAAATCGGTGTCTTCAACCAGTTTGGCAATGTGCGCCACGAGAGTGTCTTGGCTTACCAGGGTGCCGAGGCCAAGCATGACCACGCCGTTGTTCGGGCTGGTGTGGGTGTGTGTTAGTTCTTTTACGTTTTGCGCCATGCACAGCGTGGGCACCCCGATGCTGCTGAGCTCTGTAATAGTGCGGCCGGCAGAAGAGATGGCAACATCGGCCTGGGCCATAACGGCCGGCATGTTCTTTACGTCGGTTAGCACGCGCAACTTGAGTTGGTAATCGGCCGGGTTGATCAGCTCTGAGCCGATGCCGCGCACCACGGTAATCAGCCCGGTAAAGGCATAACCCTCGAGGGCACGAAGGGTGCGTTCAATCAGGTGTGAGGGGTCGGTGCCCCCGAACAGCACCAGAATGTCTTTCACCGAATCGCGAAACTCAATTTGGCGAGGAATGGTTTCAAAACTTGGGGCCAAGATGGCGTTTTCAACCCCGGAAAGTTGACGGTCAAGTGGCACCCGCGGATTTTCATAGAGGTCAGAAACCAGAAGGTCGGCAACCTCGGCCCCGCTGCCCAGGTCTTCAAAGGTGATTACCTTGGCCTGCTCTTTCACCAACTCAACGAATTCGGCCGAGTTGTCGAGGCGGTCGAGCACCACAAGATCTGCCTTCGCGGCAGCCACTAGGCCAACAAACTGCAGATCGTCTTCGATGGTTTCATAGGCAAACGGGTATTGATCGAAGAACTCAATGCCAAGCGGTTTGTCTTTACTTAGCACGATGGTGAGGTCGTGTCGCGCAAGCGCATAAGCCAGGGCAAGCGTTCGATAAACGTGACCCATGCCAAGCTCTTTGGCGGCATCGGTGCGAAGCAGAATTTTGCGGCGGGTAGCAAAGTGTTCGGCGATCGCCCAGTCGGCAAAGGTGTCGATGTCGACTGCTTCTTTTTCTGGTAGCTCAAGTAGCGAAATGGGCGCAACAATTCGAGTCTTAAATTCAAGGATGTCGCCAATGCGCGCTGCAATAATGGCACCCGATTCGCGAAAATGGGGCGGCAGCTGCTGACGATTCACTCGTGCGCTGTAGTCGGGTTTTGGATTGCCTTGTTCGTCGAAGAGCCAACCGAGGTGGCGATCATCAACCACCGTGATTACCGAGCCCGCGCCAGCGGCAAAGCGTTTGAGCGCCTCGCGAATGCGGCGGTGCGAAATGAACGGGCAGGTGGGCTGAATGGTGAGTAGCACGTCGCTATCAGCGGCGCCAAGTTCTTTCAGAAACGGAATGGTGCGAACCATAACCTCGTCGAGGGTTGCCTTTCCCGTGGTTTTTTGTTCGCGAACCACTTGGGCGCCAAAACTTTGTGAAACCTCATCGATTTCGTCGTCGTCGGTGATGACTACCACGTGGCCGGGTTCGCACACCTTCAGCGCCGCCTGAATGGCATAGGCAATCAGGGGTTTGCCGTCTAGCAGTCGAACGTTTTTTCGAGGAACCCCGGTTGACCCACCGCGCGCGGGGATAACAACCCAGGCGCTCGGCAGGGTTATTTCACCGGTGGTTTCGTTCACGCCTCTATTGTTACCGTTTGCGGTAAATCTTTGGCTCAACCCCGACACTGAGTTCTACGTCGCGCACCCGGTGCAGGGTCTTTGTAGTGAGCGAGCGAACCGAGTTAATCGAGTCGGCCAAGATGCCGAAAAGAAGCACCTGAATGCCTGAAATGAAGAGCACGGCACCCAGAATAATGCTTTGCAAGTGCCCAGTGTTGCTGCCTTTCAAGGCATCAATTAGCCACGGAAGCCAAGACAAAATGCCCGCCACAAGTAGCGTCAGACCCGCCGGAACGAACAACCGCAATGGGCGGTATTGCACGTAAATACGAATCATGGTCCAGGCGTTGCGGCGAACATATTTCCAGGTTGAGCCAAACAGGCGGCTGGGGCGCACACTGGCATTTCGTTTTACGGGCACGTTGGTGAGTGCGAGTGATGCGTCATCCACTTGAATTAGAGATTCGATTGTGTAGGTGAACTTGGTTACCAGGTTGATTTGTAGGGCGGCATGGCGGCTGAAGGCGCGAAAACCACTGGTGGCATCGTGAACGTTGGTACCAGAAAAACGCTGCACCACGCTGGTGCCAAGGCCCTGCAGGTAGCGCTTGAGGCGCGAAAACTCTTGCACGTTGCCGGTGTCGCGGTCGCCAACAACCACGTCGGCGGTGCCCTCAACGATTGGCTTAATCAGAGCCGGAATGGCCGAGGCGTCATATTGGTTGTCGGCGTCTGTGTTCACAATAATGTCGGCGCCAAGTTTCAACGCTGCATCGATGCCGGCTTGGAAGGCCGAGGCTAGGCCCTGGTTGTGCGGAAACCGAACCACGTAGTCAACACCGTTTGCAAGTGCAACCTCGGTGGTGTTGTCGCTCGAGCCGTCATCTATAACCAGCCACTTGACCTCGCTGGCGCCTTCAAGTTTGCGCGGCAGCTCTTTGAGGGTGGCTGGCAAGAATTCCGACTCATTGAGGCACGGAATCTGAATAAAGACCTTCATGTTGACCTAACTTGTTTGTTCGCTCGTCGGCTGCCAGATGCTTTGAACCAGCGCCACCACGGCCGCAACTAAGAAGATACCAAACGACTGAATCCACATGCGGTTTAACGAGTCTGACCAGCCGAGTCGGCCAAGAGTTGGGTGGCCAAACTGGCCCCCGTCGAGCATTTTGGCAATCAGCGAACCAAACACCAGCGAAGCCGTGATGATCACCAACGTGCGGTGTTCGCTTGTGAGGCTAGACCACTTGCGCGCCGAGAAAATGGCAATCAAAACCAGAATGGCAACCAGACCGAAGCCCCAAAATCCTTGCCCAAGCACCAGATTGGCGAAAAGACTGCGATTGCCTTTGGCTAGGTCGCGCGAGTAACGAAGCTCGGCCAGCACTAGCACCAACGGCATGCTGATGAGCGCGATTGGCACCAAGCGGTGTCGCAGCCAGTCGAGCCAGCGCAGAGCCGGCAGGCAGCCTAAGCCAACCAGTAGCGCATCGAAAACCACCCAGTTCAGATGAGTCGAATGAATGATGTAGGAATGATAGGTTGCCAGCCACACCCCGAGTGAAACCGTTGCCGACGAGATCAGCGCAATGATTTGCCAGCGCGCAATGAAGCGAGCGGCTATTAGCGGAAGCACGATGAGCGCTGCCAGGGCAATGCCTTCGGCTCGCGACGAACTCACGGTGAAAATTCCTACGCAGGCCACCAGCGTGTTTTGAAGGCTCAGTGCACCGTCGCGAATTGCCAGCACCGTGGCACCGGCGGCCAACAGCATGCCAATGCCGGCAAGGGTGTGACCGTTGATGTAGTAAATCGAACGAAGTGGCATTACCGAGCTGAAAGTTGCCAGCAGCACGAGGCCGGCTATCAGCGCAACCTGCCGCCAGTCGTATTTGGCGAGCAGAGTGGTAACCAACCAAATGGCAGCGCTGGCCAGTGCGGCAAACAGGTATGGCGTGAGCCCAGACAAGAACTGCTGGTTCGGCCCAAGAGCAAGCAACAGCGGGTAAGCGAAGCCGCGCTTGATCGAGGTGTGACCGTTCAGAATCTCCATCGAACCGTTATTTTCGATCAGGTGACTAAACGAGAGAATCCAGAGCGAATCACCGTGTGAGGTGCCCAAAAAGCCGAGCCATCGGGTGGTGAGAACCGAGAGCAGGGCGAACCCAACCGCAAGCGAAAGCGGGCGCCACAGCCCAACTCTGGCGCGCCAGGCGGCAAGTAGGGCAACGGCTGCCAGCAGCACAAAAAAGGTAACGCTGGCGAACTGGCGAAGCCCAACCAGGTTGAGGGCAGAAAAACTTAGGTTTCGAAGCACCACGGCAATCGCAACACCAACCGGAATCGCCAACCAGGTATTTCGAGCGCCGAGTAGCCAAGCGCCAGACACCCCGCCAACTGCAATCAGTGAAAGCACTAAAAGTTCGGTCAACATTAGTTGCCCCCGAGCAATCTTTTTAGAAGAGAGGCTTCGATTAGCCCATAGGCATTATCTGAAGTTAGAAGCCCTACAAAAGTGGCATCGCGCGGAGCCTGCTTTTGATCCCAAAAAATCTGAAACCCGCAATACTTCGAGGTTCGCCCGGAACAGTGCACCGTGGATTTGTATTTGCTGAATGACGCCAGTTGAGAGGCCGAGAGGCGGTCTCGAACATCCACCGGGTTATTTTTTCTGTGCACGGCGGTAACGCCGAAGATGCCAACCAGTTCGCGTTCGAACCCGAAACCGTTTTTGAAACGATCGCCCGTATTGGTGACGGTCACCTTGCGAAAATGATTGGTGAGCACAACTGGTGCGGCTTCAACCCAACGACGGCTTTCGATCATTTGCGCAACGTTGAAGTCTCGGTTGCCCTTGGTGAACGGCAATCGCCAGGGTGCAACTTTTAGGTTCGCCACGGTCACCAGAATTAGCACAATAATTGCCAACCAAAACCGCCAAGAACGCCCGGCGCCTTTTAGCCATGCTGGTCTCATCTTTTAAACTCCGCCGGTATTCGTGCTCTGAGTTTAGGTTGCAGCAACCGCGAAAACTTGGATGTGATGTGGCTATTGTCGCGATAAACCATAATCTGGTGCAAAATCGGCGGGCAAACCGTGTGGCAGAACACATTCGTGAAATTGGCTACGGTGACGCCAGGAAGTTTTGAGATAGCGGTTGGAAGAATGTCTGGCGGTGTCAGAGCCGCTTTGCGCGAGTTGGCGCAGGCCACCGGTGCCTTGAGGCCAGCAGCGGCAATGCAGGGAATGAAGTTTTCCATTGGCTTCGGGTTGTCTTTAATCACAAACCATTTGGTGCCCCTGGCCAACTGACTCTTCACCGTCATGGCGTAGGCGGCGGCAACTTTTGGGTCACCAAAGGTAACCAGAGATGAGTTCGAGTTAATAATCATGTCGAACGGTTTCACCGAGGCAAGGTATTTCTGCAGGTGCGCATTCCAGTCTTTACAACTTGGGTCTGGCACCGAGGCTGGAAAGATTTTCGTGTTAGCAATTGGGCAGGCGCTTTTAGAAATCATGGTGAGTTTCCAGTGGTATTTGAAAGCCAAATTATCGACCGGAACAAAGTATTGCCTGGTGTGAGAATCGCCAATGAAACCAACTCGGAACTTACCGTTCTTGTCACCCTTGGTGCAGGTTTTGAAGCCGAAGTTGTCTCGGGTCACCAGGCAGCTGCCATTTTCTTGAGGCTTGAAGTCAATATTCGCAATCGACTGCGAGTTACCCCAAACTCGATCTTCACCGCCGTTGGCGGCTAGGGTCGCCTTGGCCGAGTGGGTGGCCAAAGTGACCGATGCCACCACAACCGCCATGCCCACCGCGGCAGCCACCAACTGCTTCCAGTTTGGCAGGCGAGAAAGGGCCCCAAAGCGAATTGGGTCTTCAATAAATTTCTTGCTCAGCCATCCGATTAAAATCGCCAGCGCAACCAGCTCGGTTTGCTGAAGGTCGTTGGCCTTGCCCAAAATAAACCAGGGGGCAAGGGTGAGAATAGGCCAGTGCCAAAGGTAGAGCGAGTAAGAGATGTCGCCCAAGAACTGAATCGGTCGCCAAGCCAAAACTGGCTGCGGAACCCAACGAGACGCCGATTCGCCGCCGAACAAGAATGCCACCGCCCCAGCCACCGGAATCGCCGCCCAGAAGCTTGGGTAGGGGGTGCGGGTGGTTAGCACCGAGAAGCTGGTGATAATAAGAGCCAGCCCAAGCCACCACCAAAGTGGGTTGCGACTCTGCGCCCTTGAGCGGTCGGCGCCGGCATTGCCGCTACTCAACCAAACCGCCAGTAGGGCACCGGCCGCGAATTCCCAGGCTCGAGT
>CANFOX010000002.1 GCA_947448845.1 Microbacteriaceae bacterium | reverse complement strand
TAGGGCGGTAGTTGGTTCATCTGCAATCAGCAGAGCTGGGTCACAGGCCAACGCCTGGGCAATCATGGCTCGCTGCTTCTGACCGCCAGAAAGTTGGTGAGGGTATTTGTCAAATGAGCCGGCTGGGTCTGGAATATCAACCATGTCAATCAGTTCAATGGCACGGGCTTTGGCTGCCGCTGGGCCCATGCTGAAGTGAATGCGCAGGGTTTCCACAATTTGAAACCCGATTGTATAAACCGGGTTTAGCGCGGTCATCGGCTCTTGAAAAATGTAGGCAACTTCTTTGCCGCGAAACTTTCGAACCGCGGCGGCTGGCGCCGAAAGCATGTCAACGCCTTTTACCGATGCGGTTCCAGTGGTGCGGGCATTGCTCGCTAGAAGCCCCATTAGGCCCATCGAACTTGAACTCTTGCCAGAGCCAGACTCGCCAACGATGGCAAGGGTTTGACCCGGGTAAACCTCGAAGTTCATGTCAATAGCGGCCGGATACCAAACGCCATCCACCCAAAAATCAACGTTGTAGTTGGAAACCTTGAGAACCGGTTCAGTCATTGCTTGTTTCTCTTTCATCTTTCAAAACGCCTGCGAAGATTGATTCATGAGCACCGTTCAAGTTTTTAGACCAAAAGCCAATCTGGTTTGGGGCTACAGCGCCCTTGCTCTCGATGCATTGTTCGTGACGCAATTCCTGGCTTACCCAAGCGGCGGTGAAAATATCGCGCTCGACGCCTTGCTGGCTACTTTGGTGGCAACCGCATCCGTGTTGATTTGGCTTCGCCCAAAGTTGGAGCTTAGAGAGAGTGGCCTCACAGTGGTAAACCCACTTCGAACTGTGATTATCGAGTATGGCGACATTACCGATATCGAAACCAAGTGGGCTTTGCTTATCAAACATCAAGGCAAGAACACCAGAGTTTGGGTTGCTCCGTCTAACGGTAAACAGCGCTGGATCACCGACAGCACCAACCGATGGCGCTTCAGTAAGATTCCGAATTCGAAAACTCAAGGCGGCGAATCGGTGCCCATAAGTAGCAGCAACCTGAGCGACAGCGGGGCCGCGGCTACTTTGATTCGTCAGCGAATGCACGAAAGGCACTAGGCGCCAACCTTGGTTTCGCGCGCCTTCATGCGGTCTTTCAGGGTAATGCGACGCTTCTGACGTGGGTCAAAGGCATCGCGCAAACCGTCACCAATGAAGTTGATGCAAAGTGCAATCGAAACAATGAATGCGCCAGGCCACCAGAACAGCCAAGGGCTCACGCTAAACGAGTCTTGATATTGACTAATCAGCGTTCCAAGCGAAACATCTGGTGCCTGCACACCAAAGCCAAGGTAGCTAAGGGCGGTTTCAATCAGAATCGCACCAGACATCAATAGCGTTCCGGCAACGATTATTACGCCAATTGCATTCGGCAGAATGTGCTTGAAAATGATGCGGGCATCTGAGGCTCCGGCAAGCCTCGCCGCGTCAACAAATTCTCGTTCTCGAAGCGTCAGGAATTCAGTGCGCACGAAGCGGGCAAGGCCCATCCAGGCAAAGAAACCGAGCATCAACGCAAGCGGAACGATTCCAAGGTTTCCAAATCTACGGCCAATCACGGCACCGATAACGATTGTTGGGGTTACCAGAAAAACGTCTGTGAGGCGCATCAGAATCGCATCGACCATTCCACCGAAATAGCCAGCGATAGCGCCGATTGTGGTTCCAACTAGCACGCCGAGAAGTCCAACAATTAGCATCACCATGATGGATTGCTCTGCACCTCGAGTTACCAGAGCAAAGTAGTCGGTGCCAATAATGTCTGTGCCCATCGGGTGAGCTCCAACGTTGAGGCCAGTTCCGTCGATGAACGAGGGAATCAGATCAAGCGTGGGGCAACCGGTAACTCCGTTTTTACACATTGTGGCAATGGCGCCCTCGGGGTCAATCTGCGTGATTGAGTATTTCCACCAGCCAGGAATTGTGAACGGGTGCGCTTTGGTACCTAGGTGAATTCCTGAAGCAGAATAAGTGAAAAGGATAATGAAAAACAGCGCGAAAACCGAGAACATCGCCGCCTTGTGACGCACGAATCGGCGAAAGATTATTTGCCCTTGGCTAAGGCTTTCAGTTTCGTGAAGCGCAATCTCGTTTTCGTTCTTCTCTGAAGACTTTTCGCTCATGTTCTTACTTTCTAATTCGAATTCGAGGGTCAACCACACCGAACAGCAAGTCGGCGATCAGGTTTGCCAGAACGGTGAGAATGGCAGAAATTACGAATACACCCATAAACAGATTGAGGTCGTAGTTCACCAGAGCTTGGTTAAACAGTTGCCCCATGCCTTTCCAGCCGAAAACTCGCTCGGTAATGATTGCGCCACCGATAACGCCGGCAAAGTCATTTACCAGAATGGTTGTTAGCGGCAATAGGGCATTACGCATGGCGTGACGCACAATCACCGTGCGTTCGGTTAGGCCTTTGGCGCGAGCGGTGCGAATGTAATCCATGTTGAGAACCTCAAGCAAGCTGCCTCGAGAGAAGCGAACATAACCTGCAAACGAAATCAAGGTAAGGGCCATGGTCGGCAGAATAAGGTGCATGGTGAAGTCAAGCCCCTGAATCCAAAAGTTGTTGCTTTGTTGGGGCGTCAACAAGTCGTTTGCCTGGCCGAGAGTTGGAACCGGCCTGCCGTTGACGGCATCCGAGTTTAGGTAGCCGCCGAACTCGCTCATAAAGCGATCAAGAATCAGAGGCAAAGTACCTATGAGTGCTGTAATTACTGCCGTGCGAATGTTTACAGCTCGGTCGGTTTTTTCAACTAAGTAGCCGATCAGTGCCGATAGAACCAATGTGATTGCGAAGATTGCAAGCACGCTCAGAAAGTTGGCTTTTGCCCCCATAAGTAGGTGCAACGGAAAATAGCCTGCCGTAACCACTGTGGCTGCACCGAGGGCGGCGAAAAGTGAACGCCGGTTATCGAGTCCGGTAGAGATTTGGGTAACAACAGCGGCAGCGCCGAAAGCCAAAACACCAACCCCAATAACGCCAAGCCCTGGTTTTACGAACCAATGAGTCAAGCTCAGGTACTCAAGTAGCAGCGTGGCGCCAATTGAAACACCTGCGAAAATCTTCCAGAACCTAGAACGTGGCCCCCCAATGATGCTCGCCATCGCTAGGCCAGCAATTAGCCCAAAAATTATGACTAGTGGAATCGGAATGTCTGGTTTGGCCAAGAAGTTGTTGAAGTCAATAGCCATGTACTGCTTCAGTAGAACGGCTACCCAGAAGATCGGCAGTGAGAACAATAGGAACGAAATGAAGGTCATCACATAGTCGAAACGACTGTATTGGCGAATGGCGGTTACCATTCCGATGGTGATGCCAAGAACAATGGCCAGAATGGTAGATGCAATTACCAATCGAAATGTGGTTGGAATCGCTTGACCAATGGCATCGATCACATAGATGTTGTCACGAGTTTTACCTAAATCTAGGTGACCCCAAAGACCTGAGATGATGCCCTTTAGCCACATGAAGAATCGAAGCGGTGGCGGAACATCAAGGTTCAAATCGCGAATCATTCTCGCAATTAGGTATTGCTTGTTTTTGGCAGTGCTTTCTGCAAAAACCGCCAAGGGGTCTGAAGAGAGAGCTTCTAGGTTGTAAGCCATGAAGCTGGCGCCAAAAACGATGAGCAACATCATTCCGAGACGACGAATTATGTACGCGAACAAAAATATCTACCTTGCTGCAGCATCCTTGCTGCACAGTTCAGGCTACCGAAATATTTCACTAAATATTGCCGTTTTATTAAGAAAATCGGGGCACCCGGTTTGCCGAGTGCCCCGATTTTCATTGGGCCTAAGAACTAGTTAGTTCTTAGTAGTGCCACTGCCAGTAGTTCCAAATGGTTGGTGAACCAATCAGACCTGGCTTTACGTTCTTCAACGCCTTGGTGTAGGCGGTGATAGTTGGGTTCTGGTAGAGCGGTAGACCCCAGTAGTTGTCGTGAACTACCTTGTCGATTGCAAGACGCTTTGCAGCAACCTGCTTGTCGCTTAGGTAGTCACCGGCAAGGCTCTTGGCGTTGGCGTCAACTGATGCGTTGCTCCAACCCCAAACGTTGTTTCCACCATCGGTCTTGTAGATGTCAACCGAGTTACCCTGGCTGATGCTGCTCAAACCGAAGCCATACATGGTTGCGTCGTAAGCCGAGCTTTTGTTCTCAGCGTCACCGAAGAAACCAGGAAGGTTGAACTCGGTCACTTCAAAACCAGCCTTCTTTTCTTCTGCGGTTAGCAGCGCGGTGATGTTGCGACGGGTTGCGCTGTCTGCGTGAGCCAACTTGATGGTAACTGCGCTGTTAGATGCAGAGGCGTCTGGGTAGTACTTCTGAACCAGCGCAAGTGCCTTAGCGGTGCGGGCAGCCTGAGTGCCAGCAGAGTACTCTGCTACGCCCGAGGCCTTTACCAAAGCGGCATACTCAGGGCTGCCGGCGAAGGCAAACTGAGTGTCCATTGGCTTGGCACTAGACATGATTGGCTTAATCAAGGTGTCAACAATTTGCTGACGAGGCAGGGCAAGCAAGAATGCGTGACGCAGATCCTTAGCTTTCTGGCTGTCACCGGCAAATGCACCGGTGTATGGAGTGTCAGAACCGTTTGATGGGCCTACGCGAAGGTCGAAGTGCGAGTAGTTTCCAGAAACAGCAGTCTTGACTACTACGCTGCCAATTCCAGACAGCGCCGACTTGTCGGCACCGGTTGGAAGGGTGTTGTAGTAAACATCGATGTCACCGTTCTGAAGTGCCTGAACAGCAGCTGCGTTGTCGGTAATCTCTTTGAACACGATGGTCTTGATTGGGTTTTTGGTTGCCAATGCTGGGCCAGAGGTGTACTTAGGGTTACGAACCAAAGTTACAGATGCACCGGCAGTACCCTTTGAAACGATGAAACCACCGTTGCTAATCAAAAGAAGCGGGTTGGTGTT
Organism: Microbacteriaceae bacterium; assembly: GCA_947448845.1. Classification (GTDB taxonomy): domain Bacteria; phylum Actinomycetota; class Actinomycetes; order Actinomycetales; family Microbacteriaceae; genus Rhodoluna. Next base: position 33,180 of record CANFOX010000002.1, on the reverse strand, counting down.
CTTGTTGATGTTCATGTTGTTGTAACCGTTGGTCCACTTCGCACCCATCTTCTTCAGACGAGCAGAGGCCTTCTTGGTGAAGTCCTTCAAGAACTGAGCCTTAGCGGCCAGGTTCTGGGCTGGGGTGCCAAGCTTCTTCTTGCCATCAGCAAGCTGCTCAAGTGCGTGAACCGGTGAAGGAGTCGGAGCCAAAAGCTTCCAGTCTGGCATCGGCTGGTCGAACTTGACAGTCAGCGACATGTGGTCGGCGCTGATCTTTGGAAGACCAACAACGTGCTCACCGTAGGCGCCACCGTAACCAATGCTGTCGAAAGCTGGCTTGTCTTTTGCTGGGTCACCCAAGCCGGCAGATGCAGAGTACTTGCTGGTCACGAGAACGTGAGTTAGCAGAAGGTCAACTGCGTCAATTGGGTTGCCGTCAGACCAAACCTGGCCCTTTTTAACGGTGTACTGAATCTCGAAGTCTTTTGCCTTCTTCTTTACAATCTTCTGGCTACCAAAGGCTGGGTTATCTAGCAGGGTGGCCTTGTCGTTGTAGTAGGTGAAACCGATTCCGGTTAGATAGGCCACGTCAATGTTGTAAGTGGTGTAGCCGTCGCTGGTACCCGAGTTGAGTGAGGTGATTTCACCGGTCGACAACAGGGTAACGGTCGACTTAGTTGATGCCCCGGCTGGTGTTGCTACAACGGTTGCCAGACCAGTGGTGGTCAAGGCTGCTGCAGCTACCAAGCCAAGTGCACGCACAAAGCTCTTTGCTTTCATTTGTTCTCCTTGTTTGAATATGAAGTTCAGCGCAAAGCAACACCGCAATGCGACAAACTGCATAAAGTAACTTCACAATACGCCTTAAATTGCATCCGTGCTGAACAAACTGTGGTTGCTAGGCTGGGCGAATGCCTGAATCGTTACCAAGTTGCCCGCTTTGCAAAAGCGAATACACCTATGAAATGGGTGCACTTTTCGTTTGCCCAGAATGTGCACACGAGTGGATGCCGGAAATCGAAACCAATAATGCATCTGAATTTACAATCGAGGTAAAGGACTCGGTTGGAAACGTTTTGGCCGACGGAGATTCTGTGACCATTACCAAGGATCTCAAGGTCAAAGGGTATTCCACGTCAATCAAAGTAGGCACCAAGGTTCGCAACATTCGCCTCGTGAATGGCCCTGACGGTCACAACATCGAGGCCAAGGTCGATGGTTTTGGGCAAATGATGTTGAAATCTAGCGTCGTTAGAAAAGTTCTCTAGCTCAACGCAGAATAAACTGACTCATAGCCTTTTATGGTCACGTCAATGCCCTCGTAGCTCAGTGGATAGAGCAAGAGCCTTCTAATCTCTTGGTCGTAGGTTCGATTCCTACCGAGGGCGCCACTATTTGAGAAGTGAAGCCATCTGCTTGTAAATAAGGTTGGCGGCGAAGACCGGATTCAGGCGACTTAGGCGATCCATCAGTTTCGCATCCGATCCAATACAAATGCGCGGCTTGTTTTTCTCGATGGCATCGACCATGGCTTTGGCAGCCAGTGGAGCCGGTGTGGTCTTTTGGGCAGCGGCTGCATCGGAATCTGCATCCATTCCAACTAGACCTGAGTTTGCGGCAATGTTGGTTGCGATTGCGCCGGGAAACACCACCGTGACCCCAATTTTGGTGTTCAAAAGCTCAGATCGCAGCCCCTCGGTGAAAAGCTTGATGGCTGCCTTTGAAGCGCCGTAAACACTTTGTCCGGGAACCGGGGCATAGGCACCCATGGAAGATACGTTCAAAATGTGTGCCTCTGGGCGCTTTAGCAAGCCCGGCAGGAATGCTTTGGTGAGCATTAGTGGGCCGGTGAAGTTTACGGCCATCACGTGGGCGGCATCTTTAAGTTCTAGATCGTTGATTCTCACAAAAGGTTGAATAATTCCAGCATTGTTCATGATGGCATCAACCGCACCTAGTTTCGCTTCGACGGCTTTGGGTAGGGCAGCCACCGCAGCTGCATCTGAAACATCTAGAACATGGCTTGAGCAAACGCCGCCAGCCGCATTAACCAGCTTTGCAGTTTCGGCTAACGATTCCGCGCGAAAGTCAACCATGCCAACTTTTGCACCTCGACGAACAAGCTCAAGGGCGATTTCCCGACCCATTCCGCTTCCGGCACCAGTAACTACTACAACTTTGTTTTTGACTAGCATTTTTACCCCTTGGTCGAATCAAACTGATTCGTTAATCTCAAGGTAGACCTGTATTCGAGGAAGGGCAACCAATCGATGCCTTACCTAACTTGGTGCTTTGGGGAACATTCAAGTTTGAGTGCGGCGTGATTGAAACTTAAAACTCGAATCACATTTTTACCCAATGAACATTGGGTCGCTATGCCAACTTGGTCGTTGTTCACCCAAAGGTCAGATGCTTTGTAGGCGCCAAATCCGTAACCAGCATGCAATTCGGGCGACCCATGCCAAAGCGGCACGCCGGTTACCGCATAAAGCAGTAATCCGTGTGCCCAGGTTTGCCCTTTGAACTGCATTTTGCGGTTTTTGAACATCCATTTCGGAACAAACAGAAGTGAATCTTTTTTGTTCAACTGGTTTTTTGCCATGTATTCGGTAAGGGCTTCTTCAAAGACAGCCAAGGATGTTGCCCGCACGTTGAATTTGCGAAGAGTGTTCGATTCAATCTGTTCCTTGGTTTGCCCAAAGATGTGAGTTGCGGCCAGTGGCATGAAAACACTGCTGGCCACGAGCGCCGAAACCAAAGCCCAACTGCCAAGCGCCTGCGGTTTGAACCTAGGCTTCAAAGGCTCGAGAAGTAGCGGCAAAGCTATAACCAGAAGCGCGTGGAGAAGCCCAAGACTGAAGTAATACTGATCGCTTTTGTTGAAGTGCGAAGCCAGTGCGCCAAGAATCAAAACCCCGGTAAAACCGGCAGTTAGAAGTTGCAAGATCGGGCGTGATCGAGTCAGCAGTGCGAATAAGCCGATAACTGCAACAAGCAGGTAAATGGCAGCCAAGTATTCAACAGATTGCTCTTTGGTTACAAAAAACAAGAAGTTGATTGAATCTATGGCGCTGAAACCTCGAACCACAGTGGTCGGATTCGAAGCGGCAAACAGGAACGCTGCCGTGCCAAAAAAGACAACTAAAGCGGCCGCGGTAATCCAGATTCTCAAATTTTTGAAGTGCCGTTGAATGAGAAAAGCGGCCAAAACGGCGGCGAGCATAATTCCCGACGATAGTTTTGCTAGCGAAACCAGGGCAACCATTGAACTTAGGAAGGCTAAGTGCCTGCTTGTAAGTTTTTGCAGCAGAACGGTTTTCACAAGTTTCGGTGCGCTCAGCAGTAGCAAAATCGAGGCCGACCAGAGTCCTTCAGAACCAATTGCCGACCAAGAGCCAATAACAACTGGCAAAACGATTGCGAAAGCTACCAGGCGAAAAACACCAGTTTTGTTCTTAGTTGCAAGAGCCACAAAAACTGCAACCGCCAACACCAATAGCATTTTCTTGAATTCAAAAAATAGCGCTGCGCTTTGATAAGGAGCTAAACCGGTAACCCAACAAACAAATGCGTCTAGGTAGTGGCTGAGCACATAGTAAAAAGTAATAGGTGCGCCATGTTGGCCAGTGCTTGGGTAGCCGAAATTCAAAATACTTTGAATCAAAGCACTGTGAAATGCGGTGTCTTGGTGAAAGGCAATTCCGACATCGAGGTTCTTCAGGGCATTTGGTTGGTAGTAGCGCAAAAACGGATGCTCAAAGGAAAGTCGATAAACCACTAGATAAGCCATCGACAGCCCAGTAACCAGCTGCAATAAAGCCGAAATTTGCTTTGGTCTAGAAAACCGAATTCTCACACCGCTAATGACCGCCAGAACCGCGAATATGCCAAGGTAAGCCAAACAACTACCGAAAATCTGCGCTACGCCAAACTCTTTACCAACTTGCAGCGCCGATTGGGTCATTAGAAAAATGAATGCAACCGCACCCGAGATCCAGGCAATTTGGTGCCCTGTTTTTTCGGTCATAAGTTGAGGTGGCTTGATGAGCCCGCAGATTCGTTGACATCGAGTTGACCGGCTTTAGTCAAATAAAAATCAACAACCCCAGCTAACTGATTTTCGAAATTATTTTCTTTCGGTGCCCAGTTCAGCTCGAGGCGAGCCCTTGTGGCATCGATTGCATATCGAAGGTCGTGGCCTGGTCGATCTGTAACCAATTCAAAGAAATCTTCACGAAGGTTCAGGGTTTTTAAGATGGCTCTGACAACCTCGAGGTTGTTGCGCTCATTATTGGCGCCAAGCAGGTAGGTTTCACCAATTTGACCTCGGTCAATAGCTGCCCAAACGCCTCGGTTGTGGTCATCAACGTGTATCCAGTCTCGAACGTTTTGCCCAACACCGTAAACCTTGGGTTTCACGCCGGCTGCCGCCAGCAAAATCGTGCGGGGAATCAACTTTTCTTCATGTTGGTAAGGGCCAAAGTTGTTCGAGCAATTGGTGATGGTGGCGCGAAGTTTAAACGAGCGAACCCAGGCCCGCACTAAATGGTCGCTGGCGGCTTTGCTTGCAGAATAGGGGCTCGAAGGGCGATAGGCGGTTAGCTCGGTGAACTTTGCCGGGTCATTCAAGGCCAAGTCGCCAAAAACTTCGTCGGTTGAAATGTGGTGAAACCGAACATCGTGCTTGACGGCAGCTTGAATCAAATTGAAGGTGCCGTTTATGTTGGTGGTTACGAAGTTTTCTGGTGAAACTAGGGAATTGTCGTTATGGCTTTCGGCGGCAAAGTGCACCACCAGGTCTGCGTTGGCAACAAGTGAATCAACCAGGCTCTGATCGCGAATGTCACCAATCACGAGATCGTATTTGCCATCCAAGTCAGCCAGGTTGCTTCGGCGACCAGCGTAAGTTTCGGCGTCCAACACAGTAATTTGGCAATCCGGTCTGGTGTTTAGGGTGAGACGCACAAAGTTTGAGCCAATGAAACCCAAGCCGCCGGTTACAAGTACTCTCAAGTGCCCTCTATCAACTTCTCTAAACTGAACTTATGAAAGCAATAATTCTTGCTGGCGGTAGCGGAACTCGCCTTCACCCAATGACCATTGCTACGTCGAAGCAGTTGCTGCCGGTGTATGACAAACCGATGATTTATTATCCCATCTCGACTTTGATGCTCGCTGGCATCAGAGAGATTCTGGTAATCACTACACCGCATGAAGCCAACCAGTTTGAGCGTTTACTCGGTGACGGCAGTCGTTGGGGCATCTCCATTCAATATGCCCAACAACCAAACCCTGAAGGATTGGCTCAGGCATTCCTTATTGGTGAAAGTTTTATTTCTGGCGACAACTGCGCCCTCATTCTTGGCGACAACATTTTTTATGGTGCTGGGTTGGGTTTGACCCTAGAACGCATGCAGAAACTAAATGGCGCGACGGTGTTTGCCTACCAGGTTTCCAACCCTTCCGATTACGGAGTTGTCGAGTTCGACGATCAGAATCGAGTGCTTTCCATTGAAGAAAAACCGGTAAAACCTAAGTCAAATTTTGTGGTTCCCGGGCTTTATTTTTACGATTCAAAAGTTGCAGACTATGCCAAGGAATTGAGGCCATCTGCGCGCGGAGAACTTGAGATTACTGATTTGAATCTGAGGTACCTGCAAAACGGGGAACTTTATGTGGAAAAACTCGACAGGGGAACGGCTTGGCTTGACACCGGAAGTGTCGATTCCCTTCACGAGGCGGCCACATTTGTAAAAGTTCTTGAAAACCGTCAAGGCACAAGAATTGGCGTTCCCGAAGAAGTGGCCTGGCGCAAAAGGTTCATTGACGACGCCCAGTTGATTGCCAACGCTAATCTTTACCCGAAATCAGGCTACGGAAGTTATTTACTCAGTTTGCTTCGCGCTTGATTTTCTTATCGTAGAACTCGGTTACAGCAGCGATAACTTTTTGTTGGTCTTCCCCTAAATCTGGGTAGAGGGGCAATCGAAGCAGTCGCTCTGAGTAAGAGTCGGTCACGGGCATTGGTGTTGCGGCTCGGCCATGTTTAGTTCCTGCCGGACTCGAATGCAGGGGAACGTAGTGGGGAACGGCAATGATTCCCTGAGACTTGAGGTGCTTTGCAAGCGATTCTCGTTCCGTTGCAGTCACGGCAACTAGATAGAACATGTGGGCGTTGTGCTTGGTCTCAGCCGCATGAGTAGTTAACTCAAAATGGCCAGCTTCGGCTAAAGGCCCTAAGGCTTCGAGATACCGTTGCCAAATCGAGAGGCGAGCTTCATTTATCTGCTCACTCGCCTGCAGTTGTGGAAGCAGAAATGCGGCAATTAGCTCACTTGGCAAAAAAGATGAGCCAACGTCTTGCCAGGTGTATTTATCGATTTGCCCGCTCAGAAATCTTGACCGGTCGGTGCCTTTTTCTCTGAGAATCTCGGCTCGCTCAACGAACTCGGCCCGGTTTACCAGAAGAGCACCACCCTCACCGCTGATCACATTCTTAGTGGCGTGAAAACTCAACGCGCCAAGGTCGCCAATAGTTCCGAGCGGTTTTCCCTTGTAGGTTGCTGTTATTGCTTGAGCGGCGTCTTCTATGACTCGAAGACCGTGACGGCTAGCGATTGCCATGATTTCATCCATTTCACAGGCAACCCCCGCATAGTGAACCACCAAAATGGCTTTAGTTCTGGGCGTAATAGCCGATTCGATCAAAGTTTCATCTATGTTCAGGTTGTCTGCCCGAACATCAACGAAAACCGGGGTGGCTCCTCGCAACACGAATGCATTGGCGGAAGATACAAAGGTGTAAGAGGGCAGAATCACCTCGTCGCCGGGTTGAAAGTCCAAAAGCATGGCGGCCATTTCGAGCGCAGCAGTGCACGAGTGGGTAAGTAGGGCCCGATTTACTCCAAGCTTTTCTTCGAGCCACGACGAGCAAAGTTTTGTGAATGGTCCATCCCCGGCAAGCAAACCGCTTGACATTGCTTGAGAAATGTTAGAAAGCTCTTCTCCGGTGAGAAATGGGCGGGTGAAAACTATCATTGCTTCACATTCCGGTTTTTGAAAACCCAGTACTTTTGCCCCAAGAATAACAAGCCGGCACAGCTAGCCATTACAAAAAATTGATCAATAACGTGGGGCATATTGGTGAAACTGAGTAACCCAAAAGTGAAAATGCTGTACAAGTAGCCTGCCGCATACAAAACAGTAAACCGAACAGTTGAGCCCACAGCCGTCTTGCGTTTTAGGGTGCCGAATGTCCAGCGGCCGTTTAGCAACAGAGACGCCACCAGGCCAATCGCGTAAGTTGCAGTTACCGCAATTGGGGCCGGAAAACCAGAACTGACAGCTGCCCAGAATGCAAGCAAAAGCAATGCATTTGTGCTCAGGCCAACAATGATGAATCTGGTTAGGTGAGTTTTGTTCATTGATTACTTGAGGTTAACAGAATCGGCAACAATGAACCGGGGTCGGTTTTTCGAAGCATCAAACACTTTGCCTAGGTAAAGACCGAGCACTCCGTTGCTAACCAACAACGTTCCGCCCATGAAAAAGATGGCAACCATAACGCTTGTCCAGCCAGCGACTTGAATGGCGCCAACCAGGTTGGCAATAATCAAATAGATAGCGGTGACAGCTGCCAAACCAGAAACCAGCAGACCTAGAAAAATTGAAAATCGAAGCAGTTGATTTGAGTTCACTACGAGCACTCGAAGGGCTAGGGCCATGCGTCGCTTGAAGTTGTAAGAACTTTCTCCTTGATCACGGGTTGATCTCTCAACGTCAAGGGTTGAGTGCCTGAACCCCGACCACTTGACCGCCGATGGAAAGAAGAAATCCAAGTCACCCATGGCTATTACCGAGTCGATGAGTGCGCCAGAGTAAATTCCGAAGTTACCCTGCTCACCGTCGAGCTTGATGTCAGAAAGCTTGGCCAGAAGTTTGTAAAAGTATTTTGACGTGGTGCTATTTGCCTTGCCGTCATTTCGACCGACCCGATTGGCAATTACGGCTGCATCGCCTCGCTTGGTGGCGGTTTTGTAAAGTTCGGCAACGGCTTCTGGTGAATCTTGTAAGTCGGCATCCATCACAACCACCCATTCGCCCTTGCTGGCTGTTAGGCCTGCAAGAATGGCTCGGTGCTGACCGAAGTTTTTTGAAAGACTGATTCCAACAATCGCACTATTAGCTTTGGCGAGAGATTGAATCAACGCCCAACTCTCATCTGGGGAACCGTCGTTTACCAAAACGATTTCGTACGAAACTTTTTTGCTGTCTAAAGATTTCGAAATTCGCTCGCAAAGTTCTGCGATTGTGTCTGCCGATTTGTAAACCGGAACAACTACGCTGACTTTAGGGCTCATGGCTCAATATTCGCAGAAAGGTAGCTTCAAACCGTGCAGGTGAACGACCTAAAGCAACCAAGTTTTGAAGCCGCTAGCGGGTTTGCACTTCAGGTTTCCGAATCGGTGATGCTGGTTCCGGTCGGGGAATGGGTCTACCTCCAGTCCGAGTTAATCGAACAGATGGCTTCCTGGCGCCAAGAGAACATGGCCATGTTCTGCGCAAAGTTCGATTCCACCGCCGCTAAAACTCTCAACTATCTAACGAATGCTTCAATTGGTCAGTCCAACCGCATCCTATTTCTGATTTTTGAAAGCAACCGGATGGTCGGCCACCTCGGCCTGTCAAAGATAACTTCAAGCACCGCCGAGTTAGACAATGTGATGCGCGGTTCGAGCGTGCAAACTAGGGCATTGATGCAGCTGTGCATTGCGCGTTTGAGCTCGTGGGCGAGAGAGCAGTTGGGTCTAGCGTCACTTTCTCTTCAAGTTCTTGATGTGAACCAAAGGGCCATCGACCTTTATGAGCGGTGTGGTTTCGTCAAAATGAAAAATTCGGCACTAATGGCAACGCTGGTAGGCGAAGTGACTCAGTTTGTTGAGTGCGAAGATTCGCGGGCAACTACTCAAATTCGGTCACTCATAATGCTGAAAGAGTTTTAGGCGAGTAGTCTGCAGTAATGGCAATCAAAGATGTAGCGCTGACAATGCTAGACGGAACCTCGGCAAACTTCGCAGATTATTCGGGCAAGGTTGTGCTCGTGGTGAATGTGGCTTCGCGATGCGGGTTATCGCCGCAATATGAAGCGCTCGAGGCTCTTCAGAGAAAATATTCGGCCCGCGGTTTCACCGTGCTCGGCGTTCCATCCGGTCAATTCCTTCAAGAGCTCAAAGACAATGATTCGATCGCCGAATACTGTTCAACCACTTGGGGCGTAACTTTTCCGATGACCGAAAAATCGGCTGTCAACGGAAAAAAGCGCCATTCTCTCTATAAAGAACTTGTGAAAACCAAAGATTCTCACGGCTTGGCCGGGCCGGTTACCTGGAACTTTGAAAAGTTTCTAGTGTTACCAAACGGTGAGATTCACCGTTTTCGGCCACCGGTTAAGCCAGATGCACCCGAGATTGTCGAAATGATAGAGGCAAACCTGCCCAACTAGTCGAGTTGAGCGATTTTCACTTTCAGATATGTTGCGATGGCGTTCGAAACTAAAATGTGGTCTTCGCGCTGCGGCAACCCAGAAACGGTAATGCTGCCGATGAGCCCGACGTTTTGAACTCGAATGGGAAAGCAGCCACCGTGTGCGCTGTAGTCGTTAGCATTTAGACCAGCAACCGCCACGAGGTCATCGCCCGACTTTTTTGAATTCAATCCAAGTTGGTAAGAACTCTGACCGTAGAGCTCAACCAGGTTTGCTTTTCGATTCGCCCAGTAGAAATTTGCCGGGGCCGTTCCGGGCATGGCTTGAACGAACACTGGCGAACCACCTAGTCGAACCACAACTGTTACCGGTTGATTTGCTTTTGCTGCACGTTCAATCGCAACGTTACCCAGTTCGACCGCCGCAGTTTCATTGAACTTCTCGAAAATCAGTTCGGCTTCTTGCTGCTTCACAATCTCGATGTCTTTATCGATACTCATTTTTTGCCTTTCGGTTGCTGTTGAGTGATGCAGTGAATTCCGCCCCCGCGTTCAAAGAGGGCGGTTGAGTCAACCAAGACAACTTCACGACCAGGGTAGGTGCTTTCTAAGATTTTCTTGGCGACAGCATCGTTGTCGTCGTCGAACGAGCACAAGATCACCGCGCCGTTGCATACATAGTGATTTATGTAAGAGTAATCCACCGGTCCGTGTGAATCCTGCAGCTTTTTCGGCGCTGGAATGCCAATCACCTTGAAGGTTCCGGCAGCAGTTAGAGTGGCTTTCACTTCTTGAGAAACCGCGAAATCTGGATGCCGTTCATCTTGCTGATCGTGATACAAAATAGTGTTTTCGTCAGCAAAACAGGCCACGATGTCGATGTGACCCCTGGTGCCGAATTCGTCATAATCGCGCGTCAGACCACGTTTGACCCAAATGACTCTTTGCACTCCAAGTTTCGCTCGTAGCTCGTTTTCAACTTCTGATTTCGAGAGGTTTGGGTTACGACCCTCGCCGAGCTGCACGGTTTCGGTTAGCAGAATGGTTCCAGCACCATTCACGTGAATTCCGCCGCCCTCGTTCACAAGGCTGCTGGCAATTCGTGACCTGCCAGAAAGATTCGCAACCACCTCGCCAACCTTCGAGTCACGCTGCCATCTAGCCCAAGGCTGCTGGCCCCATCCGTTGAAAACCCAGTCAACAGCAGCCACGTCACCCGAATCGTTGGTTACGAAAGTTGGCCCAATGTCTCGCATCCAGGCATCATCAAGTTCAACCAAATGAAGTTTCACTGCCGGGCTTAGAAAGCTAGCCGCCAAGGTTTCGTCTTCGGGGTTTACCAGCATGTTCACCGGCTCAAACCGAACAATGGCATTGGCAACGTTTGCCCAGGTTTTACGAGCAGTTTCATGGTCTGCTTCGGTTTCACCTAGGGTGTAGCCTGCCGAAGGCCAAGCCATCCAGGTGCATTCGTGTGGCTGCCATTCGGCGGGCATTCTCCAGCTCAACTGAAGTCGACCCCGGCAATGCCACCGAGTTCACCTTGGCCATCGGCGCGGCGCGGGTTTCGAACCACTTCTACTAAAGAACCATAGGTGTCAGGCCTTCTGGTAGCCAAAAACGGAAACAGGTCGAGCCAATCTCGCCTCTGGTCGAGGTCAAGGTCTGCAACGAGAACTTCGTCACCGCTTCGACCGGCTCGAGCCAGAACGCGCCCGTATGGGTCAGCGATGAAACTGCTTCCGTAAAACTCGATATTGCCTTCATTGCCATAGCGGTTTGGCACCACCATGAAAGTGCCGTTGGCTATTGCGTTTCCAATAATCACTTGGCGCCAGAGGGGCTCGGTGTCAAAGTTTGGGTGATCTGGTTCCGAGCCAATGGCGGTTGGGTAAACCAGCACCTCGGCACCGCGTAGCGAATAGCTTCTGGTGGTTTCGGCAAACCATTCATCCCAGCAGGTTGGTAGACCAAATCGGGCTTTGTTTCCCCCGAGTTCGAGCTCGTAAACCGGGTATGGGTTTCCAGTTGCCGGCCCCGCCGCAAAGTAACGATCTTCGTAGTAGCCGGCGGTAACCGGTATGTGCAACTTGGGTGTTCGAGCAATGATTTCACCGGATGGCGCCACAATTATTGCCACATTCAGCCCGCGGCCATCCTCGCGGTCTTGAATCTCGTATAGCGATGCATGCACAAAAATGTTACATTTGGCGGCAACCTTGGCGGCGAATTGGTGCGTAGCGCCGCCCTGCAATGCTTCTGCCAGCAGGTTTGGCGTGTTGGTTGGTTCGGTGTCTGCCATGTAGCGGCTCAGGGTAAGTTCTGGCAAAAACACAATCGTGGCACCTTCGGCGGCGGCGGCCTCAATGCCACTGGTCAGAACAGCTTCGTGCTCGGCCGCATCTGAATGCCAACGTGTTTGCACAAGTGCTACTCGAATTGGCTTTCTGGTTGCTGGGTAAACCCTTGACAGTGATTCTGGGGCTTTGGCAACGGTGATTTTCATTCGTGCATGCTTTCAACGACTTCTTTTAGAAGTTCGAGTGTGGTTTCCGGGTTCACCACTGCAAACCGGGTGTTTACTTCACCGCGGTGTGAACTGGGCACAACAAATGCCTGACCTCGCTCCAGCAGTTTTTTCGACCAGGCTTCGTAGTCGGCTAGCTGCCATCCTCGTTTTTTGAAAACCACAACCGAGAGTTCTGGTTCGCGAACAAGTTCAAGGTGTGGGTCACGGCGAATCACTTCGGCGATTTGCCGAACCACCTGAATGTTTTGTTCGACCGCCTGTCGGTATTTATCAACACCGTGAGTAGCCAGTGAGAACCAAAGTGGTAGACCCCTTACTCGCCTGGTTAGGTTGAAGGCGTAATCGCTCGGGTTGAAATCACCGGAATCGGTAAGAGTGTCTAGATATTCACCGTGCTGGGCATGGGCCACGCGTGCCAGGTCTGGGTTTCGGTAAACCAAAGCGCAAGCATCGAAAGGCGCAAAAAGCCACTTGTGCGGGTCAACTATGAACGAATCGGCGCGGTGACTTCCAACAAACAGGTGAGAACTGGATGCCGCCAAGATTCCAGCAAGGCCGTAAGCGCCATCGATGTGAAACCAAATTCCAGCTTCGTTGGCAATCTGCCCGACTTCATCCAGGTTGTCTACGATTCCAAAGTTTGTAGTACCTGCCGTTGCAACAATTGCAAAAACTGAATTTTTCTCGGTTTCGCTTAGCGCTTGAGAGACAGCTGGCCCACGCAGTCTGCCTGTTTCGTCAACCTTGGCTTTTACCAGGTCGATGTCCATCACTCTGGCTGCGGCGGCCAGTGAAGAGTGGGCCTCCTCGCTGCAAATAATGCGCCAACGCGAAGGTGAAGGGAAGCCTGCGGCGATTAGTTTTTGCTGTGCCTGGTGTCTTGCCGTAACCAAGGCCGAGAGATTGCCAAGGCTGCCACCTTGCACAAAAACCCCGCCGGCAGTTTCAGGAAGCCCTACTTCTTTTGCCAACCAAGCGAGTACTTGATTCTCTGCATAAACTGCACCGGCGCCTTCGAGCCATGAGCCACCATAGATCGAACTTGCTGAAACCACGAGGTCAAACAGGGTTGATGCATCGGTTGGTGCTGTCGGAATGAACGAGACGTAACCTGGGTGATCTGTTGAAATGCAAGCCTGGGCGAGCACGTTTTCAAATAACGTAAGCGCTTTTTCCCCGCCAAGACCCTGGGCCGTGATGGTTGGAGGAACATTTTCTTGAAGCCACCTCAGACTCTTAGGGTTATCTAGCGGCGGTGGGCTCATTGCAATGCGGTCGCGCGAATAAGCAAAAATTCGTTCTTGAAGTGATTCCGATGACGCCGAATCAAAAATCATTTCTGTGCTTCACCCGTTTTATCGGCCTCGGCTATTTGCTTTTTGATCTCGACCATATCTAATGCTCGCACTTGGCTAACTATGTCGTTGAGTGCATCTTTTGGCAGTGCGCCAGCTTCGCTGAAGAGCAGCACACCATCCCGAAAAATCATAAGGGTGGGAATCGAGCTGATGCCTAATTCGCCAGAGAGCTGTTGCTCGGCTTCGGTGTCTACTTTGGCAAAACGAATATCAGGGTTTGCATCTGAGGCTTCTTCAAAGATTGGACCAAACATGCGACACGGCCCGCACCATTCCGCCCAAAAGTCAATCAGCGTGATTCCGTCGGAAAGCACGGTCTCTTCAAACTTTTCGAGCCCGAGTTCAAATGTTGGCATAATCTTCCTTTTTCAGTCTTGAAGTTTGAGCAACGACTATTCCCGCAATCAGCAAACCGCCGCCAAGAAGTTGCGGTTCACTTAGTTTTTCACCTAACCAAATCCAACCAAATAATGCCGCAAACACAACTTCAGCGGTTGACGCAATGCCGACTCCGGTGGCGCTAAGAAGTGACAGTGAGGCGTATGACAGCAGCATTGGAATAAAAGAACCTGCCACCCCAACCCAAATCAACAAAACCCAAAATGGAACAGTGGCTGCTGCCAGATTTCCGCCGAGGCTAACGGGTTGCGTCAACCGGCCGGAATCGAACTGCCACCAGGGCGAAAGGCAAAACCAAAAGACACTCGACACCAACATCGAGTAGAACATGGTTGAGAGTGAATCTCTGTTGTGCTGCATGCGTTCTCCCATTAAGAAAAAGACGCTTAATAACACCGCCGCAAGGGCAGCAAAGCCAAGCCCGGCGGCGTCTAGCCCGCCGTTCCAAATCTGGCTTATGGCAACAAGACCGGCGATCACCAGTGCCACCCCAACCCAGAGGCGCGGTTTGGTTCGCTCATTCCAGAAAAGTTTCGAGGCTAAAGGAACCCAAATAACCGCGGTGTATTCAACTAGAAGGGCTATTCCAACGGGAAGTTTTGAAACCGCATTACTGTAGGCCCACTGCATTAGGGCCACGCCAAACACCCCAAACAGTAAGAGCTTCGGTATTTCAGATTTGCTCAGACGAAACCTCTGCGGCTTAGTAAGAACAAGTGAAACGCCAACCAGCAGGGTGCAGGCAAGAGACCTAAAAAGAACTAACGAACCTGTCGATATTCCGGCAGCAACAATAATTTTGGATGTGCTGGCATTTAACCCGAAGAACATTGCTGCGGCAAGTGCAAAAAACACACCGAATGGAGCACCCCTAAAGCGCAATCAGAATGCCGTTCCGTGAACTGCAAATTGGTCAATAAGTTCAATTTCAGTTTGGGTGAACTTGCTGGCACTCAAGGCTTTGTAATTATCTTCAAGTTGACTTGCCGAGCTGGCTCCAATGAGAACAGAGGTTATTGTTGGCTGCCGCAGAATCCACGAGACTGCCAATTGAGCCAGAGATTGCCCCCTCTGGGCGGCGATTTCGTTTAACGCCTGAACTCTCTGCAAGTAGACCTCGTTGATGCTCTCTGGCTGTAGATATTTTTTGCGCGCTGCCCGAGAGTTTTTAGGAACTTTGCCGCCAAGGTACTTATCTGTCAAAAGCCCCTGTGCCAGCGGCGAAAAGGCAATACAGCCAATGCCCTCGGTAGCCAAAGTCGTCAGAAGACCGTTTTCGGCATTGCGATCAAACATGTTGTAGCGAGGTTGGTGAATCAATAGCGGAACATTGTGTTCAGCCAAAATAGCCTTGGCGCGTTCGGTTTGTTCGCTGTTGTAGCTCGATACTCCAACGTAGAGGGCTTTACCTTGTTGCACCGCGCTTGCTAAGGCGCCCATGGTTTCTTCAAGCGGGGTATTTGGGTCGAATCGGTGCGAATAAAAGATGTCAACATATGGCAATCGCATGCGCTTGAGGCTCTGGTCTAGCGAAGACAGAAGGTATTTGCGAGAACCCCATTCCCCGTAAGGCCCAGGCCACATGTCATAACCGGCTTTAGTTGAGACGACTAGTTCGTCGCGATGCTTAGTGAAGTCAGCGGCAAAAAGATCACCAAAGTTTTCTTCTGCCGAGCCATAGGGTGGGCCATAATTGTTAGCCAAATCAAAGTGGGTTATACCCAAATCAAAGGCGCGCCGAAGTAATTTTCGCTGAGTTCGCGACGAATCGCTATCACCAAAGCTATGCCAAAGCCCAAGTGAAAGTTCTGGAAGCAAGAGCCCACTTTGCCCAGTTCGTCGATATTTCATTTGGTCATAGCGAGTTTCCGCCGCTTGATAGCTCATATCTAAAGCCTAAAGTAGAGACATGCGCGAATTTGTTCTAGGTGGCGGTTGCTTTTGGTGTCTCGATTCTGCTTACATGCAGTTCAAAGGCATTCAGGATGTGGTGGTTGGCTACGCCGGAGGCCAAATGGTAAACCCAACCTACAATGCGGTTTGCGACGGAAACACTGGTCATGCTGAGGTCGCCAAGGTAATTTTCGACGAAAAAATAATTCCTGCCGAAGTAATTCTCGACTGCTTCTTCACCATTCACGACCCACGCCAACTTAACCGCCAGGGTAACGATGTGGGCACTCAGTATCGTTCATCCATGTTTTATCGCGATCAGCATGAAAAGGCAGAGTTTGAGGCGGCCATCGCTAGAGCTGCCGAGCACTGGGGTGAGGGCATAGTTACCACCCTCGAGCCTCTTACCAAGTTCTGGGTCGGCGAGGAATATCACCAGGACTACTGGGACAAAAACCCGAATGCCGGCTACTGCGTGGCCATAGTTGGCCCAAAGGTTGCGAAGGCTCGCACCGCATTCACTGCCTACCTGCGCTAGTTATTCACAGCCCGGCAATCGAGCGAAGTTACTCACAGGTTTTCAATCTCGACCTATGCGCCGAAAACTGGTTTGCCATGCTCTTCCCACAGGTACTCGCCTGAACAAGGAGACAGCATGTCAGAGACAATCACAGTTAGCGGCTTGGTAGCTACCACGCCTCGCCATTTGGTAACCCAAGATGGTTTGCCAATCACCTCATTTCGCCTAGCTTCATCGCAACGTCGTTTCGACCGCTCGCAGAACCGCTGGATCGACGGTGACACCAACTGGTACACGGTTACGGCCTTCCGTCAGCTTGCAATTAATGCTGCCGGTTCGATTTCGAAGGGTGACCGCATTTTGGTTGGCGGCAAACTTCGGGTTCGCGATTGGGATAACGGAGAGCGAGCCGGAACCTCAGTTGAAATTGAAGCCGATTCGGTGGGCCACGACCTCACCTGGGGTTCGAGCGCTTTCACTCGCACCGTTTTAGTGCGTGAGGCCGACCCAGCAGAAGAAACTGAAGCAGAAGAAACCGACGACGAAGTCACCGAGCCGAAGCAAAAGAAGTTGGCTAAAGCTAGCGCTTAGCCCCAAAAGCCCTAGTCGAGTTTCGCCCCCTCGTTCTCGGCTAGCCAATACGACACCCTCGTAGCGATTTGCAAAACTAGAGGCCACCAAGGCCCATTTACCAGTTCGATATACTGGAACAAAGCAAATCAAAGCGAGGGTGTCGTTTACTAACGGCCCGAACAAAAACATGAGGCGGAATCAGTGGCAGAGTTCATTTACCAAATGATCAAGGCGCGTAAGGCGCACGGCGACAAAGTGATTCTCGACGACGTAACTTTGGCTTTTTACCCTGGCGCAAAAATCGGCGTTGTTGGCCCGAACGGCGCTGGTAAGTCAACCGTGTTGAAGATCATGGCCGGCCTAGACACTCCAAGCAATGGTGAGGCTAGGCTTTCGCCAGAACACAGTGTTGGCATTTTGCTTCAAGAACCGCCGCTAGATGAAACCCTTACCGTTCTTGGAAACGTTGAGCTAGCCGTGAAGGCAACTAAGGCAAAGCTAGACCGCTTCAACGAAATTTCGGCTGCCATGGCAGAGCCAGACGCCGATTTCGACACTTTGCTCGAAGAAATGGGCAAGCTGCAAGAAGAGATTGACCACCTTGACGCCTGGGATCTCGACAATCAACTTGAGCAGGCAATGGACGCACTGCGCTGCCCACCCGGCGACACAGCGGTAACGAACCTTTCAGGAGGAGAGCGTCGCCGAGTGGCGCTGTGCAAGTTGCTGCTCGAGAAGCCAGACCTTCTTCTGCTCGACGAACCCACTAACCACCTCGACGCTGAGTCGGTGCTTTGGCTCGAGCAGCACCTGGCGAAATACCCAGGCGCAGTGCTTGCTGTAACTCACGACCGGTACTTTCTAGACAATGTTGCCGAATGGATTCTGGAGCTTGACCGTGGTCGTGCTTACCCCTACGAGGGAAACTACTCGACCTATCTCGAGAAAAAGCAGGAGCGCCTTCAGGTTCAGGGTAAAAAAGACGCCAAACTTTCGAAGCGCCTTGCCGATGAACTCGATTGGGTTCGTTCAACTCCGAAGGCTCGCCAAACCAAGTCGAAGGCTCGCTTGGCGAAATACGAAGAGATGGCGGCCGAGGCAGATCGCACCAGAAAGCTCGACTTCGAAGAGATTCAGATTCCTGCGGGCCCAAGGCTGGGCAATATTGTTCTTGAAGCCAAGGGGCTGAAGAAGGGTTTCGAAGGTCGCTCGCTGATTGACGGCCTTACCTTCAGTCTTCCGCGCAACGGCATCGTTGGCGTAATCGGCCCTAACGGTGTCGGAAAATCAACCTTGTTCAAAACCATCGTTGGCCTAGAAAAACTAGACGGCGGAGAGCTAAAGGTTGGCGAAACCGTAAAGATTTCTTACGTTGACCAGGGCCGCTCTGGAATTGACCCAAGCAAGACCCTGTGGGAGGTTGTCTCTGACGGACTCGACTACCTGGTGGTTGGCAACCAAGAGATTCCGTCGCGTGCCTACGTTGCCGCCTTCGGTTTCAAGGGCCCCGACCAGCAAAAACCGGCAGGTGTGCTTTCTGGTGGAGAGCGAAACCGCCTCAACTTGGCGCTCACGCTGAAGCAGGGCGGAAACCTATTGCTGCTCGACGAACCCACCAACGACCTCGACGTTGAAACCCTCGGAAGTCTTGAAAACGCGCTACTTGAGTTTCCAGGTTGCGCCGTGGTGATTACTCACGACCGGTGGTTCCTCGATCGAGTTGCCTCGCACATCCTTGCCTATGAGGGCACCGACGATAACCCAGACCAGTGGTACTGGTTCGAGGGCAACTTCGAGTCTTACGAAGAGAACAAGATTGCGCGCCTTGGTGCCGACGCGGCGAAGCCTCACCGCTCCACCTATCGCCGTCTAACTCGCGACTAAGAGACCTCAGGCACGCGCACCATGCCCTCTTGGGCAACGGTGGCGAGAAGTTCGCCCGAGCGACTGAAGATTTTGCCGAGCGCTAGCCCGCGACCGCCTTGGGCGCTTGGGCTTTCTTGCACATAGAGCATCCATTCGTCAACCTTGGCCGGCCGGTGAAACCACATGGCGTGGTCGAGGCTGGCCGACTTTAGGCCCTGGTGCGACCACGAAATGCTGTGGCGGCGAAAGATGGATTCGAGAATTGAGTAATCGCTGGCATAGGCCAAGGCTGCGGTGTGAAGGCTTTGATCTTTCGGCAAAGTTCCGAGTGCTTTGATCCAGACCGCCTGATGGGCAACCGGTTCACCCTCAACTCTGAAATAGATGGCGCTCGGCACGTGACGCATGTCAAAAGGTCGCGCCTTGGCCCAATATTGGGCAACCGGATGTGGGTTGTCACCCATTAGCTCAGCGGCGCTCCGAAGTGATTCCGGTTCTGGAATTCCCGTGGGGAGTGAGTCTTGGTGGGTGAGACCCGGGTCGTCATCCTGAAATGAAGCAATCATCGAAAAGATGGGCTCACCCTTTTGATAAGCCTGAACTCTGCGGGTGCTGAACGATCTGCCGTCGCGAAGCCGATCAACCGAAAAGGTAATTGGCAAGTTAATATCGCCTGGTCTCAAAAAGTAACCGTGCAGCGAGTGGGGTAGGCGAGTGCCTTCAACGGTTCGGTTCGCCGCCACCAAACTTTGGGCCAAAACCTGACCGCCGAAAACTCTGCCGTGCGGCATCCATTGACTCGGGCCAATGAAGATGTCTTCGCGGGTGTGTGCCGCCTCGGTTAGATCGAGGGTGGCAATCATTTCTGCAAGCGGGTCAACGGGAATGCGTGGTTGATTCATGGTTACCGCTAGTTTAGACATCGTATGAAGAATCAATTCACCATCGCAGACGAATCAACCGCAAGAGATTTGCTCAACTTTTTGCAGCGCGCTAAACGCATGGATCAAAACGGTTTTGTAAAGTTGCGCGCCTATGGAAACGTTTTGGCAGCCTATGTTGCGCCAGTTTTCGCAACCGGTCTGAACGATTCGAGCCCGACCATTATTGGCATGAGAACCATGCCACTTGAGGCCGACTTTGAAGTGGATGCCGTGGTCACCATCGATGGAATTATTGTGCAGCTTGAGGCTGGTTTGGCGGGGGTTTTCGAAAGCTTGGTTGTAAGCCTTCCGGAACACCAGCACGTTGCCTGGGCAGGCGTTACTCCGCCAAGAAGCGGTTGGCACCTGGTTGGAACGCTTGCCGAGCGAGACCTTACCGACATCGCTCGACGGGGCATTGCCGAAGTGGCTGAGTCGATTCCGCCTTCGGTGGGTGGCCCGATAGCCTCTCGAATTCGAGGTTCAATATGGGGGCGTTCGGTTGACCTAAAGACTAATTTGCCTGCCGGGGCCGCGTTTGCAGCTGCCGGATTGGGGTTTTTGACGGTTGACGAAGAAGTAGAGGTTTACCACAGTGACGGGTGGGTTCGCCTCAGTAGCAATCACGGCCACGTTTTAGCAAGGCAATCGAACACCTACTAGAGGCTGTTGAGTAGCGAGTGGGCCGCCCGATCTAGGTATGCCCAAAGTTCCGCTTCGTAAAGCGGCGGCAGGTTCAGTTGGTTAACTGCGTTTCGCATGTGAAAAAGCCACCGGTCGCGGGCCGCAGGGTCAATTTTGAACTCGTTGTGGCGCATGCGAAGCCTGGGGTGCCCACGCTGTTCTTGGTAAGTTTTTGGCCCGCCCCAGTATTGCTCTAAGAACATGCGCAGGCGGTCTTCTGCGCCGGCAAGATCTTCGGCTGGGTACATTGGCCGTAGCAGTTCGTCGGTTGCGATTTCCCGGTAAAAGGCGGCAACAAGCTGGCGAAAAACCGGTTCGCCGCCAACTTGCTCATAGAACGATTCGGTCACTTTTTGGCGATGGTTTCTACCAGAAGCACCTTGGGTGCCATGGCAATCTTTGCTGCTGCTAGTGCCGACTTAAGCTCAGCACGAAGCTCACGCGCCACGTCGTCGCTCAGGTTTGGGCGAGCTTGTTGAATCAGGCGAATGGTGGTTTCACTGCCGCTAAAGGTTTGAACGCCCCAAACCTCAGGTTCGCCAATAACTTTGGTTTTGTGCTTTGCCGCCACAGTTTTGGCAACTTTTAGTGCGGTAGCCTCGGCCTTAGCTACATCGGCATTGGCATCAAGAGTCAGGTCGATGATGATTCGAGACCAGCCCTGCGACTTGTTTCCAACGCGAGTGATTTCACCGTTTCGCACATACCAAACTGTGCCATCAACATCGCGCAGTTGAGTTACCCGAAGACCAACCGATTCGACGACGCCCGATGCGCTTCCGAGGTCTACCACGTCGCCAACACCGAATTGATCTTCAAACACAATAAACAGACCAGAAAGTAGATCTCGAATCAGGTTTTGGGCCCCGAATCCAATGCCTGCACCAAGAAGCCCGGCGCCGGCAACAAGAGCGCTAACGGCAACTCCGAATTCACTTAGCAGCAGCGTGAACGCAACAATCAAAACGCCCCAGGTAATGAAGTTACTTAGCACAGAGCCAATAGTTTTGGTGCGCTGAACTAAACGGGCAGTTGCAATGGGTGAGGTTTCGGTGCTGACTTCGCCCTTGCCGTCGGCGCGCTTAACGATCTGTCGAACGAGACGCTTTACCAAAAGTAATAAAACGCTTCTCAGCGCCAACGAGAGCGCCAATATCAACACTGGGCGAATCAGCCAGGCCCAATCTGCCCAAACAGAATGGGCCCAGCCGTTGACATCGAGCGCGAGACTCATGCTCTAGTGGCTACCGCTTGAACCTTTAGGGCACGTTCTAAGGTGGCGAGGTTCTCAACCATGATGCGCTTCATGCTTGCTAGTTCACTCCAGTCTTGGGCGTCAATCCAATTCTTGGTTGCTTCGTAAAGTTCTTGGCTGGCAAGTTGAATCGGGTAAAGATTCTCAAGAAGATATTCGGCAATTTTGAAGGTTTTGGCGGCCCAAATGGTCTTGGCTTCGGCAAAGTAGCGCTCAACGAAAGGCTGCAACAGGCTAACGTCGCTGGTGCGGCCAAACGCTGCACTGGCGGCTTGAACCAATGCGTTCGAGTAATCGTCGGTTGCGGTCAAGGTGTTCCAGGTAGCCTGCTTGGTTGCGGCAATAGTTGCCCGCGCAGCAGCAGCGGCTTTTTGACCATTTGCCGTGTTGTCTGCGGCAACTGCGGCCGCAATTTGCGTTTCACCGGCGGCACCGTTGGCGGTTAACCCAATCAAGAGTTCCCAGGCTAGGTCGGTGTCAATCTTGAGCCCGGCAATGGTTTCTTTGCCAGAGTGAATGTCGGCGAGCGCTTCGACCTGCGCCTCACCGGTAGCCAGCTGAGCGAAGAACTTGGCAAACTGCAGTTGTGCGTCTGACCCAGCTTTTGCCTGACGCAAAAGTTTCAGTAGGGCAGCGCTCACTTTTTCACCGGTGACCCTGCGCTGATCGGCAGGCACATATATGGTTGCCGAGGTCAACAACTGGCGAAGCTGAACCAACAGGGTGGTTGATTCGGTTTCGGTTGCAATGTGATCGATAACCAGGTTGATGTAATCGTGAATGCTGATTTCGCCATCTCTGGCGGCATCCCAGACGGTTCCCCAAATGAGGCTTCTTGCCATAGGGCTTTCGATGTTACTTAGGTTTTCGAGAGCAAACTTCAGCGAATTTTCGTCAAGGCGAATCTTGGCGTAGGCCAGGTCTTCGTCGTTCACTAAAAGCAGGCTTGGGCGCTTTTTACCAACGAGTTGCGAGAGTTCAGTCACTTCGCCGTTTACGTCGGTTTCAAAAAGGTCGGTGCGAATTACTTTCGTACCCTGAAGTTCATAGCTACCAATCGCAATGCGATGTGGGCGAATGTGTGGATATTTGCTATCAGCGGTTTGCACAATGCGAGCCGATGCGACGTTGCCGTCGGCATCCTCGGTAATTTCGGTGCGCAGGGTGTTCACACCCGCGGTTTCCAGCCAAAGTTTCGACCACTCTGAGAGATTTCGGCCGCTAGCAACTTCAAGTTCACGCAGCAGGTCAACCAGTTCGGTGTTTCCGTAGGCGTGTTTCTTGAAATATGCCGAAACACCCTTCAAGAAGGCTTCTTGCCCAACCCAGGCGGCAAGTTGCTTTAGAACCGAACCTCCCTTGGCGTAGGTAATGCCATCGAAGTTGACCTGAACGTCGTTCAAATCATTGATGGATGCCACAATCGGGTGGGTGCTTGGAAGTTGGTCTTGACGGTAGGCCCAACTCTTTTCGAGGGCGGCAAAGGTGACCCAGCTCTCGCGCCATTCGGTGGCCTGAGCTGTGGCAAGGTGTGAGGCGTATTCGGCAAACGACTCGTTTAGCCATAGGTCGTTCCACCAACGCATGGTTACCAAGTCGCCGAACCACATGTGGGCAAGCTCGTGCAAAATGGTCACCACTCGTCGCTCACGAGTGGCATCGGTTACCGCCGAACGGAACACATAGGTTTCGGTGAAAGTAACCGCACCGGCGTTTTCCATGGCACCAGCATTGAACTCGGGCACAAAGAGCTGGTCATATTTTTCAAACGGGTAGGCGTAATCGAAGTTCTTTTCGAAGAACTCGAAACCAGCTTTTGTGATGTCTATAACGTGCTTGGTTTCAAGGTGTTCTGCAAGCGATTTGCGGCAGAAAACACCAAGCGGAATTGTGCGACCGTCAGCTGAGGTGAGTTCGCCTCGTTCTTCGTGATAGGGGCCAGCAATCAATGCGGTTATGTAGCTTGAAATGCGCTGGGTAGGTGCAAAGTTCCAGCGGGCTTTGCCTTCACCAAGCGAAATCGGGGTTGGGGTGGTTTGGTTGGAAACCACCTTCCAGTAGTCAGGCGCTATTACCTGAAACTCAAAGGTTGCCTTCAAATCTGGCTGCTCGAAGACCGCAAAGACGCGGCGGCTATCTGGAACCTCAAACTGGGTGTAAACATAAACCTCGTTGTCAACTGGGTCAACAAAGCGGTGCAAGCCTTCACCGGTGTTCATGAACTTGGCATCGGAATGCACCACGAGCTCGTTTTGGGCTTTTAGGCCAGTCAATTGAATGCGAGTGCCATCTGAAACTTTGGCAACATCCAATGCCTCGCCATTCAGGGTCACGCTGTGAACTTTGGCGGTGATGGCGTCGATGAAAACGCCACCGCCAGTGGCAGCGAACTTGACCGTGGTTTTGCTGTCGAAAACCTCGGTTGATTTTGTTAGGTCAAGTTCAACCAAATAAGACTCAACGCTCACGGTTTTGGCGCGTTCTTGGGCTTCAATTCGGGTTAGGTTTTCGCCTGGCATGCTCTCAACTTCGTTTCGTATTCAGATTGTTCAACTAGCCTAATAGCAGTAACTGCAAAGGATTCTTATGCGCATTCACATTGCTACCGATCACGCTGGCTTGGAATTGAGCCACTTTTTGATTGGTGAACTCACCAAGCAGGGTCATGAAGTGTTCGACCACGGTCCAACCAGTTACGACCCACTCGACGACTATCCAGCTTTTTGCATCAATGCGGCGCTCGCCGTGATTGCCGATGAGCAGGCGCAGGTTGAAGCATTGGGCATTGTGCTTGGTGGTAGCGGTAACGGTGAGCAGATTGCGGCAAACAAAGTCACAGGCATTCGCGCCGCATTGGTTTGGAATCTTGACACCGCAAAACTAGCTCGTCAGCACAATAACGCCAATGTGGTTGCAGTTGGTGCCCGTCAACATGAACAGGCAGAAGTTCTTCGGCTAATCGAAGCCTTCATCTCTGAGCCTTTTAGCGGCGATGAACGCCATGCCCGTCGCATCAAAAAGATTGCAAACTTCGAAAACACCGGCGAGATCAGTTAGTTGCCAGAAGGACACACCGTTCATAGAACCGCCAATCACTTTAATGAGGTTTTTGGCGGCAAAGTGCTCGAGGTCATTTCTCCGCAAGGGCGCTTTTCTGCCGGTGCCGCTCAAATCGATGGGCTAAAACTTATCGAAGCTTGGGCGGTAGGCAAGCAGATGTTTTTAAACTTTGAAAATGACCTAACTCTGCGAATTCACCTTGGCATTTACGGTAAGTGGAACTTTGCCAAGTTCAAAGAAGTCGTTCCCGAGCCGGTTGGCCAGGTGCGAGTGCGCTTTATCGTTGGCAATCAGTTTGCAGATCTGCGTGGCCCAACCGCCTGCGACTTAATAACGACTCAAGAGGCCTTGGTGCTCGCAAAACAACTTGGCCCAGACCCATTGAACCCCGACTCGGATTCCAGCCAAGAATCGCGCTTCGTGCAAAAAATAACCACGAGTAAAAGAGCCATCGGGCTCCTGCTGATGGATCAATCTGTTGTGGCGGGAATCGGAAATGTTTACCGTGCCGAACTTTTGTTTCGGGCGAGACTCGACCCCTACGCGCTCGGAAGCATGTTTCCTGAAAGCGTCATCCGAGGCATTTGGCATGACGCTGAAACTTTGATGAAAGTTGGCGTTGCCACCGGAATCATGATTACTCGAGATGAACTTCTTGATGCGTTGCCTGCCAAAGTTGACCGCTATTTTGTTTACAAGCGAGAAGGTTTGCCTTGCAGGGTATGCGGCACCGAGGTCAGTATCGCCCTGATGGCTAGCCGAAAACTTTACTGGTGCACTAAGTGTCAGACTCCGCCGGCAACGGCAGCCAAGATCGAAACCTGAGCGCCTTCTGAAATTGGGGTTTCAAGGCCCTGCTCGAAACGAACATCTTCGTCGTTAACGTAAATGTTCACGAAACGGCGAATCTTGCCGTTCTCGTCTAGCACACGAGCCAACAGTCCAACGTGACGGGTTTCGAGATCGTGCAGCAGGTCATTGAGAGTTGTGCCATTGGCTGGCACTTCGGCTTCACCCGCGGTGTAGTTACGAAGAATGGTGGGAACGCGAACAATTGCAGTCATAATCAACTTTCTATTCCGGCACGGCTGTGCGGAAAGCTTCGAGGGTTGGTTCGATAACGGATGAGAAGCCAACCGACGTATCTAGGGCTTCGAGGGTTTTCAGCCCGTCGCCGGTGTTCAAAACAACGGTTTCGAGTTCCGGATCGAGAGCTGCGTTCTGAATGAACTGCTTTAGGTTTCCGATGGTGACGCCACCGGCAGTTTCGGCGAAAATACCTTCAGTTTCTGCCAGCAGTCGCATGCCTTCAACAATGGCTTCGTCACTTATGTGACCGATTGACCCGCTGGTTCGATTGGCAACATCGATGGCATATGGGCCATCTGCTGGGTTGCCGATGGCGAGCGACTTGGCAATGGTGTGAGGCTTTTGCGGCCTCACAACATCCCAACCTTTTTCGAATGCTTCTGCAACCGGGTTGCAGCCGGTAGCTTGGGCGCCAAAGATTTTGTATGGCTTTTCGTCAACAAGGCCGAGAGCTATGAGTTCTTTAAACGCCTTGTCAATCTTCGTTAGAAGTGACCCAGACGCCACAGGAACGACAACTTGATCTGGCAGACGCCATCCGAGTTGTTCGGCAATTTCATAACCAAGGGTTTTAGAACCCTCGGCGTAATAGGGGCGAAGATTTACGTTTACAAAACCGTAGCCACGATCGTCGGCAATTTCGCTGCAGAGACGGTTCACGTCGTCATAGTTACCCCGGATGCCAACCAGCGTGGTGCCGTAAACAGCACTAGTGACGACTTTGCCCTTTTCGAGGTTGTCGGGAATCAAAACCACCGAACGAATTCCGGCCCGAGCAGCTGCTGCTGCAACCGCGTTTGCAAGGTTTCCGGTGCTGGCGCAAGAAATGGTAGTGAAGCCAAGGGTTTTGCCAGCAGTCATGGCAACTGCCACGACACGATCTTTGAATGAGTGGGTAGGGTTGTCGCGGTCGTCTTTGATCCACAATTTTTTCATTCCAAGACGTTTGGCAAGGTTCACGGATTCCAACAATTTGGTGAATCCTGGGGCTAGGTCAACCGGGCGATTCGCGGCATCTTGAGGCACCGGCAACATTGGAGCGTAGCGCCAAATTGACTTTGGGCCGGCTTCGATTTGAGCCCGAGTTACTTTGCCGAAGTTGTATGAAACTTCAAGTGGGCCAAAGCATTCTTCGCAAACGTGACGTGCCCCTAGGGCAACCTTGTTGCCGCATTCACGGCAGAACAATCCAACGGCCGGGCCAAAATCAAGGTCAACTTTTGAGTCAATAAGCGTCAAGGGTTGGCTCCGAAAATAAGGGAATGAAGGGCTGTGTGGCAATCGAGCGGGTGACGGGAATCGAACCCGCACCATCAGTTTGGAAGACTGAGGCTCTACCATTGAGCTACACCCGCGGGTTGTTGCAAATGTTCGCAACCAGAACATTCTATGGGATAGACTAACCAAGGTTGAAAAACCGCCGGGGTGTAGCGTAGTGGCTAGCGCGCCTGCTTTGGGAGCAGGATATCGCAGGTTCGAGTCCTGTCACCCCGACCATTTTTTTTGTCGCAAACTCGGTGGGGCCCACACGGGCTTCGCCTTATTCTCAGGAGATTCCCTTGGAAACTAAGGTCGAGCACCTAAACCCAACCCGCGTAAAACTCATCATTGAGATGACCCCTGAAGAGTTGAAGCCAACCCTCGAACATGCCTACGAGCACATTGCCGAAGAGGTTCAGATTCCCGGTTTCCGCAAGGGAAAAGTTCCGGCTCCGATTCTTGAGAAGCGAGTTGGTCGCCCTGCGATTTTGGCTCACGCAGTAAACGATGCACTCGACCCGATGTATCGCGCAGCCCTGGAAACCACCAAGGTTCGCCCGCTAGCGCAGCCAGAAGCCAACATCATTAGCACCCCAAACGAAGAGACCTTTGAGGGTAACTTGAAGGTTGAAATTGAAGTTGAGGTAATGCCAACCTTCGATCTTCCTAAGTACAAGGGGTTGAAGCTGAAGGTTGACGAGATCAAGGTTTCAAAAGATGAAGTTGAACAAGAACTTGACCGCCTTCGTGCCCGCTTTGGTGCTCTCAAAACCGTTGAGCGCCCTGCCAAGAAGGGCGACTTCACCAGCATCGACCTAACCGCTAACGTGAACGGCAAGCTGGTTGACTCGGCTGAAAACATTTCATACGAAATCGGCTCGGGAAACCTACTTGACGGAATCGATGAAGCACTCGACACTCTTACCGCAGGTGAAAGTACCACCTTCAAATCGAAACTGGTGGGTGGGGAACTGGCTGGAACCGAAGCTGAGGTTTCGCTAACCCTTCGCTCAGTTAAAGAACGAGAACTTCCAGCCGCAGACGATGCGTTCGCACAATTGGCCAGTGAATTTGACACCATAAAAGAACTGAAGGCTGACCTAGAAAAGCAGGTTGAGCGCTCAAAGGGTTACGGTCAGGGAATTGAAGCTCGCGAAAAGGCGCTGGATGCACTTCTAGAGCTGGTGAAGATTCCCGTGTCTGAAGTTTCTGTGAACCAAGACGTTGAGCGTCACCTAGAGGGTGAAGGTCGTCAGAATGACGATAAACACCGCGCTGAAGTTTACGAACAGAGCGCTAAGTCGTTCCAGGTTCAGATGATTCTTGAAGCCATTGGCACCGCAGAAGAGGTTCAGGTAAGCGAGCAAGAGTTGGTTCAGCACCTGGCAGCTAGCGCTGCGCAATACGGCATGGCTCCTCAGGAATTCATCAAGGTTGTCGACGAAAACGGCCAAATTCCTGTTTTCGCCAGCGAAGTAGCACGCCGCAAAGCGCTAGCAATTGTGCTTGAAGCAGCCGAAGTAACCGACAGCAAGGGCAAGAAGATCGACCTTGCAGACTTCACTAAGAGCGACTTCGATTCAGTCGACGAACACGCCGGTCACAACCACTAGAACTTAGCCAACGGCGAACAGGCACAGTTTTTGTCGAGTTGCCAAGTATCTTTGAGTTCGAACCACGAACCAAGGAGTCGTCATGGCGGAACACGCACAAATACCTAACAGCGTTTTTGAGCGCTTGCTGAAAGATCGCATCATCTGGCTTGGCGAAGACGTTCGCGACGACAATGCCAATGAAATCTGCGCGAAAATTTTGCTTTTGGCCGCAGAAGACTCAACCAAAGACATCTTTCTTTACATAAACTCACCCGGCGGTTCTATCACGGCTGGAATGGCCATTTACGACACCATGAACTACGTGCCAAATGACATCGTTACCGTTGGTATCGGCATGTGTGCATCGATGGGTCAGTTCTTGCTTACCTCAGGTACCAAGGGTAAGCGTTACGCCACCCCAAACACTCGCGTGCTTTTGCATCAACCACACGGTGGTTTCGGCGGAACTGCCAGTGACATTCAGACGCAAGCCGAACTCATTCTTTCGATGAAGCGCCAACTTGCCAGCATTACTGCAGCTCAAACCGGTAAATCGGTTGAGCAGGTAATGCTAGATGGCGACCGCGATCGCTGGTTCACCGCTCAGGAAGCCCTCGAATACGGCTTCATCGACCACATTCAAGCTCAAGCTGCCGCTACCACCGGCGTTGGAAAACTCTAGAGAGGCAATCATCATGAATAGCAAAATGGAACTGCCTCAATCTCGCTACATTCTTCCTGAATTCACCGAGCGCACCTCTTATGGCTACCGCAGTCAGAACCCTTATAGCAAGCTCTTTGAGGAACGCATTGTGTTTCTTGGAGTTCAGGTTGACGACGCATCAGCAGACGATGTAATGGCTCAGCTTCTGGTTCTTGAAAGCCAAGACCCAGATCGCGACATCATTATGTATATCAACTCACCAGGTGGTTCCTTCACCGCAATGACTGCCATTTACGACACCATGCAGTTCATTCGCCCACAGATTCAAACGGTATGCCTCGGTCAGGCCGCATCAGCCGCAGCAGTTTTGCTTGCGGCTGGAACACCTGGAAAGCGCATGGCACTGCCAAACTCTCGAGTTCTGATTCACCAGCCTTCAAGCGGTGATTCTGGTCGTGGTCAGGCATCTGACATTGAGATTCAGGCAAAAGAAATTATGCGACTTCGCGAATGGTTAGAAGACGCACTCTCTAAGCACTCGAACCGCCCAGTTGATCAGGTCAAAAAAGATATCGATCGTGACAAGATTTTGACCGCCGCTGAGGCACTCGAATACGGTCTGATCGATCAGGTTCTAACCAGTCGCAAGAACCCAATCAAGTAGTTTTCGAGCGCGCGGGTTACCGCGTTTTGTGGTACCCCGAGGCTAGGCTTTTGTTATGACGAAGTTGGGCGAATCTAGCGACCTGCTCAAGTGTTCTTTTTGCGGAAAGAGCCAGAAGCAAGTTCGCAAACTAATTGCAGGCCCAGGCGTTTACATTTGCGATGAGTGCATTGAACTTTGTAACGAAATCATCGAAGAAGAGCTCGGCGCGGCCTCAACGCAAATTGAAGAGATTGAATTGCCGAAACCGCGAGAAATTTTCGGCTACCTCGACGAATATGTGATTGGTCAAGACCAGGCGAAAAAAGCGCTTTCGGTTGCCGTTTACAACCACTACAAGCGCATTCGTTCAGGTGGAACCCTAACCACTGCGGGCAAAGAGCACGACTCAATCGAAATTGCCAAGTCAAACATTCTGATGATTGGTCCAACCGGATGCGGTAAAACCTACCTAGCCCAATCGCTGGCTCGCCGTCTCAACGTTCCGTTTGCCGTGGCAGACGCCACCGCACTTACCGAAGCCGGATACGTTGGCGAAGATGTAGAGAACATTCTCTTGAAGCTTTTGCAGGCTGCCGATTTCGATGTGAAGCGCGCCGAACAGGGCATTATTTACATCGATGAGATCGACAAGATTTCTCGTAAAGCAGAAAACCCTTCAATCACCAGAGACGTTTCCGGTGAAGGTGTTCAGCAGGCCCTGCTCAAGATTCTTGAGGGCACCGTTGCTTCGGTTCCGCCGCAGGGCGGCCGCAAGCACCCGCAACAAGAGTTCATTCAGCTCGACACCACCAATGTGCTTTTCATTGTGGCTGGTGCCTTTGCGGGGCTTGAAGAGATTATCGCCTCGCGCACGGGTAAAAAGGGAATTGGTTTCGGCGCTGAAGTTTCAAGCAACAAAGCCGACCCAAACATTTTCTCGGCCGTGCAGCCAGAAGACCTGCGCAAGTTTGGCCTGATTCCAGAATTCATTGGGCGTCTGCCAGTGATTGCCAGCGTTACTCAATTAGATAGACCAGCACTTATTCAGATTCTTACCGAACCTAAAAACGCCTTGGTGCGCCAATATCAACGAATGTTTGAGCTAGATGGTTTTGAGCTCGAGTTCGACAAGGCTGCCCTCGATGCCATCGCCGATGAAGCCGTGCTTCGTGAAACCGGCGCCCGAGGCCTTCGCGCCATCATGGAAGAAACCCTTGGGTCGATAATGTTCGAGATTCCAGGAAGCAAGGTTCAGGGAACGGTCAAGATCACCAAAGACGTGGTTTTGAAAAAGAGTGAGCCAAAGATTATTCCTTTCAAGGTTCGCCAAGAGAAATCGGCCTAGTTAATGGCAATCACCCTTTCTGACCTAAAAGCGCCTGCGCTCGCCGGTGCGGTTGCCACTTTGGCAGGAACGGCTGCTTCGCTAGGTGTTGTTCTTGCGGCATTCACTTCACTCGGCGCAACCAGTGGCCAAACCATGTCTGCGGTTTCGGTAATGCTTGGCCTTTACGGCTTACTGTCGGTGTTGCTCAGCTGGTTTTTCAAGATGCCGCTTTCAATCGTTTGGAGCACACCTGGGGCGGCGCTTTTAGTTGCTTCTGGCGCATTGCACCTAGGTTTCGCCACTGCGGTTGGTGCATTCATGTTTACCGGTGCTTTACTTATGCTCACCGGTGCTTGGCCCTGGTTAGGAAGGCTGGCATCTTCGGTTCCAAGGCCTATCGCCAGCGCGATGTTGGCGGGCGTCATATTCAACTTTTGTATTGCGCCAATCAAGGCCATCGCGATTTATCCGGGGGTAGTCATACCTGCAGTGATTGCTTGGCTTATTTTGATGCGCTTTGCGAAGGTTTGGGCGGCCCCGGCTGCAATGGCTTTGATTTTGGTGCTTGGTTCATTCGCTCACGGAATCACTCTTGACTGGGCAACCATGATTCCGAAACTGGAATTCATAGCCCCGCAGTTCAGCATTGAAGCCATTGTCAGCATAGGAATTCCGCTTTACTTGGTGACCATAGCCAGCCAAAACATTCCCGGCATTGCCATAATGAAATCTTTTGGTTACGAGGTGCCGTTCAAGTCGGTTATGGTTACCACCGGTTTTGCCTCTGTTCTTGGCTCGCTATTCGGCGGCTTTTCAATCAATCTAGCCGCCATCACGGCGGCCTTGAACGCCAACGAGCACGCGCATCCAGATAAAAACAAGCGGTGGTTGGCTTCACTTCTTGGCGGCCTAGGCTACATCGCCATGGCAGTTTTCGCAGGGTTAGTAGTTAGCGTTGCGCTGAAGATTCCTCACGACCTGATTCTTACGGCGGCAGGTTTGGCTCTCGTGGTGACCATTGGAAACGCGTTGAGTGCCGCAACCGAAGATGAAAACTTCAGGGTTCCGGCGATCATTACATTTTTGACCACCAGTTCCGGTGTAATCATTTTTGGCATTGGCTCTGCCTTCTGGGCGTTGCTTGCCGGAGTTGCCTATTGGCTGTTCACTCGCCGAAAAAGCTCTTAGTTACTCTTCTGTAGGCGCTAAAACGATATTTTTCACGGCAACCTCTTCGGCTTCGGAGTAAGCCAAATCACTGATTCGACCGACTGCCTTTAAATCGCTTTCAAATAGCCGCAAACTTGTCAGCACGGCTGCTGGCGCCTCTAGTGTGGCGGTTTCGATGGCGGCCTTCATTGAGGCTTTGGCATCCGATTTGGCCTTTCGAATGGTGGTGAGTGCTGTGGCCGCTAGCTCAGTTAGGCCGTGATTGCTTGCGTCTAAGCCATTGGAAACTTCGGTAGCGGTAGGCCAAGCGCTTCGGTGAACCGAGCCGGAATCTGACTGCCACCAAGACCAGATTTCTTCTGTGGCAAACGGAAGAAATGGGGCGAGTAAGCGAAGCAATACGTGAAGCGAAAGACGTAGGGTAATTACCGCCGATGCCTGACCTTCCATGGTTGCTCCACCTTGACCGTAGGCTCGTTCTTTAACCAGCTCTAGGTAATCGTCGGTGAAGTTCCAGAAGAACTTCTCTGTTAGCTCGAGGGCTCGAGTGTGGTCGAAATTTTCAAATGCGGTGGTTGCTTCTCGAACCACATCGGCAAGGGCCAACAACTGACTCTGATCGATTGGTTCGGTTACCTTACTAGCACCGGTTGGGGCGTCAAATGAAAGCGCAAACTTAGCGGCATTCAAAAGTTTGATCGAAAGTCGGCGACCAATCTTCATCATTCCGGTGTCGAAAGCCGCGTCGGTGCCCAGGCGAGCCGATGCCGCCCAGTAGCGAACCGCATCGGAACCATGTTCAACAAGCAGGTCGTAAGGGGTAACCACGTTGCCTTTTGACTTCGACATCTTCTTGCGGTCTGGGTCAAGAATCCATCCTGAGATGGCGGCATCAGACCATGG
>CANFOX010000001.1 GCA_947448845.1 Microbacteriaceae bacterium | reverse complement strand
CCGATTACTCCGATAAGTGCAATCGGAACAAAAATAAAGGTCATCCACCATCCGATGGCGAGACTGGCGAAAACTAGTGATGAAGAGAGCCCCAAAACGAATGGCCACCAGCTCCACGGTGAATAAAAACCAGACTCGGCGTCTCCGTCTTCAATGTTGGCAAATGGGTTATCTTCGGGAACTAGACCCTGATTTTTGCCAGCATTCAGCAAGTAAAAGGCAATAAAGCCAGCCAAGAAAACCAACATGGCAATAGCTGCAGTGCCGATGATCTCGACCTTGCCATAGTTGTTGTAGCTCCAAATGCCGTAAGCAAAGGCGTCTAGCGCATAAAACACGGTCAGCAGTAAAAAGATTTTTGCGTTCGTTTTCATGCTTCTTAGCCCTTCTTTGCGGCAGCTGGCTTAGTTGCCGGCACTTGCGCTTCGGTAGCAGCGTATTCAGGGTGATTCAGGTCGAATGCCGGTGATTCCGAGCGAATGCGTGGCATAGAGGTGAAGTTGTGGCGTGGGAACGGGGTTCCGGTAGCCCACTCGAGCGAACGGCCATAGCCCCAAGGGTCGTTCTGGGTAACCTTTGCGCCCTTGCGAGCTGTGATGTAAACGTTCCAGAGAAAAGGAATCATCGAGACGCCAAGAATCATTGCGCCCACGGTGGATACCTGGTTCAACCAGGTGAATCCGTCTTCAGGCAAATAGGTGGCGTATCGGCGTGGCATTCCCATGACGCCTAGCCAGTGCTGAATCAAGAAAGTGGTGTGAAAACCAATGAAAAGAAGCCAGAAGTGAACTTTTCCGAGGGTTTCATTAAGCATCTTTCCGGTCATCTTTGGCCACCAGAAGTAGAAACCAGCGAACATGGCGAACACCACGGTTCCGAATACAACGTAGTGAAAGTGAGCAACCACGAAATAGCTGTCAGAAAGGTGGAAGTCGAGTGCTGGTGAGGCCAAAATAACGCCGGTTAGACCACCGAAGATAAAGGTAGTTAGAAAGCCAAGGGCAAATACCATTGGAGTTTCGAATGTAACCGAACCGCGCCACATTGTGCCTATCCAGTTGAAGACTTTAACCCCGGTAGGTACGGCAATCAGCATTGTTGTGAAAGCGAAGAATGGAAGCAGCACTGAGCCAGTGACATACATGTGGTGAGCCCACACGGTCATTGAAAGGGCTGCAATAGCGATTGTGGCATAAACCAGAGTCTTGTAACCGAAGATAGGTTTGCGGCTGAATACTGGGAAAATCTCTGAAACGATGCCGAAAAACGGCAGCGCCAAGATGTAAACCTCGGGATGGCCAAAGAACCAGAAAAGGTGCTGCCAGAGCATTGGCCCACCATTAGCTGGGTCAAAGATGTGAGCATCAAACTTACGGTCGGCACCCAAAGCAAATAGTGCTGCAGCCAAAGGTGGGAAACACATGATTACCAGAATCGAAGTAACCAGGGTGTTCCAGGTGAAAATTGGAAGGCGGAACATGGTCATACCTGGAGCACGCATGGTCAAAATGGTGGTGATGAAGTTGACACCACCCATGATGGTTCCGAAACCACCGAGGGCTAGGCCAAACACCCAAAGGTCTCCACCAATTCCCGGCGAGAAAGTTGTGTTTGAGAGCGGTGCGTAAGCAAACCAACCGAACGAGGCCGAACCCTGCGGGGTGAAGAAACCTGCAACCGCAACGAAACTACCAAAGAAGTAGAACCAGTAAGCGATGGCGTTCAAGCGAGGGAATGCCACGTCTGGGGCTCCGATTTGAACTGGCATAAGAACGTTTGCGAACCCGGCGAAAAGCGGGGTTGCAAACATGAGCAACATGATGGTTCCGTGCATCGTAAACAGTTGGTTGTACTGCTCTTTAGTAGCAACAACGTTGAGCCCAGGGGCAGCCAATTGAGCGCGAATAACCAGTGCCATGATGCCGGCAATGATGAAGTAAATAAACGAAGTGATCAGGTATAGATAACCGATCTTCTTGTGGTCTGTGGTGGTCAACCAGTCGACCAGAATTTGCCCCTTGGAACGGTTTGAAATCGCTGATTTAGTTGCGGTTGCCATTTTCATTAACCTCGAATGCTTGGGTTGTCGCCGGGAAGATTCTGGTTTCGGTTCAAATCAGTTCCAAGGGAACCAGTTTGACCCTTGGCTGCGAGTTCAGCCACGTGAGTGTCGTAATCAGCCTGGGAAACTACCTTCACCCTGAAAAGCATCATCGAGTGGTACTCACCACAGAGCTCAGCACATTTGCCCTCGTAGGTGCCAATTTTTTGAGGTGTGAAATAAATCTTGTTGGTGCGACCTGGGAAGACATCCTTTTTGTAAAGAAAGTCGATAACCCAGAAGGAGTGAATTACGTCGCGGGAAGTTAGATCGACCTCAACCGTCTTGTTTACCGGTAAATAAAGGGTGGGAAGGTCGTTTAGGGTCTGTTTGGTTGGGTCGAATTGAATACCAGTGTCGTAAACGTCGTTGGTTAGGTAGTTGAAATCCCAGCTCCACTGCTTTCCGACGGCTTGAATCTTCATGTCAGATTTAACCGCAGTTTCGATTGGCATCATTACCTTTGTGGTGAACGCGAAGAATCCGATAACCAAAATGAGCGGAACCACAGTGAATAGGGTTTCTATTGGCATGTTGTAACGAAGTTGCACCGGAAGCCCGGTCTCGCCTTTGCGTCGACGGTAAGCAACCATCGCATAGCCCATTAATCCCCATGCAATGAGACCAACTAGCCAGAGAACAATCCACGAGGATGTCCAGAGGCTGGTGATTTCATTGGTGTGATTGGTGATTCCAGCAGTGCCTGGAAGGAAGCCGCGACTGACCTGTTCGGCCGAGCACCCAGTGAGCACTAGAGCTAAAGAAATTGCGGCTGGAACTGCTAGCCACTTGGAATGACGCTTAGATTGCACCGTTGACCCTTCGAATCGACTATGGCTAGTCTATTGCGCTGCAGGGGGTAAAACCCCCAAAATCGAGGGTGATTTCGGCAGATTTAACTGAAACTGTCACCGCAGGCGCAGGTGTTCACGGCATTTGGGTTGTCGATGTTGAAACCCTGCTTTTGAATGCTGTCTTCGTAGTCGATGGTGGCACCGTCAACCATGACGGCGCTCTTGCGATCGATTACAACCTCTACCCCGTTGAAGTCACGTACTAGGTCGTTTTCATCAAGAGATTCCGAGAAAAAAAGTTGGTAGCGCATGCCGGCGCAACCACCCGCTTCGACCTCAAGACGTAGGCGAAGCGGCTGCTCAGAAGCCTCACGCTCGATAAGTCCCTTGACTTTAGAGGCTGCGTCGTCGGTTAGAACCACGTTGTGAGTGAGTGTGTCAGTCATTTTGTTGCCTTTCAATCGACACTATAAGTCTAAAACTCTTTCGTGTTATAAACCCGAGTGCCGTTTGGTTTATTTCGTTACTTGGTTGGCAGTCACCAAGAACAGGCTCTGGGCCACGGTGGTATTCAAAAGTGTCTCTAAATGCAAAGACTCGTTCGGGCTGTGGGCTCGAGAATCTGGATCTTCGACGCCGGTGACCAGTATTTGAGCCTGCGGATAAACCTCTTTAAGTTGAGCGATGAACGGGATGCTGCCCCCAATTCCCATTTCAACTGCCGCATTTGAGTAGGCCGCTTCCAGGCATTGCTTCATCAAGCTGGCACCCCATCCGGTTGAATCAACCAGGTAAGCCTGCCCGAGTTCAATCTCGCCAAATTCGAGCCTGGCTCCGAATGGAGTTTTCGCTTTCAAGTGTTCGCGAAGACTTTGCAGCGCCAAGTCGGGGTCTTGCCCCGGGGCAATGCGCATCGAAATGCAGGCCCTTGTGCTCGGCTGCAACGTATTTGAAGAAAGTGCCACGCTTGGGTTATCAATACCGATTACCGTTATGGCCGGTTTTGCCCAAATTCGCTGCAGGATCGAGCCGGTTCCCATGGTTTGAACTCCTTCGAGTAACCCGGAATCTTGGCGCAATTGCTGATCGGAATATGGCAGATCTTGAACCGGTTGAGTTACCAAGCCAGATACAGCCACATCTCCATTTTCATCGTGGAGCGAAGCCAGCAAACGAATCATGGCGGTCATTGAATCTGGCACCGCTCCCCCGAACATGCCGCTATGAACGGCGTGGTCAAGAGTTCTAAGTTCAATAACTTGAGAAACCAAACCGCG
This sequence comes from Microbacteriaceae bacterium, assembly GCA_947448845.1. Taxonomy (GTDB): domain Bacteria; phylum Actinomycetota; class Actinomycetes; order Actinomycetales; family Microbacteriaceae; genus Rhodoluna. Next base: position 63,853 of record CANFOX010000001.1, on the reverse strand, counting down.
AAGACTTGAAGTGAGCGCCGGAATCTCGGTTGTCCAGTTACCAGAATCGGCAACGATTATTAGATCTGCGGCTAGGTCGTGGGCGTTTTCCTTTAGGAAATTCGCAAATGTGGGGCTACCGGCTTCCTCTTCGCCCTCAATAAACATGGTGATTCCGAGGTCGAAATCGTTGCCTAACAGCTCCTTGAGTGCACCGATCGAGCCAAAGTGAGCCACAATTCCCGCCTTGTCATCGGCTGCCCCCCTGCCGAATAAGCGACCGTCACGTTCTACTGGTTCGAACGGTTCACTGTTCCAAGCCGCCCTATCGGCGGGTGGTTGAACATCGTGATGGGCATAAAGTAAAACCTGCGGTTTATTGTTTCTAGCCGCCCGTTTCGCAACCACCGCGGGCGCACCGGCTTTGCCTTCCACACTCGATCGACGAATTTCGACGAAATCAAAGATTCCGGTCTCTTCAAAAAGTTGTGCGACCTTGTTTGCGCTACGTTCGAGCTCGGCGGCGTCGAAGGCATCCCAAGCTATTCCCGGTATGCGCACCAGCTGCTTCAAAGTTTCGGTTTGATCAGCAAAAGAAGCCGCCACAATCTTCTTGATGCATTCAATGTGAGTTGTATTCATTTCGGGCAGTTCAACCATGAGAGTAATCTTAAGGTGACTAACGCAAGGATGAACATGACCGACCAGAAATCGCCAGCCGGAAAAGGCAAACCAACCCCAAAACGCAAGGTCGCCGAAAAGGCCCACACCAGAACGATTGTTTCAGACCGAAGCAAAGAGTCTAAAAAGGTTGATCGCAGCAAACTGGCTGAAGAGCGCCGAAAGGCCCGCGAGGGAATGATGGCCGGCGAAGAACGTTACCTGAACATTCGAGACAAGGGGCCGCAGAAGCGCCTGACGCGCGATCTTGTCGACTCGCGATTTACCGTTGGTGAACTAGTAATGCCTTCGCTTTTCTTGGTGATTTTGGTTTCATCGGTTCCAAGCCAAACGGTTCAGTTGATTACCCTTGCCCTGATGTGGACCCTGTTCTTGGTGATGGCAATCGACGCTTGGTTCATTGCTCGAAAGGTCAAGCGCGTTGTTGGCGCTCGCTATGGTGACGCAAAACTCGAACGTGGCCTTTCTTGGTATGCAGCCATGAGATCTATGCAGATGCGCCCAATGCGTATTCCAAAGCCTCAGGTGAAGCGCGGCGCAAAAGTCAGTTAGTGCGGTTCAGCTCTCTTGCCCAAAGTGGGCCCTGATAGATGAATCCGGTATAACCCTGAACCAAGGTAGCCCCGTTTTGCAGTCGCAGTTCTACGTCTTCTGCCGTTTCGACACCGCCAACCGAAATAACAGCCATTTCCCCCTTCAGGTGACCAGAAAGTAGCCTCAATACTTCTAGGCTCTTGTTGGCTAATGGAGCGCCTGACAGCCCCCCGGAACCCATGGCGGCAATGGTTTCTTGGTCTGTAGTCAAACCTTCCCGCGAAATAGTGGTGTTGGTTGCGATAACCCCGGCGAGGCCAAGTTCAACTGCTAGGTCAGCTATTGCCAAAATGTCTTCGTTGGCCAGGTCTGGCGCTATTTTAACCAGCACCGGAAGGCCAAGGGATTGATTTTTGACCGCAATCAGAATAGGCCGAAGTGCAGAAACCTCTTGCAGTGAACGAAGCCCCGGTGTGTTCGGAGATGACACATTCACTGCCAGGTAATCAGCAAATGGCGACAACAATTTGGCGCTGGTTTCATAATCGGCAACGGCGTTGGCAACATCCACTGCCTTCGATTTGCCGATGTTGACCCCAATAATTGGCAGCTTATCGCCGTATTTGGCGCGCAACCTACCAAGTCGATCTGCTACCGCATAGGCGCCATCATTGTTGAACCCCATTCGATTTATTAGGGCGCGATCTTTTACCAAGCGAAAAAGGCGAGGCCTCTCGTTGCCTGGTTGGGCTAATGCGGTTACCGTGCCAATTTCAATGTGCGAGAAACCAAGGTCTGCGAGTGGTCGAATAAGCACGGCGTTCTTGTCGAAACCTGCCGCTATGCCAAAAGGGCCGTTGAAGTTAAGGCCGAAAGCCTCAACCTGCCGAAAGTGCGACTTGAACAACCGGGTAACGCCTAGCAACGAACCCAATCGAAGCGCAGCAACTACCAAATGGTGGGCGCGCTCTGGGTCGAGCTTAGAAAACACTGCCTTGAAAATCAGCTTATAAAACACGGCTCTACCTTACTGAAAAGGGGCCAGCCTTCTGGCTGACCCCTTCGCAAGTTAATCTTTAGCTGCAACCGCTGGTTGAGCCACAGCCTTCACAGACGTGGCAGGAACCCGACGGACGCATCTTGATTCCACAGTTGAAGCACAGCGGGGCATCTGATTCCTTGCCCTGCAGCAACTCGAACAACTCAGCCGATGAGTGAACTTCGCGCTTTTCAGCAAGTTCGATGGTCGGCTTAGCCTCTGAAACTGTTACCTCGGTAACTTCTTCGACGACTGCTACCGGAGCAGCCACCACGGGGTAAGAACCGGTGTTGTCTAGGGCTGCCGAACGCTCTTCGGTGGTTTGAATTCCCATCGCGGTGCGGGTTTCGGTTGGCAGGTAATCGAGCGCTAGGCGACGGAAGATATAGTCCATTAGTGACTTGGCAATGCGCACATCTTTATCGTCGGTCATTCCAGCAGGCTCGAAGCTTACGTTGGTGAACTTAGAAACGAAAGTTTCTAGCGGCACACCATACTGAAGGCCAATTGAAACTGCAATCGAGAATGCATCCATTACGCCAGCAAGGGTTGAGCCCTGTTTGCCAAGCTTCAAGAACACCTCAGCCAAACCACCGTCTGGGTAAGAACCGGCGGTTAGGTAACCCTCTGCCCCACCAACTGTGAATGAGGTGGTGGTCGAAGGTCGCGACTTTGGAAGGCGCTTTCGAGTTGGGTGTGGCGCATTTCCAACCGAAGCCGACTTGGTTTCGGTTTTTGCCTTGGCGTCTGAAAGTGGCTGGCCCACCTTGCAGTTGTCGCGGTAAATGGCAAGTGCCTTTAGACCCAGCTTCCAGCCCTGAAAGTAGACATCTGCAATTTCATCAACCGAAGCGGTTTCTGGCATGTTCACAGTCTTCGAGATTGCACCCGAAAGGAATGGCTGAACGGCAGCCATCATGCGAACATGGCCCATTGGTTCGATTGCGCGAATACCTACGGCGGTGTCGAAGATTGCGTAGTGCTCGGTCTTCAGGCCAGGTGCGTCAACTACGTGACCTTGCTGGCTGATGTGGTCAACGATGGCCTCAATGGTCTCTTGCGAGTAACCAAGACGGTGAAGTGCAAACGGGATGGTCTGGTTGACGATCTGCATCGATCCACCAGTCGAGAGCTTCTTGTACTTCACTAGCGAGAAGTCAGGCTCGATACCGGTGGTGTCACAGTCCATCATGAAGCCGATGGTGCCGGTCGGTGCCAGAAGCGAAGCCTGGGCGTTGCGCCATCCGTTGCTTGAACCGATCTCTAGGTTCAGGGCCCACTCATGGTTTGCCGCCTCGATTACATCGCGGTCGATTTCAGAACCCGAAGTAAGCAACAGGCTGGCGTCGAGGTGCTTCTGCATAATGCGGTCGTGACCAGCCTTGTTCTTGGCGTAGCCATCGTAAGCGCCAACCACTCCGGCAAGTTCTGCCGAACGACGGTAAGCCGCTGCTGTCATAAGCGAGGTGATTGCAGCTGCTAGAGCAAAGCCCTCTTTGCTGTCGTAAGGAACACCGATTGCCATGAGCAATGCGCCAAGGTTTGCGTAACCAATACCCAGTTGACGATAGGCCCTGGTGGTGTCGCCGATGGCCTCGGTTGGGAAGTCAGCGAAACAGATCGAGATGTCCATTGCAGTGATGATGAGTTCGCTTGCCTTGGTGAACTTTTCAACATCGAATGAACCGTCTGGCTGCAAGAACTTCAGAAGGTTCAGGCTGGCAAGGTTACAGCTCGAGTTATCGAGGTGCATGTATTCAGAACATGGGTTCGAACCAGTGATTCGGCCGGTTTCTGGGGTGGTGTGCCAGTCATTGATGATGTCGTCATACTGAATGCCGGGGTCTGCACACTTCCAAGCTGCAACCGCAATCTTGTTCCAAAGCTCGCGAGCGTCTACCTCTTCGATAACCTCACCGGTAGTGCGGGCGCGCAGCCCAAAGTTGGTGCCGTTTTCTACCGCGGTCATGAACTCAGCGTTTACGCGAACCGAGTTGTTTGCGTTCTGGTACTGAACCGAGTTGATGTCTTTTCCGCCAAGTTCCATGTCGTAACCGGCATCGCGCAAAACGCGAATCTTGTCTTCTTCACTTGCCTTGGTTTCAATGAACTCTTCGATGTCTGGGTGGTCAACATCAAGCACAACCATCTTGGCTGCGCGGCGAGTTGCGCCACCAGATTTAATGGTTCCCGCTGATGCATCGGCACCACGCATGAACGAAACTGGGCCTGAAGCCGAGCCACCTGAAGACTTTAGAAGCTCTTTTGACGAGCGAATGCGAGAAAGGTTCAAACCGGCACCAGAGCCGCCCTTGAAGATCATTCCCTCTTCGCGATACCAATTGAGAATTGAATCCATTGAGTCGTCAACCGACAAAATGAAGCAGGCAGAAACCTGCTGCGGGCTCTTGGTGCCAACGTTGAACCAAACTGGAGAGTTGAAGCTAAACACCTGGTTCAAGAGCATGTAGGTGAGCTCGTGATCGAAAATCTCGGCATCTTGCTCACTGGCAAAATAGTCGTTCTGACGGCCGGCTTCGGTGTAAGTGCTAACCACGCGGTTGATCAGCTGGCGCAGGCTGTATTCACGCTCGTCGGTGCCAAGTGCGCCACGAAAGTACTTGGTGGTGACGATGGTGCTCGCGTTGATGCTCCAAAACTCAGGAAACTCTACCCCGCGCTGCTCGAAAATTACCTCGCCGTTTTTCCAATTGGTCTGCACGACATCGCGGTATTCCCAGTTGACCTGGTCGAATGGATGAACACCTTCGGTGGTGTAGATGCGATTGATGGTTAGGCCCTTTGAAGCCTGGTCTCCTGAACCGCCGGCTGAGTGGTGCTGGGTCGTGTTAGTCATTCTGTGCTCTCTTTCTTTCTAAATCCGTTTGCTTCTGGCTAAATCTGTTCGGTGGCTTCGTGCTCGAGTCGAAGCAGCTTGATAGCGTCTTCGAAATCATCGAGCGATTCCCAACCCTGATAGACACTGGCAAAGCGCATGAAGGCGACTTCATCAAGCTCGCGCAATGGCTCGAGAATGGCAAGCCCGATTTCGTTGGCGTCAACCTGAGCCACACCAGTGGCCCGTATGGTTTCTTCGACTCTTTGAGCCAGAACTGCCAAATCAGATTCGGTGACCGGTCTGCCCTGACAGGCTTTGCGAACGCCATTTACGATCTTGTCGCGACTAAATCCTTCGGTGACTCCGCTTCGCTTCATCACGCTCAGGCTCGAGGTTTCGGTGGTGCTGAAACGCTTGCCGCACTCTGGACATTGGCGACGACGACGTATTGAAGTTCCATCATCAGATGTGCGTGAGTCCATGACTCGCGAATCTGGGTGACGACAGAACGGGCAAAACATCGACTTCCCCTTAGTTATCCACAGGGTCGGTGCAAAATCTCTCCACAAGATGTGGAGTCTTTTCTCACACCGACCCCTATATCTTGTGGTTTGAGGGCAAATGATGCAAATTTAGATGCAGTTCGGCGTGTCGCCTTATTTGAAGCAGAAAAATGCCGAAATCGGCCCGATTTAGCTAAATATTGAACCGAATTGTTACAGCATCTCCGTGAGCGCTCAGCCCCTCAGCGCGTGCGAACCCATCAACCAAGTCGGCTACCTGCCTAAGGGCATCCGCTGAGTAGTTGATTATCTGTTGGGCTCGCAAAAAGGTGTGAACGCCCAACCCAGAGCCGAACTTGGCCTGCTGACCGGTAGGTAGAACGTGGTTTGAACCGGCCAGATAATCGCCCAAACTAACCGGCGAATAATCGCCAACGAAAACCGCGCCGGCGTTACTAACTGTGTGCAGCAAGGTTTGATTTACTCGCGTTTGCAGTTCTAGGTGCTCGGTGGCGTAAGAATTGGCAAACTGCACCGCCGCGGCCAAATCAGCCACCAACACCAGCGCGGATTGTTGACCGCTCAGTGCCGAACCAACTCTTTGCCTTTGTGCCGTTTTAGCAAGCTGCAGCGAAAGTTCAAGTTGCACGGCATTCGCAAGCTCGATGGAATCGGTTACCAATACACTTGCCGCGGCTTCGTCATGTTCAGCCTGTGAGATCAAATCGGCTGCCACAAACTTTGGGTTTGCGGAATCATCTGCAATAACCAGAATCTCGGTGGTTCCTGCCTCAGAATCGATTCCGATTCGACCTCGCAGTGCGCGTTTGGCAGCAGCTACGTAAATGTTTCCTGGCCCAGTCACCATAGTCACAGGAGCTAACGAAATATCTTCGATTCCGAAAGCCAAAGCTGCAATGGCTAGTGGGCCACCAAGATTCAAAACCCGGCGAACCCCCAAAAGTGCGGCTGTGGCCAACACCGTAGGGTGTGGCCTACCCCCGAAGGCAGTCTGCCCAGGTGTTGCAATCACCAAATCTTTTACCCCGGCAACCTGCGCGGGAACCACGTTCATAACCACGCTTGACGGATACACGGCTTTGCCACCTGGAACATAAAGGCCTACCGAATCAACTGGCACCCACCGCTGACTCACCTGAGCCCCATCGTCGAGAGTTACCGAGGTGGCATGCGGCAGATTGGCGCGCGAAACCTTGGAAACCCTAGAGATAGCCGTTTCAATGGAGTTTCTGAGTGCAGGATCGAGCGCTACGAGAGCACTTTCGAATTCCGCCTCTTGCACCCATAACGGGTTGGGGTCGAAACCGTCGCGCTCTAGGGTAATTCGAGTAACGGTCTCAAGTGGGTTTTGCGAAACCTCAGTAAGCAGTTCAGCAATCGACTCCGCGGCAGCCTCGATGTTGATCGCTGCCCGGGGAACCAGGGAATTCACCATCGTGGAATCAAATGATTTATGACGCAAATCCACAACGCGCAATATCTGATTCACGAAACTCCTGACTTTGCACCAATTTTAGGGCTAGGTAGTCTTGTCTCGACGGTAGGAGCCGAATTGCAACCAGAATCAGACCCAAAAGAAGCATTACTGGCATTTTTTCGTCGCCACGCTTCAGGGGTGGCCGTAATTACATTGATTGACTCAGCTGGCAATCCATATGGATTCACCGCAACGTCAGTAACTTCGCTCGGCGCAAATCCTCCGCTCGCAACATTTAATGTCGCCAGTGGTTCAAGCAGCTGGAAGGCCCTGTGTGATAGCAGCTTTGTGGCACTGCATACCCTGAGCGAGAAAGACATGCTGCTTGCCGTAAAAATGTCGTCACCGCACGAACTCAGATTCTTAGACGACGATTGGTTTCGTGGGCCACATAACCTACCGATTTTCGAGCAGGCATCTTCGGTTGCCATTGGCAAAATCAGAGAGATTCATAATGTGGAATCAAACGCCGTCGTCATTGTCGACATCGAACAGGGACTCGTGGGTGAAAGTGGTGGCGCTTTGCTCTACCACCAAAGGGAATACCGGGGCTTGGGCACCCAACTCAGCAACCGGAACTCTTAGGCTCGCTATGCCAAAGAGGGCTTTGATCTCTGCATAGAGATCAGCAGATGGTTTCACCAGTTGCGGCAGCCGAAAGGTTGAACGCTCGCCGTTTACCTTGTAAAGCGTGATCTGAACCTCATTTTTACCCGGATGAACACTAAGCATTCTGGTAAGTTCGGCGAGGTTTTCGCGATTGGCTTCGGATTCATTTAGGTGAAGAGAAATTGGCCCGGAGTCTTCTTCGTTGCTAGCCTCAAGAACCTCGATGGCTTGGGCGTGAACGCTTTTTCCATCGTCTCGAACACTAACCCTGCCGCGCAAACTCACCACAATGTCGGTTTTGAGTTTGCCAGCGTACTCGTCGTAGTTACGGCCAAGCAGCATTACGTTCACTTCACCCTCAAAATCCTCAAGGGTCAGAATGCCGTACTGTTTTCCAGAATTGCGCGCCACCTTGTGCTGCATAGAAGTAATTAATCCGGCGATGGTGACTAGTTCGCCATCCTTGATTTCGTCGTTGGCTACCAGATCTGCGATGGAACGCTCAGAGCTGCGCATGAGTTGAGCCTCGCGACCGGAAAGCGGGTGGTCGCTAACGTAGAGCCCAAGCATGTCGCGTTCGCGGGCGAGCTTGTCTTTTTTACCCCACTCTGGCAGCACCGGTATTTCGATGCCGGCCTCTTCTGCCCCAAAGAAAGCGTCGAAAAGGTCGATGGCTCCGCTGGCTTCTTGCTTTTTGTTGCCGGCGTAAAAATCCACGGCGTGTTCAAAGATTTCGTTCAAACTTCTGCGAGTGTGGCCAAGCGAATCAAAGGCACCGGCATTGATCAGCGACTCGATTACTCGCCTTGAGCATACCGACGCTGGCACCTTGGTGAGAAAGTCATTGAACGACGTGAAGGCGCCTTTTTCGGTTCTTGCCGACACTATTCCTTCAACCACGTTGAGACCCACGTTACGCACCGCTCCAAGACCGAAACGGATGTCGTCGCCAACAGCGCTAAAGGCCGCAAACGATTCGTTTACATCTGGCGGAAGCACTCGAATGCCGAAACGTCTGGCTTCGCTCAGGTAAATCGCGAGCTTGTCTTTGGTGTCGGCAACCGATGAAAGCAGCGCTGCCAGGTATTCGGCCGGATAGTTAGCCTTTAGATAGGCCGTCCAGTAACTAACGACGCCGTAGCCGGCGCTGTGCGACTTGTTGAAGGCGTAGTCGGCAAACGGCAGCAGGGTTTCCCAAAGAACCTTTACAGCCTCTTTGGAAAAGCCGTTTTCTTTCATGCCGGCTTCGAAAGCTACGAACTGTTCGTCTAGCTCTTCTTTCTTTTTCTTACCCATGGCTCGGCGAAGCAGGTCGGCTTGAGCCAGGCTAAAGCCGGCAACTTTTTGCGCTACCGCCATAACCTGCTCTTGGTAAACGATAAGCCCATAGGTTGGGCCAAGTACCTCTTCGAGTGGTGCCTCTAGTTCCTTTGAAATACCTTGAATCTCTTGCTGGCCATTCTTGCGAAGTGCGTAGTTGATGTGCGAGTTCATGCCCATCGGGCCCGGGCGATACAGCGCAATTACGGCCGAGATGTGCTCGAATTCGGTTGGCTTCAACATTTTCAGTAGAGAGCGCATTTTGTCACCGTCGAGCTGAAAAACACCCAATGTTTCACCGCGCGCCAGCAGGTCGTAGGTTGCCTGATCGGCGTTTAGGTCAAGTTCTTCGAGCACCACTTCAACACCGTGATTGCGCTTAATCGAGGCAATCGCGTCATCCATGACCGTAAGGTTTCGAAGACCCAAGAAGTCCATCTTCACCAAGCCGAGTTTTTCGCACGGTGGTTGATCGAACTGGGTAGTCATAGGCCCAGTTTCTTCACGTCGAAATACCGGGATGAGTTCCATGAGTGGCTTGGATGCCATAATCACGCCGGCCGCATGCACACCCGGTTGCCGCTTCAATCCTTCCCAGCCTCGGGCTAGGTCAAAAACTTCTCGACAGTCGGAATCGGTGTTAATCAGGTTACGAAACTCTTCGCCCTCTTTGTAGCGACTGTCTTTGTCGTCTTTGGCTGGTGCGTCTACAAGTTCGCCAAGAGTTACATCTCGACCAAGCACCATTGGCGGCATGGCCTTGGTGAGTTTGTCGCCAATGGAATATGGTTTGGCAAGAACTCGAGCGGCATCTTTCAGAGCAGCCTTGGCTTTGATATTGCTGAAGGTCACAATTTGGGCGACGTGGTCTTCACCGTATTTCTCGGTAACATAGCGAATCACTTCACCGCGGCGGCGATCATCGAAGTCAACGTCAATATCTGGCATAGAAACACGGGCTGGGTTCAAAAATCGCTCGAAGATCAATCCGTGCTTAATCGGGTCAAGTTCGGTAATGCCAAGCGCCCATGCCACCACAGAACCGGCTGCCGAGCCACGGCCGGGGCCAACTCGAATGCCCTGCTTTCTTGCCCAGTCAATGAAGTCTGCAACCACCAAAAAGTAGCCGGGGAATTTCATGTTGTTGATTACTTCGGTTTCGTAGTCGGCTTGACGACGATATTCTTCAGGCGGATTTGGGCCGAGCCGCCTTTGAAGCCCAACCATCACCTCTTTGGCAAACCAGCTTGCCTCGGTCTCGCCAACCGGAAGTGGGAACTGCGGCATAAGCGATTGGTTCTCTTCGAATTCGATATTGCAGCGATCCGCTATTAAAAGAGTGTTGTCGCAGGCCTCTGGAAATTCTTTAAAAATGTTTCGCATTTGGGCCGCGGTTTTTAGGTAATACTCCGCGCCATCGAATTTCCAACGTTTTGGGTCGTCAATGTTGGTGCCGCTTTGAAGCGCCAGCAATAGCTCTTGAAAGTGCGAATCGCCAACATCAACATAGTGAAGATCGTTGGTTGCCACCAAGGGAATGTCTAACTTTTTCGAGATCTCGATAAGGCCCTGCATTCCTCGCTTTTCAATGCCAATGTCGTGATCCATGAGCTCTACGAAGTAGTTCTCTTTGCCAAAGATATCCCGAAACTTAGCTGCAGCTTCGAGGGCCTCATCAAACTGACCCAACCGCAACCTAGTTTGAACTTCGCCGGATGGGCATCCAGTGGTTGCAATGATTCCCTTGCCGTATTGCTGAAGTAGCTCGATATCCATTCTTGGCTTGGTGTAAAAACCTTCCAACCAGGCATACGAAGAAAGCTTGAAAAGGTTGTGCATACCGGCAGTGTTTTCAGCAAACATGGTCAGGTGGGTGTAGGCACCCGAACCGGAAACATCGTCTTCGCCACCGTCACCCCATCGAACGCGAGTGCGGTCGGTTCGGCGGCCGGGCGCCAGGTAAGCCTCGATGCCAATAATTGGCTTGATACCAACATCCTTGGCGGTTTTGTAAAAATCAAACGACCCGTAGTTGTTACCGTGGTCTGAAATGCCGATCGCAGGCATGCCGTATTCGGCGGCGCGCTCAATTAGCGGCCGAACGCGCGCTGCCCCATCAAGCATGGAGTATTCGGTATGCACATGAAGGTGCACAAACGAATCTTTTGACACCCAGCACTCCTTGTTGTTTTCAATGCAAAGCCTAATCGGCAAGGCGGCGGATACCCTGAGGTGAACGCGGGTGTTTCAATAATTGCGAGCAGCTTCGAGTGAAGCCACCAAATCTGGCGAGTAGGGCGATTCAAAACTCACAGGTTCACCCGTGATTGGGTGATCAAAACTCAGTTTGACGGCGTGCAGCCATTGCCGATCAATGCCAAATTTGGTGGCAAGAGTTGGGTCGCCGCCATACATGGAATCACCAACTAGCGGATGGTGGAACGCCGAGAAATGCACTCGAATTTGGTGGGTACGCCCGGTTTCCAGAATGATTTCCAGAAGGGCTGCCGCGCGCATCAGTTCTAGCGTCGAATAGTGAGTCACCGAAGGCTTACCATCGGGGCTCACAGTGAATTTGAATTCAAACTTTGGGCTTCTACCAATTGGTGCATCGATGGTGCCTGACGCTGGGTCTGGGTGACCCTGAACCAGTGCGTGATAGGTCTTGTGAACGCTGCGGTCTCGAAAGGCCTGCTTCAAACGCGAATAGGCAAGCTCACTCTTGGCAAGCACCATTAGCCCGCTGGTGCCAACGTCAAGGCGCTGCACGATGCCCTGACGCTCGGCCGCACCCGAGGTGCTCAACTGCACACCGAGTGCCAATAGCGCCCCAGGAACGGTTGGGCCATCCCATCCGACCGAAGGATGAGCTGCTACCCCGGCCGGTTTGTCAACTACAACAAGGTGATCGTCTTGAAACACGATGCGAAAGTCGGATACCGGCGATTCTTTGACTTCGAGTGGGTTCAGCGGTTCAGGCAAAGTCACCTCGAGTTCGGCTTCGTCAACCAGAGTGACCGATTTATCAATCACCTTGCCATTCATAGTGACGCGGCCTGCCGATAGCAATTCAGCAGAAGTAGTGCGAGACATGCCGGTGAGTTTGGCTAAACCGGCATCGGCGCGAAGGCCTGCCAAAGACGGTGGCACAAGGTAATTTCGTATCGTCATTTCACTTTGTGGCCGAGCATCACTCTGATGACTACCGTGACGGCAACACACACAATCGCCGAGTCTGCCAAATTGAAAATGGGAAAGTTGAAGGGAATCTGAATAAAGTCAACGACCAAACCTCGGCCAAAACCAGGAGACCGAAAAATTCGGTCAACTAAGTTGCCAAGAATTCCACCGGCTAACAATCCGGCCAAAATCATCCAGGATGTTTGTTTTACCCGACGAAGATACCAGCCGAGGGCAACGAGAGCACCAATGCCGATAAGCGTAAAAATCCAAGTTTGGCCGTACCCAAGCGAGAATGCTGCACTGTTGTTGAAGATCAAGAACCAGCTAAGCAGCGAACCAAGAAAATGTGTCTCTACCCCAGGGGTCAAGTTTGCTATCGCAATTGCTTTGGTTGACTGATCAAGAATCACCACGATTAGCGCGAAAAGCGCTACCGGCCAGTACTTTCGCAAAAACCTAGTAACCGATGGCAGGGTTCGTGCCGGTGTCGGTTCCGGTGTTGCTGAGGTCTTCTAGGAAGGTTTCGATGTATGCCTTCAACTTGGTTCGGTAGTCACGCTCAAAAGCACTCAACTCTTGAATTCGGTGCTCGAGCAATGCCTTCTCTTGCTCTAGGCGACCGAACTCGGCGCGCTGCTGAGCCTCTGCCTCGCGAACCACGCGAGCGGCGGTAGCGTGGCCTTCTTGAATGAGGGCATCGCGTTTTTCCATTCCCTCTTTGACGTGCTCATCGTGCAACTTGCGAGCCAAAGAAAGTAGGTAATTGGTAGCGTTTCCATCAAGCTGAGCAGGGTCTGCAACTGCCTCAGGAAAGTTGCTCGGTGCAACGCTGGCAACTGCGGTTGCGGCGGCATCAGATTCGAGCTGATTTACTAAGCCGGCGCCACTGCGCTGAAGTTCGGCAATTCGAGATTCAGATGCCAAGAGTCTTTGACGAAGATCTTCGTTCTCTTGATTGATGCGACGCATCTCAACGACGACCTCATCGAGAAAGTCGTCTACCTCATCTTGGTCGTAACCTTCGCGGAACTTGGTTGGCTGAAACCTCTTATTGACTACATCTTCGGGAGTCAGTGGCATGAAGCAGACCTTCCTTGGGGCGGGTTATCGGTGCAATTGTATACCGCCGACTAATCGGCTCTAAATTACCCGAGAAACCGCTGAATTAGTTGAGTGAGCAGAGCCACAGCAAAAATCAAAATGGTCCAACTGAAATCTAAAGCCACTGCACCAAGTCTTACTGGCCGAACAAATCGACGGATGAATTTCAAAGGTGGGTCAGTCAGTGTCATCACGATTTCAAAAAGCACCAGAACTACTCCGTTCGGTCTTGCACCGCGCGACAGGCTCAAGTAAAGCTCAATAATGAATCGCCCTACCAGAACGTAAAAATAGACTTGAAGAAGCCAGCGAAGAATCTCGCCAATTAGGTACATAACTGCTACGGCTGAATCAGAAGGTCATCTTCTGAAACTGTCTCTTCTTCATCGGCGTTTACCACTACTGAGGCTGGAGTCAGCAGAAAAACCTTGGAGGTTACGCGCTTGAGGCGACCATCGCGGCCAGCCGCAAGCCCTAGCATGAAGTGAAGCATGTTTCGCGCGTCAACCTCTGACATTTGGGCCATGTTGATGATCACTGATACATCTTGACGGTAGTGTTCTGCAACCAACTTAGCCTCTTCGTAAGAAGTTGGCTCCACTGTGAATATGTCATTACCTTCAACCACATTGCGACGGGTGCGCAGAACGGTCACCTTTGAGGCAGCCTGCTGACGAACCGGCTCTGACCGAACAGCGGTCTCTGGCTCATCGCCGCCGAATCCAAAATAAAACTTTGCCTTGCTGAATACACCACTCATGGGGGTTACTCCTTTTCGCACTTCACAACAGAATAAGGTTGCTAAGCCCGATTTCCAGTGATTGCAGTACCGATGCGCAAGTGTGTCGCGCCAAAGCCAATGGCCTTTTCGTAATCTGCAGACATACCAGCAGAAATCGCGGTGGATGTCGGTGAAAGTTTCTGAAGCTGCAGGCTACATTTTTGAATAGTTTCGAAATCAATGCTTGGGTCACGATTTAGTGCGGCAACGCCCATAACACCAAGCAAGTTCAGGTGCTCAACCTGCAACACTGTTTCTGCGAAAAACTCAAGGTCTTTTGGTGCTACTCCCCCACGATTTTGGTCGTCTGTGAGGTTGAGCTCAATAAAAACATTTGCGGTCTGGCCGATTTTCGCTAGCTCTTTAAGAAGTGACAAACGATCTAGCGAGTGAATGGTTTTTGAGTAACTAAGAACTGAGCGAGCCTTGTTGCTTTGAAGTTGGCCAACAAAATGCCAGTTTGGCGCTTCAAACTTGCCTAGATTCTCGGAAACCGCCTGGGCTTTAGGCTTGGCTTCTTGATCTCGGTTTTCACCAAAGTTATTTACCCCGAGTGCCATCAAATCGAGCACAAGTTGCGCTGGGTGAAACTTTGACACCACCACCAGGGTCAATTCGTGGGCTTTGCGACCGTGTAAGGTCGCCGCGGCTTCGATTCGAGCTTGAACTAGCCGAAGTCTTTCGGCTAAGTCACTCACTATCGAAGAAACTCGGGAATGTCTAAATCGTCACCGAATCGACCCTGGGTTGGGTCAACGACATCCGAGTTGTTGCTTACATACCTGGAAACCGGTGGGTTCGACGAGGCTCGAGACTGCTCTTCAAGTTGCTCAAGCGATGCGGTGTCATTTGGAATAACAACGTCTGCCATTTCTGGAGTCTGTTCGGTTGCCTGTGCCAAGAAAATCGGGCCGCTGTTCACAACCGGAGCCTTTGCCTTTTGGAACGGACGGTGAGGCAGTTCTCCGCCGTCAAAACCAGCAGCGATTACGGTGATGCGAACCTCATCGCCGAGAGTGTCGTCGATGGTGGTGCCGATCTTGATGCTCGCGGTTGGGCTAACGCTTTCTGAAACCAAACGGCTGGCTGCGTCAACTTCGTGCAGGCTGAGGTCTGAGGCACCTTGAATTGAAAGGATTACACCGTGTGCTCCGTCGATGCTCGCTTCGAGCAGCGGACTGTTCACGGCCATCTCGGCAGCGCGAATGGCTCGGTCTTCACCCTTGGCGTAACCGATTCCCATGAGAGCCGATCCGGCACCGCGCATAACCGCAGTTACGTCGGCAAAGTCAAGGTTGATGAGCCCGGGGGTAATGATGAGGTCAGTGATTCCCTGAACACCAGAGCGAAGCACGTTGTCTGCGGTAGCGAAGGCTTCAACCAAACTTAGGTTCTTCTCGCTGATATCAAGCAAACGCTGGTTTGGAACAACAATTAGGGCATCTACCTCGCTCTTCAGCGATTCGATTCCCTTTGCGGCTTGTTCACCACGGCGCTGGCCTTCAAAATCAAACGGGCGGGTTACAACGCCAACGGTTAGTGAGCCAAGGCTCTTCGAGAGGCGCGCAACCACCGGGGCTGCGCCGGTTCCGGTGCCACCGCCCTCGCCAGCGGTAATGAAGATCATGTCGGCACCTTGCAGGGCAGCCAAAATTTCGTCGGCGTGGTCTTCTGCTGCCTGGCGACCCACTTCTGGGTCGCTACCGGCGCCACGGCCAGCAGTGAGCCCACGGCCAATGTCTAGCTTCACGTTGGCTTCGCTCATAAGCAGAGCTTGAGCGTCGGTATTGATGGCAATGAATTCAACGCCACGCAGACCGGTCTCAATCATGCGGTTGACCGCATTGACTCCTCCGCCGCCAACACCAACGACCTTAATTTCGGCCAAATAGTTCTGGTTCAGGCTCACGACTACCTCCACTTAGGATGCCAACCATAAACCTCCACTTGAGGCTTAACTTGGCATCCAAATCTTGCTTGCGCCTAGAAAGTACGCTGAAAATCCTCGCCGATTGGTTTGATTCGCGGGCGTGTCGCAAATTAGTAGCGAACTACCGGCGCCTCCGGTGAAGAAACATCCAGAGTCAACTTGACGTTTCTCTTGGTGTTTTTGAATAGGGCAGCCAAAACTTTTGACTTAAGCGACGATTGCGAGCCGTCACCCCAAACGATCTGCTGGTTTGATACTCCCCTTAGTTGCAAGGTCACGTCGTCTTTACTTCTCGCCGAGATGCTAGCCACCCTTGGGTAGAGCTCGCTCGGCAGTGCCAACAGCACATCAACGGCGGCTCGGTAATTCGCATTTCGCCTCGGGTCGCTAACCACGTCAACCACCGGGTAACTATCTCTGCTGGAAGCCGCACCGATTTGAACTCCGGCTGGGTCAACCAGAACAGCCGCCCCGTTTAGGTTCACAATGGCTATCGGTGACCGTTCGGTGATGTTCACCAGCAAGGTATGGGGTGGGCTCGCGATTACGTCAACGCTCTCTATGAGGCTGAAAGACTGCAACTGTGCGGCGACCTTGGCGTTGTCAACCTGGGTTAGCGAGACTCCTATTTGACCTTGCAGGGCGTTTTGGATGCTCTTGGCGCTTAGGCGATCTGTGCCAACCACCTGAATGCGGTTAATGGCCAATACAGGGCTAAAAATTGCAACCGACATGATGGTTACTATGGCGACCAAAACAGTGGCCCCGAAGCCCACCAAGAGCCGCTTGCCGCGGTTTCGAACCACATTTAGGTTGATTACCTGATTGGGTTTGGTTCGTAGCGTGGCTGCTTTGACCGGTTTCCTGCCGAGCTTGACCGACCTAGATAGCCGAACTGGTTTTAGCGGCTTAGTTGGTTGCGGCATGCGCACCTCTGGTGCCTTTGGCAGGTTGCTTGCCCCTCGAGGCCGAGACTGCGGTTGCCTCATGAGGTCTTAAGTGCGCCCAAAAGCTGCGGAACCATTCGATAAACGTCACCGCAACCCATGGTGATGATGAAATCCCCATCGCGCGCAAGCGATGCCGCCACGGCTGGGGCGTCATCCCATTCGGCAACATAGTGAACCTTGTTTTTATCAAGGAAAGCATCACTCACAAGGGCACCGGTCACACCCGGCTCTGGGTCTTCTCTAGCCGCATAAATGTCAAGCACCACGGTTTCATCGCTTGCGGCCAGCGCCTCTGCGAATTCCTTCGCAAATAACCGGGTGCGACTGTAAAGATGAGGTTGAAACACGGTGATCAAACGACCATTACCCACCACGGCGCGGGCGCCCTTGAGGGCAGCCGTCACCTCGGTTGGGTGGTGAGCGAAGTCGTCATAAACCGATACCCCGCGCTCTACTCCGTGAAGTTCAAAACGGCGTTCGGTGCCGCCAAAACGAGCAATCGAAGCTACTGATTTAGCCGCGTCGAAACCAAGCCCTACCAACACCGCGAGTGCGCCGGCAAAGTTAATGGCGTTATGTTCGCCTGGAATCAACAGTTCAACTTTGAAACTTTGACCCGCGGCCGAAATTTCGAATCGCACCTTCGGGCCACTGGCATCTATTTCGGTGAGTCGCACATCCGCATTTTCTGCCTTGCCAAAGGTGATGACCTTGCGGTCTTTTATCAGTTTCGTCACTCTAACGGCACCAGGGTCATCGCTGCTAATAACCACGAAATCTTTGGAACCCTGAGCGAACTTCGCGAACTCGGCCTCGAACGCCTCAAGGGAACCGTAGTGATCAAGGTGGTCGGGGTCAACGTTGGTTATCAGTGAAATAGCGGTGTCGTAGTGCAAAAAAGAACCGTCAGATTCATCAGCTTCAATCACAAACAAATCGGATGCACCCCAGCGAGCGGATGTACCCTCAGATTCGATAACCCCACCGTTCACGAAACTCGGATCAACACCCATTCCGAGCAGGCCGGTGATTACCATTCCTGTGCTGGTGGTCTTTCCGTGAGCTCCCGCTACGGCAATGAGGCGATGCTTGGTAGTCAGGTATGCAAGCGCCTGAGAGCGGTGAATTACTGGAATTCCACGCTCTTTGGCTAGAAGGTATTCGGGGTTGGTTGGCCACAGCGCTGAGGTTACAACCACGGTGTCTGGATTTCCGAGATGAGCCTCATCGTGGCCAATGTAAATGGTTGCACCAAGTTCGCGCAGCGTTGCGACGGCCGCCGTGTCGCGAAGGTCGCTACCGGTGACTTTGTGCCCCATACCAAGCAGAATGCGGGCGATTCCGCTCATGCCAGAGCCTCCGATGCCAACGAAGTGCACCGTGCCTAGGTTTTCAGGAACTAGTTGTGAAAAATCGGGTTTAATCATTGCAAACCAAGACTAAATGCCGACCTCAAACTATTGGCTCAACACGCCACGAACCAGCCGGTAAAGCCGATTCGAGCCATCAGAAATACCAACCGATTTGGCAGCTGCCGCCATGGCTGAAACTTTTTTTGAGTCTGAAATGGTTGGAATCAGAACATTGGCAACAAACTCAGGGTTGAAATCAACATCGGCCACGGTAATGGCACCTTTTGCGTTAACGAGGTCAATCAGGTTGAACTTCTGTTCGCCATTACCAACCGCATACGGAACGAATACCGCTGGCAGGCCAACCGCTGCAAACTCGGCAACCGTTGAAGCGCCGGCTCTTGCCACGGCAAATGAGGCCGCTGCAATGGCTAAGTGCATTTCGTTGCAGTAGTTGAGGCGCACCAGGTCTGACTCATGCACCTCGGGCAAACCGGCTCGGTCTCCGCTAATGTGCAACAACTGAATTCCGGCAGCCCGAAGCAGTTTAATGCTGGCAACCGCAGTTTCGTTGATGCTGCGTGCGCCAAGCGAACCACCTGTAACCAGCAGGGTTGGGGCATCTTGCAGCCCAAAATGAGCTCGCGCCGATTTAGCATCACGCTCGGCAGCAATTGAGGCTACCTCAGCTCGAATTGGCATGCCAACAACCTTGGCATTGGCAAGTTTCGTATTACTGAAACAAACCCCTACGGCGGCCGCAAACCTAGCGCCGATTCGATTTGCCAACCCCGGTAGGGCATTCGCTTCATGAACCACGAATGGCACTTTGGCTCTCTTTGCGGCCAAATAAGCCGGCGCCGAGGCATAGCCGCCGAATCCGACGACCACATCCACATTTTTAGATTTGATCATTTCAACAACGTCGTTGACTGCTTTTCCAAATCGAAGCGGAAAAGTCAGGGCACCGAGGTTCATTCGCCGCGGGAACGGCAAACGCTCGATTGTTAGCAGCTCGAAACCACGCTCTGCAACCAGCCTTGCTTCAAGGCCTTCTTTGGTGCCGAGTGCCCAGATCTTTGCGCCGGGCTCGTTGCGCCTAATCTCTTCGGCTAAAGCCAATAGCGGGTTAACGTGTCCGGCGGTGCCTCCGCCGGCCAAAAGGTAATTGGTCATCGTTTGGCCTTGAAAAGGTTGTTGTGAATTCGCCCAAGTTCTTTGTCGTGGTTCTCACGGTCGATGGCCAAAATCACGCCGATAGCCATCATCGAGGAAATTAGCGACGAACCGCCCGAAGAGATTAGCGGCAACGGCACTCCCAGCACTGGAAAGAAACTAATGACAACGCCAATGTTCAGGAAAGTCTGAACGCTTATCCAGAGCATGATTCCTAGTGCGGCCATGTGGCTGGTTAGGTTATTGCTTTCGGTGGCGATCATGCGAATGAAGTTGATTATCAAAACAAAAAGGATGATTATTACCAATGTGCCGATCCAACCCCACTCTTCACCGATGATGGCAAAGATGTAGTCGTTGTCGGCTTCTGGCACCCAACTCCATTTAAGCTTTGAAGCACCGAGCCCTACTCCATTGAAACCGCCGGCGGCAAGGGCCCAAATACCATGCTGAGACTGCCAGTCAAATGGCGATGAGTCGTCTGTTCCAGGGTTAAGCCAGGCCGTGATTCTGGCCATTCGACTGCTGCCAATGGTGAGTGCAATGGCTACCCCAACACCCGCAACAGCAAGCGGAATGCGCAAATTCGTAAACGGCACCCCGCTGAGAAATAACATGCCTATCAAAATCAAACCGATGACGATTGCGGTTCCAAGGTCGTGCCCCCAAAACACCATTCCAACGCCAACGCCCCCAACTATGAAGAGGCGCGTGGTGAAATGTTGTAGTGAATCGATTTGATGAACAGTCTCGGCGATAAGTTTTGACACCAAGAGAATCAAAGCCAATTTGATGAACTCTGATGGTTGCACCGTTATGCCAAAAATACGCAGCCAGTTTCGGTTACCGCCAATCGAAACACCAAGCGGCGACCAAAGCACCAGTGCCTGCAGTATGAGAGCTCCCACATAGGCGCTTGGGGCCATCTTGAAAATCCAGGCAGTTGGCCTGGTTGCCACAATTGCCATCAAACCAAATCCGAGGGCAAGCGAACCGGCTTGTTTCAAAAAGATTGTGAATGCATTGTCGTTGGTAATAAGCGACCAAACGGTCGAAGAACTCAAAACCATAACTAGGCCAAGAATCACCGTAAGGCTGGTGAGCGAAAGCAACCAGATGAACTTGGATGACCGAACACTTAAAAATGCCCGCGGTGCCCTGACTATTCGCTTCATCGTGAGCCAATCTGAGTGCGAACGGCTGCGGCAAAAGCATTTCCGCGATCGGCATAATCCTTGAACTGATCCATTGAAGCTGCCGCCGGTGCCAGTAGAACTGCGTCTCCGGGTTGAGCCAGCTGGATTCCAGCCGCCACCGCCTGTTCCATTACAAGCGAAGAGTCAAGGGATGTGATTTCGACCACCGTCACACCCGGTGCGTGCTTTGCCAGCGCGGCAAGCACATGGGTTCTGTCTTTGCCCATTACAACCGCTGCTCGCAGCCGCCCTACGTGTGCTTTGACAAGTGGCGCAATGTCGACACCTTTGAGTAAGCCCCCAACCAGCCAGACCACAGAATCGAACGATGCTAACGAAGCCGCCGCAGCATGCGGATTTGTGGCCTTGGAATCGTCTACGAAAGCAACCCCATTGGCCTCGGCAATCAATTGAATGCGGTGGGCGTCGAGGCGAAAGTTTCGAATGGCTGACCTGATGTGTTCGGCATCAATCGCAAGTGCGCGCGCCAATGCGGTGGCGGCAGCGACATTGCTCTTGAGATGTTCGGTGACGATGCCGATTTCAGCAAGGTCTGTGAGGTTTGCCAGCTCTGGCAGCTCTTTGGCTCGATAGCCGTAAAAAGCTCGATCAATCAGCGAGTCTTCTACGAAACCAACCTGCAGGTCAGCAGGAAAACCCGTGGTGAAACCTACCGCCAGGGTGTCTTCGCTGGCAACATCAGCCGCTCTCGCCAAATCGAACGTGACCCGATCTTGAACGTTGTAAACCACTGCCGACTTGGCGTTCTGGTACACCTTGCCCTTGACTCGCTCATATTCAGCACGAGAGCCATGCCAGTCGAGATGGTCATCGGCGATGTTCAAAATGGCACTCGCAGCCGGTTCAATGTGACCGAGATAATGCAGCTGAAAACTACTTAGCTCGACTACTAGTACGTCAAAACCACCTGGGTTACGAATGGCATCGAGAATCGGCTCTCCAATGTTGCCGCATGCGATGGCGCGCTTGTCGGCAGCCTGAAACATAGCGGTCGCTAGTTGAACCGTGGTGGTTTTTCCGTTGGTTCCGGTAATGCATACCCATTCGGCTACGCGACTGGTCTTGTCACGCAACCGCCACGCCAAATCAATGTCAATCCAAACCGCGATTTGCTGCTTCGAAGCCCAAGCCAAAATCGGCGAATCTGGGCGAAAACCAGGCGAGGTCACAATCAGTTCTGGTGCAAACTCTTTTAGCCGGTCGGAAACTTGATCGGCGCTCTCGCCGAGAATGGTTTCAACTTCGATGACTTCGAGAATATCGGTGATCTCTGGTTCTGCCGATTTTGCAATTGCGAGAACCTGACAGCCAAGTTCGGCAAGGGTGTCGGCTACCGAAAACCCGGAAACCCCGAGCCCCAAAACTGCAACCCTTAAACCACGCCAGTTGGAATGCCAACTGGTTAGAAGCGAAAGATCGCTCACGCTATCCGTAGATCCACTCAACGTAGAACAGTCCGATTCCGGCAAGCACGCAGAGTCCGCCAATGATCCAGAAACGCACCACAATGGTGATTTCTTTCCATCCTTTGAGTTCAAAATGATGGTGCAGCGGGCTCATCAAAAAGATGCGCTTGCCATGGGTGAGTTTAAAATAAATGCGCTGCAAAATAACCGAACCGGTGACAATCACGAAGATTCCGCCAAGCAGCACCAAAAGTAGTTCGGTGCGGGCCTCAATGGCCAAAGCTGCAAGCGCGCCACCAAGCCCGAGGGAACCGGTGTCTCCCATGTAAATGCTGGCCGGCGAGGTATTCCACCACAGAAAGCCGGCTAATGCACCAACGATGGCAGATGCCACCACCGCCAAATCAAGCGGGTCTCTGGTGTTGTAACAGGCGGTGCTTTGAAGCAGGTCGTCACAGGATTGATTGAACTTCCAGAAGCCAATAATGGCAAAAGCGCCAATGGCCATAATCGAAGAACCGGTAGCCAAACCATCTAGGCCGTCTGCGATGTTCACACCGTTTGAGGTCGAAGCCACCAAAAAATAGATCCAAATAATAAACAGGATGGTGCCGGCAACTGTGCCAAGAACCATGAAATCGACTGGTAGGTCTCGAACCAGAGAGATCTTGGTGCTGGCTGGGGTAAGCCCGTTTTCATTTGGAAACTGAAGAGACAAAATGGCGAAAATGGATGCCACTACGCCTTGACCGGCGATTTTTGCCCAACCGCTAAGGCCAAGACTGCGTTGTCGGTGGGTTTTGATGAAATCATCGGTAAATCCAACCAGACCGAGACCCACCATCATAAAGAAGACCAAGAGCGCAGAAACAGTTGGTGTCTCTTGGTTAGCCAGTTTCGCAATGAAATAACCAAGCAGCGCGGCCACAATGATGACGATTCCACCCATGGTGGGGGTGCCCTTTTTGGTGTGGTGGCTCTGCGGGCCATCGTCTCGAATGAACTGACCCCAACCAATGCGGCGAAATAACCAAACGAATGCGGGCGTCACAAAAAGCGTGAAGGCCATTGAGATGGCGCCAGCTAGAAGTAGAGCTCTCAAACCTTCACCTCTGCTAGATCGTCACCCAAATGTCTTAGATTGGCCGATTTTGATGATTTCACCAAAACGATATCGCCAGAGACAAGCATTCCACGAACTGGTTCGAACGCCTCGTCAATTGACTCAAAAAAGCGCGATTCGCCATCCCAAGAACCTTCTTGAGACGCCCCCATGTGAATAAGCTTGGCGCCTTGGCCGATCACAAACAGTTGATCAATATTGAGTCGAACCACTAGGCGGCCGATGGAATCGTGTGCCTCACGAGAATATTCACCCAGCTCGGCCATTTCACCAAGCACCGCAATGGTTCTGTGCCCGGTTTTACCTAGTTGAGCCAGCGTTTGAAGCGCTGCCCGCATTGATTCTGGGCTCGCGTTATAGGCGTCGTTGATTACGGTGACGCCATCGGCTCGACGCAGCACTTGCATGCGCCAACGTTCGGCAAGGGGAACCTGCTCAACGGCTCGCACTGCCGCTTCTTTGCTTAGGCCAAGTGAATCGGCAACCGTCAGGGCCGCCAAAGCGTTCATTACCTGATGTTCCCCAAGCATCTGCAAGGTAACCGGCATGGATTCCCCATCTGGCCAGTGCATTTCAAAGTTGGTTCCATTTTCGGTCAGTTCAATATTGCTGGCGAGAAAATCAGCCTTCGAGGTGCCAAACCAAATCGGCTTCACTTTCGATTTCGATTCCATGTCCCGCACATAGCCGTCATCGGCGTTCAAAATAAGGCAGGCAGAGTCAGAAAGTTCTTCAACCAACTCTGCCTTGATGGCGGCGGTGGTTTCAATGCCGCCGAATTCACCAACGTGCGCCAGGCCTACCTTGAGCACCACCGCTACATCTGGTTTCGTCATTCGAGCCAAGTAGCGAATCGAGCCTGGGCCTGCCGCCCCCATTTCAACCACTAAAAACCGGGTGTTTTCATCGATGCGCAAAATCGAAATTGGCGCACCAACCTCGTTGTTGAAAGATTCGATTGGCGAAACGGTTTCGCCCACTTGGCTCAAAATGGCGCGCAACAGGTTCTTAGTTGTGGTTTTGCCATTCGAACCAGTAACCGCAATAACCTTTAGGTTTGTGCTCTGGCGAACCTTATTTAAAACATATTCGGCGAGTAACCCCAGCGCCTTGACGCTGTTGGCAACTTTCAGTTGAGCAATGTCTTCATCGACATAATGCTCGACCAGCGCCGCAACCGCGCCGGCAGCCTTGGCCGCGCCGACGAATTCATGGCCATCGGTAACGTCACCGGGTTTGGCAATAAACAACGCACCGGCGGTGACTAAACGAGAATCAGTTTCTACCGAGCCGGTCACCAAGGTCGAGTGAGTGTCACGAACCTCGCCACCAACGGCATCGGCAATTTCTGCAAGCGAAAGTTCAATCATTGGTAACCGTGTTCACTCAGTGCAGCGCGGGCTTCGGCTCGTGCTGAATATGGAGTTCGAACACCGCGAATGTCCCTGTAATCCTGATGCCCAGGCCCCGCCCAGTAAATGGCATCCCCCGGTTTTGCAATCGAAACTGCTTTTCTTATTGCTGCCTCAGGTGGGCTCACCTCATATAGCTCCAACTCCGGGCGTGCGCTGCGTGCAGCATCCATAAGGGTTTTTCGAATCGAGGCAGGGTCTTCAAAACGCGGATGATGATCGGTAATGACGAGCACGTCGCTACCCACCGCAGCCACTCTCGACATTTCAGGGCGCTTACTGGCGTCGCGGTCGCCGTCGGCACCAAACACCATGATGAGGCGCCCTTTAGTTACCGCACGAATCGCTTCAAGAGTTTTTTCAAAGGCATCTGGGCTGTGACCAAAATCAACAAACACCGCGGGTGACCCCGACTTTGAAACCAATTCGGTGCGACCCGGCAAATAGGCATCAATTCCGTTAGCGATTGCTGTCTGAACAGCAGCAGCGCTAAAGCCAGCCTGCAGTAGCATCACAATGGCCAAACCCGCGTTGGCAGCCATGTGCACGCCAAGAAGCGGAACCCAAGATCGAATGATTACGCCTGAGCCATTGGTAAGTTCAAAAACTGTGCGGTCGAAAGCTTGCTCGGTCACTTTAACGCGCCAATCTGCCGCCACCGATGCGTTACTCGAGATGGTCACGAATTCGATTTCACTCTTCGCAGCAAAATCGCTTCCGAAAACAGAATCTAGAGAGATAACCCCTTTTGATGAACGTTTCTTGGTGAAAAGTTCGGCTTTGGCGGTTAGATATTCTTCAAAATCACGGTAATCGTCTAGGTGGTCGTGACTCAGGTTGGTAAACCCAACCACGTCGAAGTAGATGCCGTCTACGCGAAGCTGGGTCAGAGCTTGGGCCGAAACTTCAATGGCAATGCTCGTGGCCCCGCGCTCTTTCATGCGGGCCAAAAGGGCCTGCATTTCGGGTGACTCTGGGGTGGTCAATCGACTAACAATCACCTCGCCGGCAATATGTCTCTCGGCGGTTGAGGTTAAGCCAGTTATTTCACCAAGTTGCCGAGCAATGGCCTCGAGCAAATAGGTAGTTGAAGTTTTGCCGTTGGTTCCGGTGGTGCCAAATATCTTAGGTCGATCACTCGAGGTGTTGCCGTAAACAAATGCTGCAAGGTCTCCCAGATGAGCTCTCGGGTTCTCGATGGTCAAAATTGGAAGCTGAAAATCAGAGAATTCTGATTCAATCGAAGCTTTACCAGCGGCATCCGTGATTACAGCAACGGCACCGAGTTCTTTAGCCTTCAGTGCAAACTTAGCCCCGTGGGTTTTTAGCCCCGGCATGGCCACAAATAGGTCACCAGCGCGAAGGTCGTTGGTGTTCATGCTGATGCCTGTCATGAAAACGCTAGGTTCGGCTTCACCACTCAACGAAAAACGCCCTGCCAGGGTGGCCAAACCTACTGGCTTAACCTTTTCGGGTCGCAAAATTGGGGGTATCTGCTCTTGCATTTTCACCTCACCACTCCGTAGGAATATTGGCAGATTTTGTGGTGGATGGTGGGACGCGGTAGGCGCGAAGAATTTGCTCCATGATGGCCTTGAAAGGCGGCGTAACGCCGATTGAGTTACTCACGGTTCTTGGCTTGTAAATTGTGGTTGCCAATACGTATTTTGGGTCATCGGCGGGAGCCATGCCAATGAACGAAATCGCGTATCGGTATCCGTAACCTTTGCCGTCTTTGATTTGGGCGGTTCCAGACTTCCCGGCGAGACGGTATCCGGCAACTCTTGCCGTTCGCCCAATTGGGCCCTGTTCGACAACCTTTTCTAACATGTCAATCACACTTCTGGCGGTGGATGGCTTCAGCACAGTAACCGGGGCAGTCGTGGATGGGGCGTCGATTGAACCATCGGCGTGCCGGCATCCGGCTACCAATCGGGGCGCCAAGCGAACCCCCATATTGGCAATGGTTTCGTAAAGCATGGCGGTTTGAATAGGCGTCACCGCCAAACCTTGCCCAAACTGAGATGTGTAGTTCGTGAGACCATCCCAGGTGTTTGGCGGAGTCAAAATGCCGCCTGATTCACCCTCAAAATTGACGGAAGTCTTTAGGCCGAGGCCGAACTTTTTGAAGTATTCATAGCGAGTAGTTTTTGGAACCTTGATTCCAATCTGCACCATTCCGGTGTTCGATGAATCCCGCAGAACGCCAGTAAGGGTTAACTTCTGTGGCGGATGCAAGTGACTGTCTTGAATCCAATAGTGGCCAAGAACCTTCAATTTCTGGGGTGCAACAACCTGAGTTACAGGGCTCGCATAACCCGTGTCAACGGCTGTTGCAGCCGTAACGGTTTTGAGAGTTGAACCTGGTTCAAAAACCGCTTGAAAAATACGTGCCATTCGATCGGCTGCTGCCGATTTGCCTGGCGCATTTGGGTCAACGCTCGGCGCCTCAGCCGCAGCCAAAATTTTTCCGGTTTTCACCTCAATGACCACCGCACTTCCCCAGTCTGCCCTCTCAGATTTCACATATTGGGCCATCACTTGCTGGGCGTAATACTGAAGGTCGCTATTCACATACAGCACCACGTCTGAGCCAGCTTTAGCGACTTTGGTGGTCACGGTGCTGGTTGGAATTTTGATTCCATCGATTGCTCCGCGCTCAAAGGTCTCTTCACCATTTACACCAGCTAAACAACTGTCATAGGTTCTCTCTAGCCCGGCCAATGCGGTTCCGTCTGAACCCACGAAACCAAGCAGGTTTCCTGCTACCGCACCGTTCGGATAAACCCTTACGGCAACTGGGTCAAAGAATATCCAGTTGATTCCAAGATTTCTGATTCGTTTATAGTCTTGGGCGGAAACTCTTTTGGCAATATTCGAATACTTAGATGTTCCGGTGATCCTTGTTAAAACATCTGCTTGATCTAGTTTCAAAATTGCGGCAAGCATATTGGCCAACTCGGGCACAGTCTTCTTTACCTGCTTTCCACCAATGTTGACCGTGGTTTCGGTAACGATATCTGGTGCCGCGTTGACATCATATTTGAAGACAGTTTCGGCAAGCACCTTGCCCTGTGAATCAAGAATTTTGCCTCGCATGGCTGGAACCACACGAGTAATAGAACGTTTTCCGTAAGAGATTTTGTTTAGGGCTGGTGCATCTAGTAACTGCACATAGGCAAGTCTGGCTATCGAGGCAACGGCAAGCACGCAGATGATGAGCCAAAACCAATGCAGCCTGCGCTTAGCTATCGAAGGCAGTTGATTCATGAATACCCTTAGTGCGTAGGCGATCCTGGAATGCCGCTACTGGGCAAACTTACCTTCTTCGCCGTCGGTTTCGCGGCAGCGACATTCATGGCCTTCGAGGTCGAAGACTTAACAGCAGCAACCAGATTCGATGCGGCAATTGCGTCGGCTTTCGCTTTGGCGCTGACCAACAACTTCACATTGGTTTGATCGGTAAGAACAGCGTTTGCTACCAGGTTATTGGCCAAAGAGTTCGAATAAGCCGCTCGCATCGGTTTTCCAAAAACCTGCTGGTTCTGAATGTTTAGAAAAACCGGATTGGTATTAGCAACCATTCCCATGTCGTGTGCAGCCTGCTCAAGGTTTTGATTGGACGCCAATGAACCAACCTGCTGCTGCAGCACTTGGCTGGTGGTGGTCAGTTCTTTGGTTCGGTTCTTGAGGTTTGCCATTTCGTAGGCACTTTGGGCAATCATCACATTCAGTAGCAGACCAGTCAAAACGGTGGCTATAGTGCCGAAAACTAAAACTTTGGCAACTCTTCTTCTGGTAACCGATTGCGAGCTCAAAAGTCTTAAACCCTGCGCAAAATTGCCATTTTGCTGGGTTTTGTAGGCCCGTGCCGCGCTCATGCTGCCATTCGAATCTTTTCGGCGGCACGCACTTTTACAGAAGCTGCCCGAGGGTTAGCAAGCACCTCAGCCTCAGAGGCAGCCTCTACTCCCCTGGTTAGCATGCGAAGAATAGGTGCATGCTCTGGAAGTTCAACCGGTAAATCAAGCGGAGCGGAACTGGTGGCGGCTGCCATGAGCGCCTGTTTTACGATGCGATCTTCAAGCGAGTGGTAGCTCATCACCAAAATGCGCCCTCCAACTGAAAGAGAAGCGACTGCGGCAGGAATAGTTTCGCGCAGAATGTCGAGTTCGCCATTCACCTCGATTCGCAATGCTTGGAACACTCGTTTTGCAGGGTGACCAGTGCTCTTACCGGGAATAAACGGAACTTTCTTGACAATCAACGCCGCCAAACGAGCGCTGGTAACGAAAGGCGCCACTTTGCGCTGTGAAACTATCTCTTTGGCGATGGCGAGCGAATAACGTTCTTCGCCATATTCCTTGAAGATTCGAACGAGATCGCGCTCTTCATAAGAGTTCAAAATATCTGCAGCGGTTAGTTTTTCGCTACTGTCCATGCGCATGTCCAGAGGGGCATCGAAAGAATATGCAAATCCGCGCTCGGCCTCATCAAGCTGCATCGACGAAACACCCAAGTCAAGCAAAACAGCCTGAACCGAATCAAACCCGAGACTTTCAATGACCTCTTCGATTTCGCCGTAGGTGGCGTGAACCAAATGGATGCGGTCAGCAAATGCCTGTAAACGTTCACCGGCGAGGCGAAGTGCATTTTGGTCGCGGTCGATGCCAATGAGAATCAACTTTGGAAATGCTTTCAAAAAGGCTTCGGCGTGCCCTCCGAGACCCAGAGTGCCATCGACCAAAACCGCATTCTCGGCAGAAAGGCTGGCGCCAAGCACCTCGATGGCGCGCTGCAGCATTACCGGCTGGTGAAGTTCTGAAATCGGCTTGGTCATGATTACCCGGTGCCCCTGCTTCGAGAATCCAAACCTTCCGAAAGGCTTTAGGGAAGTAAGCCGGAGGGCTTGAATTCTCAAAACAGACGCTAGAAGATTCCCGGAATCACCTCCTCCGACTTTGTTGCGAAATTCTCTGCGGTGCGGCGGTCGTATTCTTCCCAACGCACTAGATCCCAAATTTCAATGCGGTCGCCAAGGCCAACCACGGCAAGATCGCGGCCAATGCCGGCCCATTCTCGAAGCTTGACGCCAATTCCAATGCGACCCTGGCCGTCGAAAGACTGAAGGTCGGAATTGGCAAGAAAACCTCGGCTGTATTCGCGAACCGAAGCGTTTGTGGTTGAGCCAGTGGCCAAAAGTTCGGCCTGCTTCATGAAATCACTCTCGCGGTAAACCGCGATGCAGTGCTCATGGCCACGGGTAAGCACGACATTTCCTGAGATTTGGTCTCGAAACTTGGCGGGAAAGATTAGGCGAGACTTTTCGTCGAGTTTGGGCAGATGAGTACCAATGAACATCGGTTGCTCCCTTCTGCCTACCTTTTCATCCACTTTACTCCACTTATCACCACAAAATGCAAATTAAATTGCAAATTTGCACTTCGGAGTGTCGAGAAGCCTCATTTAACCGCGTCAATTCAGGTGGTGGAAAGTGGAGTGATTGTTGAATATTGGTCGAAAACCGAGCGACGCAAGGGTGAAAGTTGGTTAACAGGTTGATGATTTGTACCCGAAAATGAGTAAATCGGCCGCACGGGCCGATTTGGTGGGGATTTGTGGGGAGGGGGTGGGTTAGTTACCCTGCCGCTTGTTCCAGCGTTCTTCGAAGTAATTGGTCTTCGAGCCCTTGGGTGATTTTTGCCCGGATTGTGGCAACGAATCGTGGTTCATCCAGTTAGAGCTAGCCAGCACCAGGCCAGCAAGTAGGGCGGCGAAGCCCAAAAGACCAAACCAAAAAACCTGCACTATGACAGCAAAGACGATGATTGAAATGCCGATGACTGCGAGCGCTACCCCGCCAACCAGCGCCTTGAGCGACTTTGGTGCCGAGATTTTATTGGCGAACTTTGCATCGTTGGCATAGAGGTCTCGCTCAAGTTGCTCGAGAACTTGCTTTTCACGATCTGAAAGCGACAACTGAAACCTCCTAGCCTTGTCTCTCATTGTAACTCGCGTCACTTCAGTTAGGCTATCCCCCATGACCGACACTGAGCGTTACCTAGACGCAATCAACGAACGTCTGCAAGATTTTTGCGCTGAACGCAGGGGCGAATTTGAGCGCATTTCGGCTGACCTAGTTCCCCTTGTTGACTACTGCGCAGACCTACTAACCGGAGGCAAGCGTTTTCGAGCACTCTTCGCTTTTTGGTCGTTTCTTGGTTACCGAAACCACCCAGTAAACGAAACCGAGTTCGAGGCGTTGGTAGGAATTGGAGCTGCTCTCGAGATGTTCCATGCAGCTGCTCTGGTTCATGACGACCTAATCGATCAGTCTGATACTCGTCGCGGTAAGACCGCCATCCATAAACGATTTGAAGCCATTCACGAAAATGGTGTTTGGGATGGCAGCTCTCAACGTTTTGGCGCCGCAGGAGCCATTTTGGTTGGTGACCTGATGCTTGGTTGGAGCAGCGAGATCTTTGGACAGGCCCTGCTGCTGTCGCCTAACACCTCGGTTGAGGCAGCCTGCCGAAATGAATTCAGCCGCATGCGAGTTGAAGTTATGGCCGGCCAATATCTCGATGTGGTTGAAGAAAATGCTGGTTCGAGCCGCCCGGTGCAAGAATCGGTAGCCCGCGCCAATCAGGTGATGCTTTACAAGACGGCCAAATACAGCATCGAAGCGCCACTGCTTATTGGCACGGCGTTTGCAGGCGGTAGCGAAACCCAGTTAGCCGAAATGTCTGCATTTGGCATTCCCCTTGGTTTGGCCTTTCAACTTAGAGATGACATTCTCGGAGTATTCGGTGACCCAGCCGTAACCGGAAAACCAGCTGGCGACGATCTTCGCGAAGGAAAGCGCACGGTTCTGGTGGCTCACACCCGCAGTTCCCTAAGCCCGCTGGTTAGCAAAGAGTTCGACAAACTGCTCACATCAGGAAAACTTAGTGAACATCAAATCGGATTCTTGCAACAAACCATCAAAGGTTCTGGTGCCCTAGCAAAAACCGAGCAGGTTATGAACCAGTTGGCAGACAATGCACTTTCTGCCCTGAGCCATCTCGAAATTGCTCCAGCCGCAAAACTGGCACTTGAGGCTCTGGCGCGAAAAGTTGTAGACCGCGAGAACTAGAGCGCCAGAGCCTGAGCTAGACGCCTGATTTCGGCTCGTCGACCATCCAGCAAAGCGGCCATCGGGGTTGTATTCAATGAATCATTTTCGGTGTAAAGCCATTCACAAGCAGTGTCCAAAGAGAAGCCGGCGTCGAGAAGTACCGAAACCGTTCCCTTCAGGCTGTGAAGTGGCTCACCATCCACAATTATTTCGACTGGAATCTTTGGAGCCCCGTCTCGGCGAATTGCGATCAACGAGTGTTCTTGAATAAGTCGGTTCACCTTTCCGGTTGGAATGCCGAGTAGTTCGGCTGCCTCAGCAATGGAAAGCCACTTGGATACGGATGAATAAATATCGGTCACAGGTAAAGATTGCCACAGCCTTTCGGCTTTTTTACAGAAAAGCGTGCAACCATATTGTTTGGCTAACCAGAAAGGCGTGATTCGACAATGACCGAACCTACGCCAACCCTTTTGGCCGACCGCTACCGAATCGAAAGTTTGATTGCCAGCGGCGGCATGGCAAAGGTTTACCTGGCCGAAGACACCCGCCTCGAGCGCAAGGTTGCCATCAAGGTAATACACACCCACCTAGCTGCGGATGATTCCTTTCGAGAAAAATTTATTCGCGAAGCCAAAATTGCTGCAAAACTTTCGCACCCCAATTTGGTGAACGTTTTTGACCAAGGTGAAGTAGGTACCTCGCTTTTCTTGGTCATGGAATATGTTTCAGGAATCACGCTTCGAGATGCCCTAAACGACTTTGGCAAATTCACCCCGAAACGAACCCTTGAGGTTTTTGAACCGTTTCTTCAAGGATTAGCGGCTGCCCATGCGGCTGGAATTTTGCACCGAGATATCAAACCAGAGAACGTGCTCTTGGCCGACGATGGCAGAGTGAAGCTGAGCGACTTCGGGTTATCTCGAACCATCGACTCTCACACGCAATCGGGTTCACTAGTTGGCACGGTGGCCTACATTTCGCCGGAACTTGCCACCAGAGGAATTGCCGACGCCAGAAGCGATGTTTACTCTGCCGGCATCATGTTCTTTGAAATGCTCACGGGTAAGCAGCCATTTCTCGGAGATCAAGCCGTTCAAGTGGTTTATCAGCACGCCAACGATTCGGTGCCAAAACCCTCGACACTAGAACCCGAAATTCCAGAAGCCTTTGATCGTTTAGTTTTGTGGGCCACAGCCCGCGAGGCTGGCGATCGACCATCCAACGCCAGTGAACTTCTCAAGGCGGTTACGGCACTTCGAAGCGGTTCACGAATGAATTTCGGCCCAACCGTAGTGAACCGAACCGAACCTTTCGCAGCCGCTGCCACGCAGGTTCTGATTGATCAAAATTTTGAAGCTGTGGCTGCAACCGCGGTGATTGGTGCTAACCCAACCGAAACTTTCGAAGCCCTAAACGGGGCCGACGGTGCATTACATGAACTTAGTGCCACTCAAACCAAAAGACGTTGGATTTTACCGATCGTGACCGTTCTGGTTGCCGTAATTGCAAGTGCCGCTGGTTGGTGGTTTGGTTCTGGACCCGGAGGCATTGTCACCCTTCCGGAACTCAGCAATCGAACCATCGCCCAAGCCACCACCGCGCTTGACCCGCTCGGTGCCCACGTTACACAAGCGAAAGAAAACTCTGGCTCAGTTGCCTCGGGGTTGGTAATTCGAACCGAACCGGTTGCCGGTTCATGGCTTTGGCGCGGAGGTAACGTAAAACTTGTAATTTCGGCTGGGCCGAAGCTGGTTACGGTGCCAAACCTTAAAGGCAAAAACCTGGTGGATGCCACCACCACACTCTCGGTTGCCGGCTTCAAACTGGGAAAAACTAACGAAAGTTTCAACGCTGCGGCGGTTGGAACCATCTTTGATTACACAGCCAGCGACGGCACCAAAATTGCCGAGGGTAGCAAAATCGATATCTCGATCTCTCTTGGCTCCCTGCCAACGCTGATTGGTGTGAGTGTTGACACCGCAACAGCAACCCTCAAGGCTCTTGGAATAACAGTTTCGAAAACCACCGAGGTCTTCAGCGACACCGTTGCAAGTGGATCCGTGGTTGGCATCACTCAGCCGAACGGCCCGTTAGGCAAGGGTGGCTCAGTAGAACTTCAGGTTTCGAAAGGAACCAATGCCGTCGTTATGCCGAACCTGGTTGGTGAAACCATTTCTGCCTCGATTGCCGTTTTGAAACAGCTTGGGTTGAACGCGATTATCGACACCAACGCGTTGCGTAAAAACTGGGGAATCGTTCGAGTCAAATCAACCAGCGTGCCAGCCGGTGGAACGCTGCGCATTGGCGATAGCGTAACCATTCGAGCTCGTTAGCGGTTAGCCAACTCTTCTGCCACCAAGAAGGCAAGTTCTAGTGACTGCATGTGGTTTAGGCGTGGGTCACAAAGCGACTCGTAACGCTCTTCCAGGGTGGCCTCATCGATCATTTCTGAGCCACCGAGGCACTCTGCAACGTCGTCACCGGTAAGTTCAATGTGAATTCCGCCAGGAAAAGTTCCGGCCGCGGTGTGTACTTCAAAGAAACCGCGCACTTCATCCATAACATCATCAAATCGACGTGACTTGTAACCGTTCTTGGTGGTGATCCCGTTTCCGTGCATTGGGTCGGTAATCCAGAGTGGGTTGGCGTCTGAAGCCTTTACGGCCTCAACAAGTTTTGGCAAAGCCTCGCGAATCTTCGGCGCGCCCATTCGAGTAATGAAGGTCAAACGGCCTGGTTCACGGTTTGGGTCGAGTTTGTCGATTAGCTCTAGAACATCGTCAACCGAGGTGTTTGGCCCAAGTTTCACGCCAATCGGGTTGCGAATGCGTGACATGAAATCAATGTGGGCGTGATCCATCTGGCGGGTGCGCTCACCAATCCAAATAAAGTGACCCGAGGTGTCATAAGGGGTTCCAGTGCGCGAATCAATGCGAGTCATTGGGCGTTCGTAGTCGAATAGCAAACCCTCGTGACTCACATAGAAATCGGTGGAACGAAGTTCGGCAGCATCTACGCCGGCGGCTGACATAAAACGAACCGCGCGATCAATCTCGCGAGCCAGTGACTCATACCGCGCATTGGCGGGGTTATCGGTGAACCCCTTGTTCCAGTCGTGCACCGAGCGCAGATCTGCGAAACCGCCGGTGGTGAAAGCGCGAATCAAATTCAAAGTGGATGAAGATGTGTGGTAGGCATCAAGCAGTCGGCGTGGGTCATGGGCGCGTGATTCCGGCGTGAACTCGTAACCGTTTACAGCGTCACCCCGGTAAGCAGGCAAAGTAACGCCGTCTCGGGTTTCGTCGTTTGACGAGCGAGGCTTGGCGAATTGCCCGGCCATGCGACCCATCTTCACGATTGGCAGCGAGGAGCCATACATAAGCACCACGGCCATTTGAAGCAAAGTTTTGACGCGATTGCGAATGCGGTCTGCGGTGGCATCAGCAAAAGTTTCAGCACAGTCGCCGCCTTGCAAGAGAAAGGCTTTACCGCTGGCGGCCAAAGCTAACTGATCGCGAAGGCGGTCAACCTCACCGGCGAACACCAGTGGAGGAAGAACCGAAAGTTGCGCCTGAACCTTGGCAAGTTCTGCGGCATCAGGCCAGGTTGGCTGCTGAGCGGCTGGCAAGTTGCGATAGTTCTCGAGCCCGCTCAAAACCGCAGGGTCGACCGCAACTGTCTTTTCACTCATCAGGTTCCTTTTTTTTGTTTGTAAAGTCTCTATCTTACGAGGGCGGCGCGGCGGCTTTTCACCGAGCTGGCATACACGTCTTGGTATTCCTGGCCGCTTAGCTTTAGAAGCTCATACATAATCTCGTCGGTGATGGCGCGAAGCACAATGCGATCACCCTCCATGCCATCGAAGCGAGAGAAATCTAGCGGCTTGCCCACCACCACTCCAACACGTCGTATCTTTGGCAACTTTTGACCAATCGATTGCACTTTTTCGGTGTCAATCATGGCTACCGGAATTACCGGAACTTTAGCCTCGAGAACCATGCGGGCAATTCCAGTGCGGCCACGATATAGCTTTCCATCTGGGCTTCTCGTGCCCTCGGGGTAAATGCCAAGCAACTGGCCCTGTTCAAGCACACCCAATCCGGTGTTCAAAGACGCCTCGGATGCCTTGCCGCCAGAGCGATCAATTGGAAGTTGGCCGGTTGATTTGAAGAACCAGCGGCTAAGTGCCCCCTTGAGGCCTTTACCGGTGAAGTATTCGCTCTTGGCCAAGAAAACAACCGGGCGGCGAGTTAGTAGTGGCAAGAAAATTGAGTCTGAAAACGAAAGGTGATTGCTTGCCAAAATAGCCGCACCACTGCTTGGAATATTTTCGCTTCCGCGAATCCAAGGGCGAAACAAAATGCGTAATAGCGGCCCAAGCACAAAATTCTTCAGAATGAAGTAAGTCACTTGGGGTCACCATCCAACGGTTTGCAATTAACCTAAATTTTAGCCAAGAAGGTGCAAATCACCTAGGACTGGGCCACCCGCACCAGATCTGCAACCCCGATTACGCCGGCATCGTTCAAGAACTTGGCTGGAACCACCTCTAACTTCGGGCGGTAATCGCGAGCTGGCAGGTGCGTCAAATAAGCTTCGCGAATTGGGTTTAGCAGCAAATCACCGGCGGCAGAAACGCCACCACCGATAACGACAACCTCTGGGTCAATAGCCGCACACAGCGTGGCAATTGTTTGCCCGAGCCAGGAACCAAGTTCGGCGAGCAATTCTAGAGCCGCCGGGTCGCCCTCACTAATTGCCTGATAAACCTCGTTGCCAGTGAGCTCACCGGCTGATTCTTGAAGTTCTTTCAACCGAGCACCCTTAGGCTCACCACTGGCTACCAAAGCCTTCGCTTCCCGCAAAAGCGCCGACCCAGAACCATACTGTTCGATGCAACCGTGTTGCCCGCAGCCGCAAAGTAATCCGTTGGGAACCACCCTGATGTGGCCGAGTTCCCCAGCGAATCCAAACTTGCCTCGTTGCAGTTGTGAGTTCGAAACCACTGCCCCACCAACTCCGGTGCCAATGGTTAGCAAAATCATGTGGCTAGCTTCTTTTCCGGCACCGTAAGCAAACTCGGCCCAACCGGCTGCCCTGGCATCGTTTTCAATAATCACCGGGAGGTCAAGTTTGGCTGAGAGCTTTGCCTTGAAAGGCTCATTGCGCCAAGAAAGGTTAGGTGCGTAAACAATGTTTTCACGGTTGGCATCGACGAACCCGGCGGCGGCAACGCCAACGCCAATGACACTTTCACCTTGCGCCAGCTGGTTGGTGAGACCAACCACCGCAGCCACAATGGCCTCTGGGTCATTCGACGGCGTTGGAACCCTGAGTTCCTTCAGAATATTGCCAGAACCATCAACGAGCCCACCTGCAATTTTGGTGCCGCCGATGTCTATTCCGATTGCGTGCATTTTGCCTCCGTCATCCGGCTCAATTTTAGGGTCTGATTCAAGCTTTCTAACCGTGTGCAATTTGCCGACAACCAATAGAGTTATCAAAACGCCTAATCGGAGGTAAGAGTGCAAAGTTTTGAGGTTGCGTCACTGGTGGAATCACCGGCAAACTCAAACATCACCGACCTTCTTTTAGAAAGGGTCGCACTTAGCCCAAACCTGCCGCTGTTTTCACTTGACTCCGACAAGGGCTGGAAAGACGTTTCGTCGGCAAACTTCTTAGAGCAGGTTGAAAACCTGGCCAAGGGTTTGATTGCCGCTGGAATTCAACCGGGCCAAGCCGTGGCCATCATGAGTAAAACTCGCTTCGAATGGACCCTGATTGATTTCGCACTTTGGTTCGCCGGCGCGATTCCTGTGCCCATCTATGAAAGTTCTGCCCCAAACCAAATGGAGTGGATTCTCTCTGACTCCGATGCGGTGGCGCTCATTGTTGAAAACGCCGAACTTCTGGCCCGCTTTGAAGAAATAAAGAACAACGCCCCGTTGGTTCGGCAGGTTTGGGTTATTGAATCTGATGATCTTCAAACGGTTTCCCGACTCGGCAAAGAGGTTTCGGCTGAAACTTTGCAGCAACGCCGCACCTCAGCCAAACTAAACGATCTAGCCACCCTGATTTACACCTCGGGAACCACGGGTAGGCCAAAGGGTTGCGAACTCACGCATCGCGGTTTTGTTGACCTGTCAAGAAATGCCGCCCTAGAGCTGCCAGAAGTCATCTTTGCCGGTGCTTCAACGCTACTGTTTCTTCCACTTGCCCATGTTCTGGCAAGATTCATCTCGGTTCTCTGCGTATTTGGCGGCATAAAAGTTGGTCACCAGCCAGACACCAAGAATGTAATGCCTTCGATGCTGAGTTTCAAGCCAACCTTCTTGCTTGCCGTGCCAAGAGTTTTCGAGAAGGTTTACAACACAGCAGAGCAAAAGGCTGAATCAAGCGGTCGAGGTGGCATCTTCAGAACTGCCGCCCATACTGCAATTGCATACTCGAAAGCACTCGACACTGAAGCTGGGCCAAGTTTGGGTCTTCGCATCCAATTTAAGTTCTTCGATTTTCTAGTTCTCAGCAAACTTCGCGCGGCTATGGGCGGCCGGGTGAAATATGCGGTTTCTGGCGGTGCCCCGCTTGGCACGCGACTCGGTCACTTCTATCGAGCGCTGGGCCTAATTGTGCTCGAGGGGTACGGGCTAACCGAGACCACCGCCCCGGCGCTAATCACTCGCCCAACCCAGATTCGAATTGGCAA
The DNA here is from genome assembly GCA_947448845.1 of Microbacteriaceae bacterium. Classification (GTDB taxonomy): domain Bacteria; phylum Actinomycetota; class Actinomycetes; order Actinomycetales; family Microbacteriaceae; genus Rhodoluna. The sequence goes on along the minus strand of CANFOX010000001.1, from coordinate 25,394 downwards.
AGTGGGAAGCCCGCTTCCAGGTTGCGGCATAAAAATAGCCCCGGATGGCGAAATTCTTCTGAACGGAAGCAATCTGCTGCGCGGTTACTGGCGCAACGAGAAGGCTACCGCTGATGCATTCGAAGACGGATGGTTTAAAACTGGCGACATTGGCCAACTCGATGAGAATGGCTATCTGAGTATTACCGGTAGAAAAAAAGAGCTCATCGTTACCGCTGGTGGCAAAAATGTTGCTCCCGCCTTGTTGGAAGACCCGCTTCGCGCCGACCCAATCATTGGTCAAGCACTTGTGGTTGGAGACCGTCAACCATTCGTTGCCGCACTAATCTTTTTAGACTCCGAGATGCTTCCGCTTTGGCTAGCTAATAACCAACTTGATTCAGCCCTGACCCTAGAGCAGGCTAGTCGGAATCCAAAGATTTTGGCCGAGGTTCAAGCCTCGGTAGATCGAGTCAACAAGCGTTTTTCTAAGGCAGAACAGATTCGAAAATTTGTGATTGTTCCGAGCGAGGTTACCGAGGAAAGCGGTCACCTGACCCCTTCTTTGAAGGTGAAACGCGAGAAGGTGCTTACCGATTTTGATTCGTATGTTGAAGCGCTCTATGCCTCAGGTGCGCCAACCGGTGAAATCTCGGTTATGCGAGACGAGAAATAAACCAATCTGCGCCTCGCACCTCACGCATGGCTAGTTTGCGCTCTTCTGGCGTTAGGCGATCAAGATAGAGCTTGCCATCAAGGTGGTCGGTTTCGTGCTGAAGCATTTGCCCCATAAGTCCGTTGCCTTCCAGTTGAACTTTTTCTCCGGCAAGGTTAAACCCTTCAACGCGGGCGAATTCATGTCTTGGAGTTTTGTGCCAGAGCCCTGGCACCGAAAGACACCCTTCGTCAACCTCAACCACTGCCCCGCTAGCTTCAACTAGCACCGGGTTCAGAATGTAGCCAAGCTTTCCATCAACGTGATAACTAAAGGCACGAAGCGAAACGCCAATCTGCGGTGCAGCCACGCCGGCACGGCCCGGTAACTCGGTTGTATCGAGCAGATCTCGAACCAACGCGGCGGTAGATTTCGAAAAATCGGCAACCGGGTCGCAAACAGACGCCAGAACCGGGTCGCCGAAAAGGCGAATCTCGCGAACTGCCACCGTTAGTTGTTGGCTACTAGCCCGTCAACGACTGCGGCTGCAAGTTCTCGAGCCGCGTCACGGGTTAGCTTTCGAAGTTCGCTGAATTTAATTACTGAGCCAGCGGCAAGCGCCTGGTCGTAGGGAATGCGAACTACGCGGCGAACACGAGTCTTGAAGTGTTGTTCAATTTCATCAAGTTTCACTAGTTGAGTGGCCTGAGTGGCGGTATTAAGGGCCACAACCGAGTTTCGAACCAGGTCGCCATAGCCATTGGCCTCAAGCCAGGTAAGCGTCTCAGAAGCCAAACGCGCCTCGTCAACCGAACCACCGGAAACAATTACCAGCCCATTGGCACGCTGCAAGGTAGGGCGCATGACCGAGTGCACAATGCCGGTTCCGCAGTCGGTTAAGACCACCGAGTAATAGCGGGCAGCCATATCTGCAACTACGTTGTAGTCACCCTCGTTGAAAGCTTCTGAAAGCATCGGGTCGGTGTCTGAAGCCAAAACGTGAAGACGGGTCGCATCTCGCGAAACCATGTTCGAGAACTCGGTAAACCCGTCAATTGCGGCCGCACGGTTCACAACGTCGCGAACGGTGAAACGCGTTGACTTACTAACCCGCTCGGCCAAAGTTCCGCGGTCTGGGTTGGCGTCAATGGCAATAACGCGGTCTTCTCGAACTAGGGCCATCGCCATGCCAAGCAGGGTGGTAACCGTGGTTTTGCCAACGCCGCCCTTACGAGTGAGCACAGGCACGAAGCGGGCGCCACCATCTAGGGCAGCACCAATTCTCGAGTCAAGGGCCTTGCGTTCACGAACCTTCAGTGAGTCGCCAAGGTTGACGGTCTTCAAGCTAACGAAGAACAGCCAGCGGCGCCAACCAGATTCAGGCGCAGTGCGGTTTCGGCTACTGGCATCGATTAGACGGTCTGCGGTAAGCATGGCAGCCGGCTCTGGCTGGTCAAAAGTGTTTCCCTGAATGCGGTCGCGGCGGCTGTAGTTTCCGCGGCGAACTAGCTCGAGGTCGGTGTCGTCAACAGGGGCGGCAGCGGCAGGAGTGATATCGATGCTAGCAAGCTCTGCAGAAAGCTCAATATTGCTGGCATCTGAAGGCTTTACGATCGGTGCCACTTCTTTCGGGGCTTCGTTCGAATCGTTGCTCTTTTTTACAGCCATAGTTCGTGCTCCTTGAAATGGGTTACTACCTTTTGCCCCGGTTGATTTTACCAATCCAACCACGGCATTGCATTGCAAAAAAGTTAGGCCGGCTCTACAACCAAAATCAAGTCACCGGCTTCAACTGGCGCAGTCTTTGAAATACCAAGGCGTTTCACTACCCCGGCAACGTTAGAAGTTATCGTGGCTTCCATCTTCATGGCTTCAATAGTGGCAACTGGTTGCCCAATCTCAACGTGTGCGCCTTCCACGGTTTGCAACGTGACTACACCGGCGAATGGTGCCGCAACGTGGCCGAGGTTTTTGGCATCCGCTTTTTCTGCCGAAGCCACGTTTACGGCAATCTTTTGATCGCGCACGTTAATTGGGCGAAGTTGACCGTTTAGCGTGGCCATCACGGTGCGGTAACCCCTCGCGTCTGGGCCACCGATTGCCTCAAGGCCCACATAAAGGCGAACACCCCGGGCAATCTCGATAACGTGCTCGTGACCCTGCTGAAGCCCATAAAGGTAATCAACTGTGTCAACCTGATCGAGGTTGCCATAAGCTTCGCGGGTCTTCAAGAAGTCTGCGGTGGGGCCTTCAAACAATAAGCGATTGAGCGTGGCTCGACGCGCATTGGAATCTGAACCCTTCAGTAGCGCGAGGTCTTCGTCGGCGACATCGGCGAGGCCGAATCGAACGGTCTTACCCTGCAGTACCTTGGTGCGGAAAGGCTCTGGCCAGCCACCAGGTAAATCACCCAACTCGCCGGCCATGAAGCCAATCACCGAATCTGGAATGTCGTAGTTCTGCGGGTTTTCGGCGAAATCTTTCGGGTCGGCATTGACTGCCACCAGGTGTAGTGCCAAATCTCCAACCACCTTGGATGAAGGCGTCACCTTGGTTGGTCGGCCAAGAATCTCACTGGCCGCGGCATACATTTCTTCAACACGTTCAAAATGATCTCCTAGGCCGAGCGCAATGGCTTGCTGGCGAAGGTTCGAAAGCTGGCCACCAGGAATTTCGTGGCGATAGACCCGCCCGGTTGGGCCGGGAAGCCCCGATTCGAAGGGCGCATAAACCTTGCGTACCGACTCCCAGTATGGCTCTAGCGAGGTTACCGAGTCGAGCGGAATGCCGCTGTCACGCTCGGTGTGCGCCAGTGCTGCGACCAGCGCCGAAGCCGACGGTTGACTTGTGGTGCCTGCCATCGGGGCGCTAGCCACGTCAACCGCATCTACGCCGGCATCAATGGCTGCCATTAGGGTTGCCAACTGACCACCGGCGGTGTCGTGGGTGTGCAGGTGAACCGGAATTTCGAAGCGCTCTCGAAGAGCCTTCACGAGCTTGGCCGCGGCGGCTGGGCGCAACAGGCCAGCCATATCTTTGATGGCAATTATGTGGGCACCGGCGGCAACAATTTCGTCTGCCAACTTCAGGTAATAATCCAGCGTGTATAGCTTTTCGGCTGGGTCAAGCAGGTCAGCGGTGTAGCAAAGTGCAACCTCGGCCACAGCGGTTTTGGTTTTCAAAACTGCATCGATTGCCGGTTTCATTTGCGAAACGTCGTTTAGAGCATCAAAAATTCTAAAAATATCAACACCGGTAGCTGCCGCTTCGGCAACAAACGCCTCGGTTACCTCGGTTGGGTAAGGCGTGTAGCCAACGGTATTTCTGCCACGAAGCAGCATCTGAATGCAGAGGTTTGGCATGGCCTCACGAAGGGCAGCAAGGCGCTGCCAGGGGTCTTCACCTAAGAAACGAAGCGCCACGTCATAGGTGGCTCCGCCCCAGGCCTCAACCGAGAGTAGTTGCGGGGTTAGCCGAGCTACATAGGGGGCAACCTGAACCAGATCGCGACCGCGAACGCGAGTGGCAAGCAGCGACTGATGTGCATCGCGAAATGTGGTGTCGGTAATGGCAACCGCGGTTTGCCCACGAAGAGCTTTGGCGAAACCAACTGGCCCAAGTTCAAGCAAGCGTTCCCGCGAACCGGCTGGGGCTGGTTCTGAAATAGAAACAGCAGGAAGCTTGACCGCGGGGCTAATGTGAGTGCCGCGAGCGCCCCAGGGCTGGTTCACGGTTACCTCGGCAAGCCACTGCAAAATCTTGGTGCCGCGGTCTTGTGACTGCTTGGCGGTGAACAATTCGGGGCGCTCGTCGATAAACGAGGTCGAAAGGTCTCCGCTGGCAAATGTTGGGTCATTTAGCACGGCCTGCAAGAACGCAATGTTGGTGCTAACACCGCGGATGCGAAACTCGGCGAGCGCACGACGTGCCCGAACGACGGCCGCGTCAAAGGTGGCCCCGCGGGTAATGAGTTTCACGAGCAGCGAATCAAAGTGCGGGCTAACTTCGCTACCGGTCGTTGCAGTTCCACCATCCAGGCGAATGCCAGCACCTCCCGGTGAGCGATAGGTGGTTATCTTTCCGGTGTCTGGCCTAAAGCCAGCCGCCGGGTCTTCTGTGGTGATGCGGCACTGAATGGCGAAGCCGTGCCGGGTTATCTTGTCTTGGGTTAGCCCAAGTTGTTCAAGGGTTTCACCGGCGGCAATGCGCATCTGCGACTGCACTAGGTCGATATCGGTGATCTCTTCGGTAACCGTGTGCTCAACCTGAATGCGTGGGTTCATCTCGATGAACACGTGCTTTCCGGCATTGGCGCCGACGGTGTCAATCAAGAATTCAACGGTTCCCGCGTTTTTGTAACCAATCTCGCGTGCGAAAGCTACGGCATCCCGGTAAAGCATTTGGCGAAGGTCTTCGTCAATCAGTGGCGCGGGTGCAATCTCAACAACCTTTTGGTTGCGCCGTTGCACCGAGCAGTCTCGCTCAAATAGGTGAACTACGCCTGCAGCACCATCGGCCAAAATCTGCACCTCAATGTGGCGAGGCCTAAGAACTGCCTGCTCGAGAAACACACGGGCGTCTCCGAAGGCGCTGTCTGCCTCGCGCATAGCCTCAGCAAGGGCACCGCGAAGCTCTTCGGCGGCGGCAACTCGACGCATGCCGCGACCACCGCCACCGGCTACAGCCTTTACGAATAGCGGAAAACCAATTTCGGCAGCCTGCGAAACTAATACCTCGATGTCAGCCGATGAAGGTGAAGATTTAAGAACCGGAACATTGGCCGCAATGGCTGCCGACTTGGCGTTTACCTTATTTCCGGCCAGTTCAAGAATGTCAGCCTTTGGGCCAATGAAGGTAATGCCGTTGGCTTCGGCAGCACGAGCCAGATCGGGGTTTTCAGAAAGGAATCCGTAGCCGGGGTAAATGGCATCGGCACCAGATTCTTTAGCAACGCGAATGATTTCGTCGACATCCAAATAGGCCCTCACCGGGTGCCCGACAGTGCCGATCTGATAAGCCTCGTCTGCCTTCAGGCGATGACTCGAATTACGATCCTCGTATGGAAAAACGGCCACGGTGGCAGCGCCAAGTTCATATGCGGCACGGAATGCGCGAATGGCAATCTCACCGCGGTTGGCAACCAGGATCTTCTTGAACATTCGCTCCCTTTATGTAAATTTGGTGCAGAACCTTCTTCTGCAATCAAGGGTAGACTACCGACATGCATGTCCTCAGCGTCAGTTCACTAAAGGGTGGAGTGGGTAAAACCACAGTCTCCCTTGGGCTGGCATCGGCTGCATTCACTCGCGGGCTAAAAACCTTGGTGGTTGATTTAGACCCGCAACATGACGCATCTTCAGGACTCGGAGCCATTGGGGTTTACCGCGAAACTTGCGCTGAAGTTCTTGAAAACCCCAAGCACAACGTTGTGCATAGAGCAATCGTAGCCTCATCTTGGTCACTACTTCATCCGGGCGTTATGGATGTCATGGTTGGTAGCGAGAAAATCCGCGCCCTCGACACCCCGAACCCATCCATTCGAGACCTCTGGAAACTTGAAGAGGCGCTCTACCGGGTTGAAGAAGATTACGACCTGGTCATCATTGACACTCCCCCTTCACTGAACGCTCTAACCCGCACCGCTTGGGCTGCCAGCGACCGCGTGCTGGTGGTTAGCGAGCCGGCCATGTTCTCGGTGGTTGCCTCTTACCGAGCCGTATCTGCCATTAAAGAAATGCAAGCCAAGTTGAACCCACGCGTTGCCACCGCCGGTGTTGTCGTGAACCGATACCTTGAAGGCAATCAAGAACACGAATTCCGCCTTGGCGAATTAAAAGAAGTTTTTGGCAGCGGCTTGCTAGAGCCTTACTTCGAAGACATTCCTCAGGTTCAGCAGGCTCAGGGCGCAGGTCGCCCGATTCACCTCTGGCCAGGCGAAGTTACTCAGCGCATCGCCTCAAACTTCGATCACATTTTGAACCAGGTAATCGCCTCATTCAACCTGCACCAGCCGGCAGAAACCGCGCAAACCACGTCTAGATTCGCTCGATTCAAGAAGGTTATGCGCGGATCTGGGCTGGAATCGGTCATTAAGTTTGATTCCGCAGAAGAGAAAATTGCAGGCAACCAGGATGCCATCGATCGCATCATTCAAATGCAAGGCACCGAAGAAGCCATCACTATTGAAACGCCAACATATGTATACGTTCCGGGCGGCAAGAAGGCTAAATACTAAATAGCGCGCTTCTGGCGCTTGGCAGCCAGTTCGTCGTGCGCCTCTAGCTCACTAGGAGCCATCGTAATCAAGGTTGCTTCAACCTCACGAAGCACGCTTCCAACTGCAATACCAAAAACACCCTGGCCACGAGCCAAAAGGTCAATCACTTCGTCTTTTGAGGTGCATAAATAAACCCGAGCGCCATCGCTCATGAGCGTGATTCGAGCCAGGTCTGAAATGCCAGCGGCACGCAACTGTTCAACTGCTGTGCGAATCTGCTGAAGCGAAACACCGGTGTCTAGTAGGCGCTTCACTAATTTCAAAACGATTATGTCGCGAAACGCGTAAAGACGCTGCGAGCCGGAACCGGTGGCGCGACTGACCGTTGGCTGAACTAGTTCGGTGCGATCCCAGTAATCAAGCTGGCGGTAACTAATACCGGCAGCCGTTGCCGCCGAAGTTCCTCGGTAGCCAATGTTTGGGTCAAGCGCCGGTAATCCGTCGGTGAAGAGCATGTCTTCGGCGTACGCAGAATCAATTGGCTTGGAATCTGTTGGGTCGAACACTCTTGCTCCTCTCTCAACTTCAAGTTGACACTTAGACAATTGTGTTGCCTATTTGCTAATTGTGCAGTTAATTTTCTAGTTACGGCGTGTCGCTTTTTCGCACACAAGCGAATTTTTGAGCTATTCGTCGATTTTAGAGATTGCGCCGCGAATCAAATTCGAGCGAATACTTGCAAACAGAGTTTCCATTTCGAAGGCAAACTGAGCCGCTTTCGCGCGGCTCGCGGTGTCTTTCTTGCCAAGAACCGGCGCCACCACGCCTTCAATAATGCCAATTTCGCGAATTGCCGCAGCCTTGGCACCTTTTAGGTGGCGCGGCGAAATACCGAAGCGCTGAAGCTGAACGATGGATCGCGCGATTTCAACCTCAGACAAATCAAACGGACCCTCACCGATAAGTAAAACTTCTTGAGCCTGGGCCAGCAAACTGTCGCCAATGCCTGTTTCTGCAATGAGGTCGATTTGGCTAACGCGCTTTGCAGGAATTCGAATAGCGCCTGTGGTTGGACTGCCGTTCGGAAGGATTGGGTTTTTGCCGTCGTCGAGGTCTTCTAGGTAGCTGCGAATAACTTTTAGAGGTAGATACTGATCGCGCTGCAGGGTAAGCGCCAACTGCAAACGCTGAACGTCTGTCTCAGAGAATTTGCGGTAACCCGCTGCAGTGCGTTGCGGGGTGACAATGCCTTGTTCTTCGAGGTAACGCAGTTTCGATTCACTTAGGTCGGCGAACTCTTTTTGCAGTGCGTTCAAAACCTGACCGATATTAAAAAGTTTGCCCGCAGCTAAATAGCGAACATTTTCTGCTGCAGCCATTACGACCCTAGGTCTTTGCGGGATGCCAGAAAGGTTAGGTGGTACTTGCCAACCTGAACTTCAGAGCCGTCGTGCAGTAAGGCGCTTTCAATGCGCACACCGTCGTAATAGGTGCCGTTTAACGAGCCTAGGTCTCGCACCTGAAAGGTGTTGCCCACGCGCAGAAACTCGGCGTGACGGCGTGACACGGTTACGTCATCCAGAAAAATATCTGCGTTTGGGTGCCGGCCAGCAGTGGTCAATTCTTTATCGAGCAAAAAGCGGGAACCGGCCTCTGCGCCGTGCTTCACAACCAGCAATGCTGAACCAGAAGGTAACGCGGCAACTGCCTCTAAAACTTCGGCGCTCAGCTCTTGCTCTTCAGCGTTTAAATCGGCGTAACTAAAGCTCTGAGTGTGGCTGGAATTCTGCTCTGATTCGTCAAAATTGCTCATGCTTTGGTTACCTCCTTTAGCGATTCAGCCTAGCGGAATTCCGTGCACTAAATAAACCAAAAACCTGAATCAGATACACCACTCCGGCCCACCAATAGAGGGCAACGCCCCAGAGAGCGAAGGCCCAAGCCAAAGGCAAAATATAGTCGGATGCCGTTGGCCAAATGTGCGCCAAAACCAGAAGTGGAAACGCGTAAAGCAGCGAGAAAGTGGCGGCCTTGCCGAGAATGTGCACTGGCAGTGGGCCGTATCCGATATTTGCAAGAGCAACGTAGGCGATGGCAAGCACCACGTCTCGTGAAATCACCAGGGCAGCAATCCAAACCGGAATGATTCCGTTGATGGTTAGAGCTAGCAACGTAGAGAAGATGTAGAGGCGATCTGCCGCGGGGTCAAGCAGTTGCCCGAGTCTGGTTACCAGGTTGTAGCGACGGGCAATTAGGCCGTCAAAGAAGTCGGTGGCGCCGGCAAAAGCCAGCAGACTTACACCCCAGAAAAAGTGCTCGGTCAAAAGCATCCAAAAGAAGATTGGCACCAGCAGAAGGCGAAGCACGCTCAAAAGATTAGGGGCGTTCCACACTTGGTCGCGCCAGCGATCTGATTGTGTTTGCCCCATAAATGTTGAGTCTACCTAACATGAATCACAGTGGTCGGGCTAGCCGGATTTGAACCGGCGACCCCTTGTCCCCCAGACAAGTGCGCTACCAAGCTGCGCTATAGCCCGTTTTGAACAAGTTTATTTAGGTGCGCTTGCGCTTTTCACGCACACGCATGCCAACTTCAATAGGCGAGCCCTCGAAACCATAGGTTTCGCGCAGGCGGCGAATGATGAAGCGGCGGTATCCCTCGTCGAGAAATCCGGTGGTGAAGAGCACAAACTTTGGTGGTCTAGCGCTGGCCTGGGTGCCAAACAAAATGCGAGGCTGCTTGCCACCGCGAACTGGGTGCGGGGTGGCCATGGTGAGTTCTTGCAAGAATGCGTTGAACTTTCCGGTTGGAATACGGGCGTCCCATGATTCGAGGGCAACCTCTAGGGCTGGCACCAGCTTTTCCAGGTGGCGACCGGTTTTCGCCGAAATGTTCACGCGAGGAGCCCAGGCTACGTGCGCGAGGTCTTGCTCGATTTCGCGTTCGAGCATGTAACGGCGATCGTCATCGATTTCATCCCACTTGTTGAAGGCAAGCACAAGGGCTCGCCCAGCCTCAAGAGCCATGTCAACGATTCGAATGTCTTGTTCGGTGATGGGAACGGTTATGTCAAATAGCACCACTGCCACTTCTGCTCGTTCGAGGGCGGCTGCGGTGCGAAGCGATGCGTAGAAATCGGCGCCCTGCTGAAGGTTGACGCGGCGTCGAATACCTGCGGTGTCAACGAAACGCCAAGCTTTGCCCCCAAGTTCAACTTGCTCGTCGATTGGGTCACGGGTGGTGCCGGCAAGGTCGTTGACCACCGCGCGCTCTGAACCAACCGCCTTGTTCAGAAGTGAAGACTTTCCAACGTTTGGGCGACCAATAATGGCAACTCGGCGAGGCCCGCCGATTTCGCGCTTGGCAACTCGAGACTCTTTCGGCAGAACCTTCAAAATTTCGTCCATGAGGTCGGCGACCCCTCTGCCGTGAAGTGCAGAAACCGGATGTGGTTCACCCAGCCCAAGTGACCAAAGGCTGGAGGCTTCTGGCTCTTGGCGGGCGTCGTCAATCTTGTTGGCTGCTAGAAAAACTGGTCGATCACTGCGGCGAAGCATCTTCACAACGAATTCGTCTGTGGTGGTGGCGCCGACCATGGCGTCAACTACGAACAGCACGGCGTCAGCCATTTCGACAGCGATTTCGGCTTGAGCCGCAACCGTGAGGTCGATTCCCTTGGCATCTGGCTCCCATCCACCGGTGTCAACCAGGGTGAACTTACGGTCGTTCCACTCTGCCTTATAGGCAATGCGGTCGCGAGTTACGCCAGGCTTGTCTTCAACAACTGCCTCACGGCGACCAAGAATGCGGTTTACCAGTGCCGATTTACCGACGTTTGGGCGACCAATGATGGCAAGCACCGGTGGGGCCGGTTGTTCAACTTCGATTTCGTCGTCGTCGTCAACTTCACCGAGAATGTCGATGTCTTCTTGTTCAAGTTCATAGTCGGTTAGCCCTTCGCGAAGGGTGTCAGCGCGCTGAGCGGCTTCTTCAGCCGAGATGTCGGCCAGCCTAGCCACCAACGCCGAGGCGTCAGAAGTTTCGTACTCTGGTTCAGACATGAGGTAATCCTTAGTTTGTTTGCTTGGCGATGAACGCCTTTACGGCAGCCACGGTCTGGTCGAAATCCAAATCGGTTGAGTCCACCAAGGTGACTCCGGCGGCTGGATTCATAAAGTCGACCACTCGGGAATCTGCGAGATCCCGTTTTGAAACTTCGTGGCCCAGCTGCTTGGCAGCAGGCATTTCAGCCGACCTACGGCCAAGTCTAACCGATTCATCGGCAGTTAGTAAGAGGCGAATCTGGGCATCAGGCAGCACCACTGAGGTAATGTCACGGCCTTCTACAACGATTCCCGGCAGGCTGCATTTGGCTACCTCGCGCCTGGTAAGTTCGCGCATGAATTCTCGAACCGCCGGCTGCTTGGCGACGTCCGAAACCTTTAGGGCAATATTCGATTCACGAATCTTCTCGGTCAGATCGGTTTCGGCAACCTTCACCCAAAAATCATTCGGATCGGTGGAGATTCGATAGTCGAAATCAGCCGCGAATTCGCCTGACCCAAGCGATTCCACGGGCTGATTAGCCCGCTCGTAGACCCACCAGGTTAGGGCGCGATAGGCGGCCCCGGTATCTAGGTATCCAAATCCAAGGTCGCTGGCAACGCGGCGACTTACGCTAGATTTACCCGATCCGGCGGGGCCATCGATGGCAACCACGAAGTTGGTCATCCGGCTAATCGCCAACCACGAGCGGTAAGTGCGGCAATCAAATTTTTCTCGGCTTCCGGAAGAACATAAAGTTCAGGCAAACCAACCGGTGCGCCAGGTGAATGCTCTAATTTGAGATCTTCTAGGTTCACCCCAATTTCACCAATTTCGGTAAGTAGTCTTGCCAACTCACCCGGTTTGTCGTCGATCATCACCACGATTTGGGAATACTTGGTTTGGCTGGCGCCGTGTTTACCAGGAATGCGTTCGACCCCGCGATTGCCGCGCTCGAGCGCGCGACCAAGAGTTGCCAAGGCGCCCGCCGCGTTCGGTTGCTCGAGGGCAGCTACGGTTTCGGCTAAATCTTGGCCAAGTTTTTTGAGAAGCTCGGCTACCGGTGCGGCATTGGCGCCAAGAATCTGCACCCACAGTTTCGGATCACTGGCGGCAATGCGCGTGGTGTCGCGAAGCCCCTGGCCGGCCAGGTTGACATCAGACCCTTGGGCGTCTAAAAGTCGTGCAGCCAAAAGGCTAGAAACTAGCTGCGGCAGGTGCGACACCAACGCGACCGCGCGGTCGTGCTCGGCAGCGCTCAAGGTTAGCGGGGTTGCCTCGAGGTCTAGCGCTAGGTTCTCAACCATGCCAACGGCAGTTGGCGAGCTCTCGTGGTTCGGAACCACAACCCAGGGCCGCCCAACAAAAAGGTCGGCGCGGCCGGCTATGGCTCCCCCACGTTCGCGCCCAGCCATAGGGTGCGAGCCAACGTAGCGACTCAGGTCGGCATTTTCGGTCGTCAAAGACGCCAAAACTTCAACTTTTACGCTAGCCACATCGGTAACCACGGCATTTGGGTATGTTTCGAGCTCTTTGGCAACCACTGCCGCGGTTACATCTGGCGGCACGCAAACCACAATTAAGGCAGGGGTATCTGAACTATTTGCCAAACGGCCGGCGCCCATGTCGGTGGCCAGCGAAGTTGAAATCGGCGAACTGTCGCTGAGCACTACATTGACGCCAAGTTTGCGAAACGCCAAGCCAATGCTGGTGCCAAGTAACCCGGCTCCAACAATTCGCACGGTGCCGGTGGTTCTGGTCACTGCGCTAGATCCTGTCGAAGCGCCGTTGCGCCGCGCAAATAAACGTGCTGAATCTCGCTTCTAGGTTTTTCGGTTTCGGCCAAAATCATCAATCGAATCACGCGCGAAAGGGCGTGCTGAACATCCATTTCAACAAAGCAAAGCAGTGGCACGTCGCCGAGCCCAAGTTCGCGAGCGGCCACCGCCGGAAACTCACTTGTGATGTCTGGGGTGGCGGTGAACATTATCGAAATCAGGTCTTCGTTTGCCAGTTCATTGGCGTGAAGAACCTTCGAAAGCAGCTCGGCGGTTGACTTTAGAAGGTGTTCGCGCTCGTCTTGATCAAGTTGAATCGCGCCACGAAATCCACGAATGGCCATGGTTACCTTTTTCTGTCAGATTTCTTTTCTGGCCCCTGCGCAATGCGCATGAGCTCGCTGACCTCTATTTTAGTAAGTTCCCTGATTTGGCCGAGCTTGAGTGAACCCAAGTGAATGGGGCCAAACTGCTTACGCACCAGAGCAATAACTGGGTAACCGATGCTGTCAAACATGCGGCGAACAATTCGGTTCTTGCCAGAGTGAATCACCAATTCAACCAGCGAGTTGCCCTTCGAAACCGCAACCAACTTCACGCGGTCGGCTCTTGAGACGCCGTCTTCCAGGGTCACGCCATCGAGAAGCACCGAAAGTTCACTGCGCTCGATTTCGCCTTCGATTTTTGCCAGGTAAGTTTTTTCAACACCGAAGGATGGATGCGCCAAAACGTGAGCCATGTCGCCGTCGTTGGTGAGCAGAATCAGGCCGGTGGTCTCAGAGTCGAGGCGACCAACGTTGAACATGCGCTCATAACCGCTGCCGTACTGTGAAAGATCAGGTCGACCTAGTTCGTCAGCCATGGTGCTGATAACACCTTCTGGCTTGTTTAGCGCGAGGTAAACCTTCTCGTTGTCGAGCTGAATTGGGCGACCACTGACGGTAACGCTGTCGGTTAGCGGGTTAACTCTGGAACCAAGTTCACTAACAACTTTGCCGTTAACTTTTACCTTTCCGGCAACAATCAAACCTTCACAAACGCGACGCGACGCGACGCCGGCGTTAGCCAGGGCTTTTTGCAGGCGAATACGCCCATCTTCAGAATCAGAGTGCGTTGAGGTCATCGTTGTTGTCCGGTAGTAGTGGGCTTATTTTTGGTAGATCTTCAATGCTGTTAATTCCCAGCTGCTGAAGCATCAGTTCGGTCGTTCCAAAGTGCACGGCTCCGGTTTCTTGGTCGCTATAGACCTCGGTAATTAGGCCTCGGCTTAGCAGGGTTCGCACCACACCATCGACGTTTACGGCTCTAATCGAGGCAATTTGCCCACGGGTAATCGGTTGGCGATAGGCAATGACCGCCAAAGTTTCAAGTGCCGCCTGGCTTAGTTTGGCGGGGTTTTCGCGGGCAATAAAAAGTCGAACCGCCCAGTCGAAGGTTTCGCGCACATAGAAGCGCCAACCCCCACCAATCTCGCGCAGTTCGAACCCTCTACCTTCGCCGCCGTTGGCCTCGTCATATTCGGCGGCCAGTGACTCTATGGCGGTTTTTACCTCGGCTGCCGGGCGTTCAAGCGCGGTGGCAAGATTCACCACCGATAGCGGGCTCTCGGCAACCAGAAAGATAGCTTCTAGGGCCGCCTTCAGGTTGTTGGCATTGATTAGTTCTGCGTCTTCAAAATCAACCATCGAATTCAGCCCCCAGCGCGGCTAGGGTTTCGGTGTCAAAATTTTGGTTTTTCAAAATCACAAGAATTGGCCCCAGGGTTTCGGTGACTTCGATACTGATAGCAGACACTCGGTAGAGCTCAAGAACTGCTAGAAAGCGAGCAACAACGGTTGGCCGGTCGGTAAGTTCACCGAGTAGCGAACTGAAGTCGGCTCTTCCCTCAGCCTTTAGGCGGGTGAGAATCACCTTGGCCTGCTCGCGAATGCTTACCTGAGGCACATGCAAATGCCCAAGACCTATGGTCGGCGCTACCTTTGGCGTCAGAGCCATCAGAGCCATGCCAGCGAACTCTTCTAGCGAGGTGTTCCAGACCAGTTCTTTTTGTTGAGGCATGAAACGCTCTTCAAGTTTTATCTCGCGAACCAGGCGGTTTTGCTCAGATTCAAAGCCGGCGGCAAACCAAGCAGAAACGTCTTTGAAAGCTCGATATTGCAGCAATCGGGCGAAAAGCAAGTCTCTGGCTTCGAGAACGGCAACATCCTCGGCGTCTACCACTTCACCCTTTGGCAACAGGCTGGCAATCTTTAGGTCGAGCAGGGTCGCGGCAACTACCACGAACTCGCTGGCTTGGTCCATTTCGTCAATACCGGTGAGCTTTTTTAGGTAGCCAATAAATTCGTCAGTGATGCGACTCAGCGATACTTCGGTAATGGCAAGTTCGTGCTTCGCTATCAAACTCAAAAGCAGGTCGAACGGGCCTTCGAAATTTGCGAGACTTAGCTCGAAACCTGAGGCTCGCTCGGGGCTAAGGGGTAACGCCACGAGCCACCAACTCACGGGCTAGAGAGCGGTAACTCTCGGCACCTTCAGAGCTTGAGGCAAACTCGGTGATTGGCTTGCGTGCGCTGTTCGAATCAGGAAACTTAACGGTTCTAGAAATAACGGTCTTCAAAAGGTCACCTTTGAATGCGCTTTGAAGTTGCCCTAGAACCTCACGTGAGTGCAAAGTTCTGGCGTCATACATGGTTGCCAAGATTCCATCGAGCTTGATGGTTTCATTGATCTTGCGCTGACGAACCTTGTCGAGGGTGTCGAGCAGCAGAGCAACACCGCGAAGGGCGAAAATCTCGCAGGCAACCGGAATCAAAACTCCGTGTGCGGCTGCCAGTGCATTCACGGTTAGCAAACCAAGGGATGGCTGGCAGTCAATCAAAATTACGTCGTATTCATCGACCACTTTTTGAAGCACGGTGTTGAGAATGTGTTCACGACCAAGCACACCAACCAGTTGAACCTCGGCGGCGGAAAGGTCGATGTTGGCTGCAATTAGGTCAAGGTTTGGAATGCCGGTTGGCTTGATGGCATCGTGTGGGTCTTGAGAATCGTTCACCATGAGTGTGTAAATGTTCGCAGTTTCGTTGGCAACCATGCCAAGACCCGCGGTAAATGCGCCCTGAGGGTCGAAATCAACAACCAAGACCTTGCGGCCGTAATCTGCCAAAGCGGCAGCCAAGTTAATCGATGATGTGGTCTTACCAACCCCACCCTTTTGATTACACATGGCAATGATTCGCGCCGGTCCGTGCGACTTCAAAGCAGCAGGAACCGGAAAACGCTTGTCAACTGAGCTAGCCAAAACAACCTCCGGCAACTAGCCTACCTGACGCTAACGACGGGCTCGCGGATGACTCGTGGCATAAATTTCACGAAGGGCGTCAATTGTCACGAGAGTGTAAATCTGAGTGGTAGCAACCGATGAATGACCGAGCAATTCCTGAACCACTCGTACATCTGCCCCACCTTCAATTAGATGTGTGGCAAACGAGTGCCTCATGGTGTGCGGAGATACCACTACTCCAATTTTGGCGAGCTCGGCGGCGTCGGAAATGATCTGCCAAGCACTCTGGCGACTGAGCCTCGTGCCGCGTTGGTTCAAGAAGAGCGCCGGTGTGCCCCTGCCGTTGGCAACCAGGGCAGGGCGGCATTGCACCAGATAGCGCTCGATGGCTTCGCGCGCATACTTGCCAACCGGCACAACGCGCTCTTTTGAACCCTTTCCGAACAATCGCATCAGCGTTGGGTCAACCAAGTCGTCTAGATCGAGGTTCACCACCTCGCTGATGCGAGCACCAGTGGCATAGAGCACCTCTAATAGCGCTCGGTTACGCAGCCGAATTGGGTTTACGTTTCCTTCGGCAGCAAACGGGTCGGGCCCGGCGGCATCCATTAGGGCAATCACCTTATCCAACGAAATAGCCTTCGGCAGGCGGCGAGCCGTCTTGGGCGGTTTCACCACTGCGGCAGCATTAAAGTTCAACAATCCTTCGCGCAGCCAGAAATCATGTAACCCGCGAATTGCTGCAACTTTGCGGGCCACCGAGTTGGCCGCCATGCCACGCTTGGCGGTAAGTGATTCGGCATAAGCAGCAACCAAATCGGTGGCGATTGCCGCTGGCGTGCTCACCCCGGCCTGCTCTAGATAATCCAGGTATGCGTTTAGGTCTCGCCGGTAGGCGGCAATCGTGTTTTTGGCCGCCCCTCGCTCAATGCTCAGGTGGCGCAAATAGTCTTCAACCCTGCGGGCTAGGTCAGACATCCGCTCGAAGCCCAAGCCGATTCGCCAGAGCAAATATTGCAACCGCCGCCGAAGGGCTCTTGATTTCGGCTCGAAGCACCGAACCGAGTGCCTCTTCAAGTGAAAACCAGCGCACTTCAAGGTCTAGTTCTTCGCCCTCCAGCTCAAGCTGGTGTCCAACATGTTCCAACCGCGTAGCCAAATAAATGAAAATGGTTTCATTGTTGCCGCCGGGGGTGGTGAAGAATTCGGTCAAATACTCCATTTTTTCGGCACGGTAACCAGTTTCTTCGAGAAGTTCTCGTTCTGCCGCAGCAACCTGTGACTCGCCCGCAACGTCTAGCAACCCAGCGGGTACCTCCCACAGGTATGAACGCACCGGGTGCCGATACTGGCGAAGCAGCAAAACCTCGCCGTCTTCATTTAGTGCAATAACCGCAACCGCACCGGGATGGTCTACGAACTCGCGGGTCAGAACCTGTTCGCCAAAGCGAAACTTTTCGCGAATAATGTTCCAGATCTTGCCGTGAAAAGCCACTTCGCTATCAAGTACAGCAAAGTCGGCTGATTCGTCTTTAGGCATCTGGGTCTTCGAAAATGCGACTGGCTTCTTGACGCTCAAGACCGGCGGCGATCAACCCGCGAAAAAGCGGGTGTGCCTTGTTCGGGCGTGAGCGAAACTCTGGGTGCGCTTGCGTTGAAACGTAATAAGGGTGAACTTCGCGCGGTAGTTCAACGAACTCAACCAGATTGCCGTCTGGCGAAAGACCTGAAAACACCAGCCCGGCAGCCGAAATCTGTTCGCGATAGCGGTTATTCACCTCGTAGCGGTGACGGTGACGCTCTTCGATCTCATTTGAGCCATAGGTAGCCGCAACAATCGAATCGGCTTGCAACTTGGCCTTATATAGCCCTAGACGCATGGTTCCACCCATGTCGCCGGCCGCCAAAATGTCGACCTGTTCAGCCATGGTGGCAATCACCGGATGCTTCGCATCGGCATCGAATTCGGTAGAAGACGCACCTTCTAGACCAACCACGTTGCGGGCATATTCAATCACCATGCACTGCAAGCCCAGACATAAGCCAAGGGCAGGAATGCGGTTCTCTCGAGCAAACTTCAGTGCTCCAAGTTTGCCTTCGATTCCACGAACACCAAAGCCACCGGGAATGCAGATAGCATCGACATCCCCCAGTTTCTCTTTGGCGCCAGCCTCGGTCTCACACTCGTCTGAGGCAACCCAGCGAATGTTCACCTTGCTGTGATTTGCAAAACCACCGGCCCGAATGGCTTCGGTTACTGAAAGGTAAGCATCTGGAAGGTCAATATATTTTCCAACCAGCGCAACGGTCACCTCGTGCTTCGGCTGGTGCACGGCTTCTAGCACGCCAGACCAGCGGCTCCAGTCAACCGGCGCATCTTTGAGGCTCAGCGCACGAATAATGTAAGAGTCGAGACCCTCGCTGTTTAGAACCTTAGGGATGTCGTAGATACTGGCGGCATCGGCTGCGGTAACGACCGCCTCGAGATCAACGTCACACATCAGGGCAATCTTTTTCTTGATGCCGTCGGGTAACTCACGATCGCTTCGGCACACAATGGCGTCTGGCTGAATACCAATCGAGCGCAACATGGCAACCGAGTGCTGTGTTGGCTTGGTCTTTAGCTCACCCGATGGGGCCAAATATGGCACCAGTGAAACGTGAACGAAAAATACATTGTCGCGGCCAATGTCGCGGCGCACCTGGCGGGCAGCCTCAAGAAATGGCTGAGACTCGATATCACCAACGGTGCCACCGATTTCGGTAATGATGACATCGGGCTTTGGGTCTTCGGTTGCCTGAAGGCGCATGCGACGCTTGATTTCGTCGGTGATGTGAGGAATCACCTGCACGGTGTCGCCAAGGTACTCACCCCGACGCTCTTTCTGAATAACCTGCGAGTAAACCTGACCGGTGGTGACGTTCGCAGATTGAGCCAAATTAATGTCTAGAAAACGTTCGTAGTGGCCAATGTCTAGGTCGGTTTCGGCACCGTCATCGGTAACAAAAACCTCACCGTGCTGAAACGGGTTCATGGTGCCTGGGTCAACGTTTAGATATGGGTCGAGTTTTTGCATTACAACTCGCAAGCCACGGGCCCTAAGCAGGTTGCCCAAACTGGCAGCCGTGAGGCCCTTGCCAAGTGAAGATGCCACACCTCCGGTGACGAAAATGTGTCTTGTGTTACCGGATTCCATTGCATCTGCCATGGAACTCAAGCCTAACATTTGGCGACGAGCCCGCTCGCACACGCCAAGGGGTGAGTTGCCCTAAAACCTAGTTTTTAGTTGGCGTGAGCCAGCGAAATCAGTTCACGAGCGTGTTCTAGCGCCGATTCCGACTCACTTAGACCCGAAAGCATTCTGGCAAGCTCAGAAACACGATCTTCAAATCCCAAAGTGACAACATCACTGGATGTGTATTCATCTGATGATTTCTTCAGAACCCGAAGATGATGATTGGCGAACGCTGCCACTTGCGCCAGGTGGGTAACGACAATCACCTGTGCCTGTTCAGCCAACTGTGCCAATCTTCGACCTATTTCGATGGCTGCCGCCCCACCAACACCGGCATCAACTTCGTCGAAAATAAAGGTTGGAACCACCGCGGTTTTCGCCAAAACCACTTCAATGGCAAGCATGATGCGCGAGAGTTCACCGCCAGAGGCACCCTTGCCAAGTGGCCTTGGGTCTGCTCCCGGGTAAGAGCTCAACTGAATCGAAACGGCATCTTTGCCGAACGAACCAAATTCGCTTGCTTCTTGAACCGAAACCACCAAACTTGCGCCTGGCATGGCAAGGGCTTGCAGTTCCACCGA
The DNA here is from genome assembly GCA_947448845.1 of Microbacteriaceae bacterium. Classification (GTDB taxonomy): domain Bacteria; phylum Actinomycetota; class Actinomycetes; order Actinomycetales; family Microbacteriaceae; genus Rhodoluna. The sequence goes on along the minus strand of CANFOX010000001.1, from coordinate 5,620 downwards.
AACCTCGGCCTCAAGTTGCTTTGCAGCCGAAAGTCGTTTTTGAGTCAGCGCATGTGCCTGAGCACTAATCGATTCGAAACAGGCTGCCGTCTCACCTACCAGCCGATCAATCTCTTCTGTTGACGAATCAAGTTCGAGAAGTCGAGCGCTCGCCGAGTCTGAATAGGCCAACGTTGATTCGAAATCAACCCCATACTTACGAATCAATGAATTGATCTCTGCTCGTCGCTGTTGCACACGTTCAAGTTCTGTGGCGCTGGCACCTTCGAGGCTTGCTAGGTAGCTGGCCAGGTCGGTTGCGGTTTCGCGAAGAACAATCGCCGAGCTGGCGATTGAATCTGCATAATCTTGCAGTTTTGGGTCGTGTTGAGCAACCTGCTCGAGTGATCGCTTGGCGGCAGCCAACAGCGCCAAAACATCAGTGCCACCCTCTTGGCTTGAGATCGCTTCGTGAGCAGCTTCAGCAGCAATTCGAAGTTCCTCGAGGTGAGTAAGTCGAGTTGCCTTCTCGGCAAGCTCTTCGAACTCATTTGGCTGAAGATTCGCGGCTACCAACTCGTCTACGGCGGCTCGAAGGGTTTCAGCCTCGGCCATGCGATTTCCAAGTTGGGTCTGCAGCTCTTCGAGGCGGGTTGATAGTGACTTCCAAGTTTCGAAGGTTTCACGGTAGGTTCGCAGACTTCTATCAAAGTCTGCGCCAGCGAACTGGTCTAAAGCCTCACGCTGAGCAACTGCAGAACGAAGTCTCACCTGGTCGGATTGCCCGTGAACTACCACCAACTGTTCACCCAATTCAGAAAGCAGAGAGACCGATGCTGCCCGCGAGCAGACTGCAGCCTTAGACCTGCCCTCGCTCGATAGCGAACGACTCAAAATCAGCTCGCCGTCTGCCATTTCGGCACCAGCTTCGGCCACGCGTTCCTCAATGGCTGGTGAAGCCGCCAACAACCAACGACCCTCGACTGAGGCCTGGTTTTGCCCCTTTCGAATAGCCGAAATGTCTGCCCGTTCACCAAGTAAAAGCCCTAGCGCCGATAGCACCATTGTCTTACCGGCACCGGTTTCACCCGTCACCACGGTGAGCCCTGGTTTGAATTCAAGCCGTGCCTCAGAAATAACTCCTAGGTCGCGAATGCTGATTTCTTCAATCAACGGGCTCCCCCATCGCTAACTGGGCCGCGCCAACCTTCTACCGGTAGCGAAAACTTGCGAACCAAACGGTCGGTGAATGGTCCGCTGTGAAGCCGACCTAGACGCACCGACTTGTCGCTTCGAGAAACCTCAACGCGAGCTCCAAGCGGAAGTTCCGTACTTCGTCTTCCGTCACACCAAAGCACGCCGACTCCGGCACTTCGTCTCATAACTTCCACGGCCAAAATTGAGTTGGGGTTTACTACCAGTGGCCTGGCAAAAAGGGCATGAGCGCTCAGCGGCACCAGCAGCAGCGCTTCTACCGAAGGCCAAACCACCGGCCCACCCGCCGAGAAAGCGTAGGCGGTGGAGCCGGTCGGCGTGCTCATCACTATGCCGTCGCATCCGAAGCTTGAAAGCGGTCGGCCATCTACCTCAACAACAACCTCGAGCATGCGTTCGCGAGCGCTCTTTTCCACCGTGGCTTCATTTAGAGCCCAACCGCTATAGACCTCTTTGCCATCTACCTGAACCGAAACGTCAAGCGTGAGCAGGTCAGTAACCAAATAATCACCCTGCACCACGCGATTTATGGCTTCGGCCAACTCTTCCCGCTCACTTTCAGCAAGAAAACCAACGTGCCCAAGATTGATTCCAATAATTGGCGTCTGCGAAGAACGAACCATTTCGGCGGCTTTCAAAATGGTTCCATCGCCACCAAGCACAACAACAACCTCAAGGTCTTCAAGCGTGCAATCTTCGTTCAAAATTCGAATTGATCCGCTTGGCAGTTTTTCATTTTGCTTCGCCGCAAACGTGCTCAGTTCGGCGTAAAGATCTTTGGTAAGCACTGCCAACATTCCCTGCGCGACCAGTGCGATGCAGGTCTGCATTCCGGCATTCACGGCGTCTTCTCGCCTAGTGTGAAATACCACCAAAGCTAGTCTCGAATCGCTCACAGCACCTCGCTGATTAGTGTTGAAAATCTTTCGTTCCATTCTGACGGATGCCCGCTTGAATCACGACTAATCCACAGAACATACTCAATATTCCCATGCAACCCGGGCAAACCTGAATCGGTAACGCCTTTAACCCCAAGACCTAGCTCCCAGGCGCACTTGGCAACCTTTTCGAGCGCAGCCTGATGCTTCACCGCATCGAGCACTACGCCACTTCCAACCTCTAGGCGCCCAACCTCGAACTGCGGCTTTACGAGAACTAACAGGTCGGCAGTAGGCGCAGTGGTTGCCATGGCCGGCAGCACCAGTTCGAGAGATATAAAACTTAGGTCTGCCACCACTAAGTCGATAACTAAATCATTTTGATTAGTGGTAGAACGAAGCAAGGAAAGTGTCAATTCTCTAGCGTTGAACCCCTCGATGTTGAACACACGTTCATCACTAGCAATCTCGGGTGCCATCTGATCGTGGCCAACATCTAAGGCGATCACTTGCTTTGCGCCGTGATTCAAAAGCACTTGCGTGAATCCACCAGTAGACGCGCCAACGTCTAAGCAAACAAGGCCTGCAACCTGAATTTCTTGAAAAACTGAAAGCGCGTGTTCAAGTTTGAATCCGGCTCGGCTTACTAAATCCAAATCAGCCACAACGGTAATTGAGTCTTCGTCATGCACATTAAATGAAGCCTTTGACACAGGCTTACCTTTGATTAGCACCCGCCCTGCGTCAATAAATGCCGCCGCTTGGTTCCTTGACCTAGCTAAACCTCGTTCAACCAGAGCCAAATCTAGGCGCAACTAGCCCTCGCCTTGAATCTCGGATTCAAGTTTGCGCCGCAGCTGCTCGAATGCGGCTGGTTGTTCTTCAATCGGAAGCTCTTTAATGCGAGCTAGTTCGGCGACAACGCCTTCTTCAAAATCATTCATAACTATTCAAGACTATAGAACGATGCTTCAACATCGAGATTATAAATAGGAGTTCCAGCATTCCAAACGACAGCGCAGGCGGCTTTCAGTGCATGCAAACTTCCGGCGTCCCCATCAACAATTCGAACTTTATTTCCAAGTAGTTCAACAGAAGCGCTCTCGCATTTGAAACCCCGTTTGGTCTTCTTTGGTTCAACATATGGTGTCTGCAACTCAAGCAATGAACCCAAAATGAACTTAGGTCTACTTTCTTTACCAATGCCTAGCAACTCTTTACGGGTAGAAACCCCAGTCATTACCAGGGCGGAGTCGATTCCCGCACGGTTCGCTCCGAGAATATCGGTGTCGAGGCGATCTCCAACAAACAGTGGATGTTGAATGCCAAGTGCACGAATGGCGGTTTCAAAAATAGCGGGCTCCGGCTTTCCGGCCACCTCAGGAAGAATGCCAACGGCGGTGTGAACGGCCGAAACTAACGTTCCGTTACCGGGGGCCAAGCCGCCTTCCTGAGGAATTGTCCAATCGGAATTCGTGGCAACCCATTTTGCCCCACGCTGAATCGCATAGGCGGCTTGAGCCAAATCACGCCAGGAAACATCTGGAGCAAACCCCTGAATCACAGCAACTGGCGCTTCATCTGCCAAATCAACCAACTGAAAGCCTGCAAGTTGCACTCGATAGCGCAACCCCTCGCCGCCAACTACCAAAACTTTGGCACCTGGGGCAATCAACTTGGCAAGCAACTCGACCCCGGTCTGACCAGAACTAATCACGGATTCCGCTGGAACCAAAATGCCGAAACCGGCCAACTGCTTAGCTATAGTTTCAGGCTTGCGTGAAGAATTGTTAGTCACAAAGCCAATGGGAACGCTAAGTGCTTGAAAGTGATTGATGGATTCGACAGCGCCGTCGATAGCCCGCGCGCCCTCATAAACTACCCCATCTAAATCAAGCAGTAGTGAATCGTAACTGCCCCAGATCATTACTCTGGCTTAGTCCAAGGTGCGCGCTGAGGTGCTTCGCCGTTGCTGTCACGCCGGGGTCGGTCGCTGGTAAATCCATCCCGTTTCGGCCTATCCGAGTCACGGTCATCGCGCCGAGGCCGTTGTGGCTCACGGTCATCGCGCCGCGGTCGCCCGCGGTCTTCTCGCCCATCGAAACCACCAACCCGATCATCATCGCGTTTGGGGCGTTCGGTACGGGTTGTTTCCGCGGGAATTTCGATCTCTTCTAAAACCTGCAAAAACTCATTGTCACCCTCAGCCTTGAGTGCGAAGGCTTCAACCGCACGCTGTGCCAGCTTCAACCACTTCTCAGCCTCAACCTTGCGACCAAGAATCTCAAGCGTGTCAGAGTAAGCGAAAAATAGTGCAGCGCTGAAATCAAATACCTTCTTTGCATTGAGTTCCGCTATTTCAAGTTCCGCAAGAGCAAGTTCATTTTCGCCCAAATCTAAGCGGGCGCCAGATAAAGCAATCGCAAGATTCACACGCACTTCCGGTTCGAGCTTAGTTCTGTCAACTTCACGCCCAAGTTCAAGACCCTTTGCTGGCTTGCCAATACCGCGCTCACAATCAATCATGATTGGTAACTGATCATTCAGGCCAGAAAGTCTTCGATAGGTAGTCAACTCGCGAAGAGCCAAGGCGTAGTCACCAACACGATAAGCCGCAATACCGAGAGTTTCGCGAACGACAGCAATTCTTCCAGCTCTAGCCGCAGCCGCTTGGGCGTGCTCAAGCGCCAACTGCGGATCTTGGTCAATCAAAAGCGAAACCATTGCCAAATGCCTGGCAACACGATTGGCGTTTTCAAGACTCAAAGTTTTTAGAGCAACGCGCACCATAACTGGCACGTCTTTTTCGGTAATTTCATCTGGAATAGCAGGCGCTTTTGGGTGTTCGGAATAGCGAGGCGTCCATTCCTCGTCTTGACGCGAATCGAAACCTCGACCACCAGGTCTTGCTCCGGCAGCTGGTCCTTGACCTGGGCGACGATCATTTCGACCCGCACCGGTGCGGCCAAATGAACCGCGACGGTCGCCGTCGCCGCGACGTTCTGGAACTTCGTTCATCGATATCTTCCGTTAAGCGAAAATGGCCACCTTAAAAAAGGTGGCCATTTTCTCAAATTAAGTCCGGCGGTGTCCTACTCTCCCACGAGGTCCCCCTCGCAGTACCATCGGCGCAGAAGGTCTTAGCTTCCGGGTTCGGAATGTAACCGGGCGTTTCCCCTTCGCTATGGCCGCCGAAACACTATTGAGTTATGTGAATCGTTTGCACACAGTAAGTGTGTATTGGATTCCCGACCATACCTCGGGAACCACATAGTGGACGCAAGCAAAAAATTGTTATCAAGTTATCGGCTTATTAGTACCGGTCAGCTCCATGGGTCTTTAGTCCCCACTTCCACATCCGGCCTATCAACGCAGTCATCTACTGCGAGCCTCTCGACCTAAGTCATGGAAATCTCATCTTGAAGCTGGCTTCCCGCTTAGATGCTTTCAGCGGTTATCCTTTCCGAACGTAGCTAATCAGCGGTGCCCTTGGCAGGACAACTGACACACCAGAGGTTCGTCCATCCGGGTCCTCTCGTACTAGGGAT